>CAYJVT010000005.1:21627-57909 GCA_964373695.1 uncultured archaeon | reverse complement strand
ACATAATTATTGTTTTCGCAATACTATCTCGTTGTCTTCCCTGGATAATTCTTCCTGCGCCGATTCTATGTCGATGAAAGCCTGGATAGAGCCGTTCGATGGTTTCATCTTCAGTCCTTTTGCCAGGAACACTTCGGAGCCGCCAGGGGCCAGGGGCCTTATGAGGCCGTCCCATACGAAGAACGAGCCGTCGTATAGCTTCAGGCTCACGCTGCCGGAATAGGCAAGGCCGACGTTCTCGACCTTCATGTCAATGTCGAAAGTCCCGTTCGACTCGGATGCCGTTGCATAGGCGAACCTGAGGTCCGGCTTTGAGTTTTTGTAAAGGCTGTTCACCGCGTCTATCGTGGGCTGTTTGAATTTCTGCAGGCATGTGCCTCGGACGCTTGCATACATTATGCTGTCTGGAATGCCGTCATGGTCAAGGCCTGTCGCGTGCCCGAACTCGTGCTCCGCCGTCTGCACCGTCTCGCACCTGTCCTGCCTGTTCGGGAAGACGAACATCACCGAGCTGTTTATGAGGTTGAATCCCCTGTACGGGATGATAGACGCGGGTCCGCCTTCGCCGAGCTGGCTTGTCCACGATAGGCCGTATTCGCCGGACATCACGGACGTTATGTTGTAGAATTTGACGAAGTTTATTACGACGCTGGCATCGGACGGCTCTTTGGCTTCTGCAAATCTCACGGCGCCATCCGTGGCACGTTCCCATTCCTCCAGGCCTTCTATAGTATCGTTCACCATCTCGGGATAGAAGACCGCATAGCTGTAGTTTATCGTGCTTTCGTTTATGTAGTATTTTATCGGAAGGGCCATCAATGGGTCGTCAAGAAGAAGCGGATAGCCTGTCGTTTCCTTGGGAATTTCGCTCATTCCTGGATAATCGGTTGCGGCATAAGAAAACGTTTCCGCAATCGCCTCAACTGTATCAGGTGCAGGAGAGACTGTAGTGCTTTCTGAAACGCATCCGGATACCGCTGCCAGGAATGCGATTATCAAAAAATATTTTTCATGCATCATCGATGCGGTCGGCGGGATTTGAACCCACATAAACAGCTCTCTTCATTTTCCGCCAGCGCTTTTTTGAAAAGGGCTGTTGGAAGGCTGTTGTCCTGCCATTAGACCACGACCGCATTAAACTACAGGCGCTTTAGCTTACTGTTGAAATCTAACGTATAAAAATCCTTTTTAACCGTGCTCCAATATCTTATAATGGGAAATGACTTCAGGGAAATTTTCGCCGTGGAGCTCATATCGGTGACAGGCGGGCTGCTTGCCGGTGTGGCTCTCGCCTCCATGACAAACCAGATATCGCTCATACCCGGGCTCTTCATACTGATACCGGGCTTCCTTGAGATGAGGGGCGCCCTAAGCGGCATGATGTCATCCCGCCTCAGCTCAGGCCTTTTCCTTGGCGTCGTGAAGCCGAGAATGGCTGACAGGATATCCAAAAGCAACATGCTGGCAACTGTCTCGCTTGTGTTCATTTCAAGCATCGTTCTCGGCGTTCTGGCTTATCTTGCAAGTTCATGGTTCTTCGGCATCGAGAATGTGAAGATCGTGTTCATTTCGGTCATAGCGGGATTCGTGTCTATGCTGATGACGCCGCTTACCGTATATACGACGTTCTGGGTGTTCAGGAAAGGGCATGACCCGAACAACATCATGGGGCCATATATAACAACGCTTGGCGATGTCATGAGCGTCGCGTCGTTCATGATTGCAATAGCGGTGGTGGCATGAAGCTCAACAAAAAGTTTGCGAAGCTGCACGGCATAAAGCGGCATAAGCATCACCCTGTCATCCATTCGATCCACAGGAAGCACAAGATATCTTACAAAACGCTTTTCTACATGAAGGAATACGGGACGAAATCCCATGTCGCCTCTGTCATCATAAAGGAAAGCCTGAAGATACTGATAATAGCTGCGATAATAAGCTCCGTCGGCGGCGTGGGGCTTGAGAACGTAAGGGAAAAGCTCGTCACCATCATACCGCTTCTCATAATGCTGCCGGCGCTGAATGACATGATAGGGGACTACGGCACCATAGTCTCGTCGAAGTTCACTTCCATGCTCTATACCGGAAAGATAGACATCAGGAAAAGCGTGCTGAAGTCGGAAGAAATGAAAAATCTCATGAAGACGCTGTTTGCCATCGCCCTGATAATGTCGCTGTACATCGGGGCGGTGTCGTACGGCATGGCATATTACAGCGGCTTTCCGTTCAACCCTCTGATATTCCTGAAAATCATGGCCGTGTCGGTCATGTGCACCATGATACTTGTCGGAATAATATTTATGGCATCGGTCGCATCCGGCATCTACATATACAGGAAGAAAGAGGACCCGAACAACTTCCTCGTGCCGATAACGACGTCGCTCGCCGACTTCGGCAGCATGCTGCTTTTCGCTTTCATTGTAGTGAGACTGTTCTGACTTCATCGGCAGCATGAAGTTTAAAGAATTGAATTATTATTATGTCGCCAGTCAACTAAAAATTTTTGACTTGTTTGATGAGGAAGTTCCGGGTCCTACCCGAAGAACTTCCTCATGGCCGGGTGCATGTCCTCCATGTACCTGTTGGCTATGTTCTCGTAAAGGCTGTAGATTATCATCACCATCAGCAGGATGCCGGTTCCGGTTCCCAGCGCGCCCGTGAAGTCGGCCACCGCCGCCAGGGTGCCTATGAAAAGTCCTGATATTATGGCAAGCGTCGGTATGTATCTGTTCAGGACTTGCTCGATTATCCTCGGGTCCCTCCTGAATCCGGGTATCTGCATGCCGAGGCCTTCTATCTGCTCGGCGACGCTCCTGGCGTCCATGCCGCTTGTCGACACCCAGAAGACCGAGAAGATGACCGAGCCCGCTATGAGGAGCAGCGAATACACGCCAGTGCGGAGGAATTCGTCGCCCGTAGGCATGCCAACCGTGGACGACGATATAAGGAAGGCTAATATCACGCCGGCTGCGCCCGCCGCCACTACGACCTTGAAGCCGTGCTTGAATTTGAAGTAGAAGGACGCGAATGCGGTTATAAACACTATGGTAAGTATGGTGAGGAAAAATATCTGCACAGGCAAGGAAGCGACCGGCTGGAAGAACTGCACTATGCCGCTTATCGCGATGTTGTTGCTGTCGAAGCACCCGAGGAACCCGCACCGCAGGCCTTCCTCGGTCTGCCTTGCAACCATCGTGGCCACGAGCTGGAGGTTTGCCAGCAGCGCCGCTATGAGTATTACCGGCATGTTGCTCGTGTATATCATGTTGAGGGGCCATCTGCGGCTGAAGCCGCGTATGCTGCCGAAGGCGAGTGGTATCTCCACCTTCATGGCCTGTATGTAGACGACAGTCAGGAAGACTATCACGGTTGCGGCTATCGGAACCCACGCTATCGCGGCCTGGAACATGTCGCCCAGTCCTATGAACGAGATGGACTGCGGTATGAGGCCTGACGGTATGGTCTCGCCCAGTGGCGTCAAAGGATTCAATGCGCGGACGAATATCGTCTTCGACACGTTCTCCGCTATGAAAAGGGAGACGCCGGAGCCTATGCCCCACTTGGAAATCACCTCATCCATCAGGAGGACCAAATAGCCGCCGAAGGCTATTTGTGCTATCAGTACCAGCATGAAGTCGGCTGAAGACGGTTTTATCGCGCCGAAGCTCACGTAGGCAAAGGCTTCGAACACGCAGAAGAATATAACGAGAAGCTTTTGCGCCGACTGGAATTTCCTCTTGCCCTCGGGCTCCCTAAGGTTCCACGGTATTATCTTGGAGCCGACCAGAAGCTGGAGTATTATGGACGCCGTCACGATGGGTCCTATGCCCAGTGTCATCAGCGTCCCTATGGACGAGCCGAGTATGAGTTCGAAGAACTGGAACCTCTGGCGCTCCTCAGGGGAGACGCCGAAAAGCGTTATTTGGGAAAGTACTATGAAAAGCAGGAGTATTATGGCAGTCCACTTAAGCCTCGCCTTGAAATTGAGATGGACCTTCGGCTCCTCTATGCCAGGCAGCCTTGACGCAATTGAAACAAAATTCATTTTCACCCTTTCCCCTTGGCGCTATTCGGATACTATCTTTCCGCCCGCGGCCTCTATCTTTTCCTTGGCCTTGGCCGAGAACTTCCTCACCCTGACCGTCACGGCCTTGTCTATTTTTCCGCGGGACAGGAGTTTTCCGTATCTCATTGAAACAAGGTCTACAGCATTATCCTTGGTGAGCCTTTGCATGTCGTCGATATTGATGGTTTTGTCCGTCTTCTTCATGGAAGTGAAGCCCTTGTAGCCGAAATGCTCCGGATCCTTGCTGACCACGAAGGAGTATTTGTGCTTGTGGTATCCCGACATGCCGCGGCCGCCCCTGGAGCCGCCTCCGCGGTGTTTTTTCTTGGCTCCCCATCCGTGCGTGCCGCCTCCGCGCTGCCTCCTGATTTTTTTCCTGAATCTTACGCTCATGATATCATCTTCTCTATGAGGTCGTTTATCTTGGCCCCCCTGTAGCCGAGGTCGCCGCTTGGGTATTTCTTCTTGACGGACTTCATGCCGCCCCTGAGTGGATGCAGGCGGACGACCTTCTTCCCGGACAGCTTCTTCATGACATCGTCCGAAATCTCCCCCCATGCTATGAAATTCTCCACCTTCTTTATCATCCCCAAGGTGGAGGGGCTCTCGTCCACGATGCTCAGCGTGTTTACCCTGTCAAGGTTCAGCATACTCATGGTGTCAAGCATGGCCTTCCCGACCTTTATCGAACCGCGCAATCTTATGGCTGCTATCATTCTTCATCGCCTTTCCTTTTCCTGCGGGACTTGTCGTCTTCGTCCTCGTCAGAATAATCGTACGATTCTGGAGGCTTCGGCCTCTTCACGACAGCCTCCGTTTTCATCATGTTCATGCGCCTGAAGGCGTTGAATATGGCAAGGGTGTAATTTGACCTTGTCCTGCTCTCCCCGAACGACTTGGACCATATGTCGCGCACGCCGGCTAGTTTCAGTATCTTCTTCGCCTCGTCGTTTATGCAGAGTCCTATGCCCTTCGGCGCCGGTATGAGCATGACGCGGTTCGAGCCCTCGCCGCCTGTTATCCTTATGGGTATGGAATGGTTCCCGCCGCAGTGACATTCCCACGAGCCGCAGCCCCTCTTTACCGGTATTACATTCAGTTTGGCGTTGTATATGGCCTTGTCGATGGCGTCCTTGTGCTCCTTTGCATGCGAGGCGCCGACTCCTATGTACCCGTTGCCGTCGCCCACTATCGCCAAGGCTGATATCCTGTAGCGCCTTCCGGAGCGGTGCATCCTCGCGGTCCTTTTCGTGGGCGTCCTCTTTATTCCCCCGCCCTTTCCCGGGGAGCCGCCTATGAAGATTATCTCTGTCTGCAGGGCCGGAAGCAGCGTGTCTATTATCTCCGACTCCTTTATCTTCTTCCCCGTGCTGAATATTTCTCCCAGTGTTATGCTCCCGGCGGCGACCTGCTTTCCAAGCTCAGTTCTGGGTTTCCATTCTGTCATTGTCATTCCTTCCCGTTCTTTATGCCGTATTTGGCGGCTATCTCTGATTTCACGTGGCTGAACATCTCGCCTATTTTTTCAGGGTTGATTCCTTTCTTTAAATAAGATGAGAACTGCCTCTGGTATGCGGGGCTGTTTTTTATCTTCGCCGCGTAGTCGGCTATGTGTTTCCCGCTTATCCTGTCCTTTGGCGGCAATACTTCCTTCCCGACGTTTATGGTTATTCCGGCATCCTTGGCACCGGCCGCGGCGCAATAGAGGCTGGAAGACCTGACGGAATTTTGCAGGCCTATGTCAACGATTGCATCCTTGACGCCTCTTGACGCGGCTTCGGCGCCGGCAAGATATCCGGTGAGATATGAAGCCGGAAGGTTTGCACTGTGGCAGTTCCATCCGTATTTGGACAGGCCCTTCGACGTCATCTCAGCCACGACGATGTCGCCTGAGGGGCCCAAGTTAATGAACTGGATTCTTATGTTATTCAGGGAACGTCTTATTATCATCCTGGTCTTTTTCGATTTCAGGAGGGCAAGCCTCTGCCTGTAGTCTGTCCTTTTCTCCCTTCTGCGCCTGAACATTATGTACTGGTCCATTTATTTCTCCTCTTTCTTGCCTGAATCTTTCAGCAGGCCGTTCCTTTCAAGATGTATCATGACGTGCGACTTGCTCCTGAAAAAGCCGCTCTTTGATTTGACGTAGACGTCCCTGTAGGTCTTGTTGTCAATCTTCCCTTCGTCCTTCAGGTGCCTTATGAGTTTTCTGATGGCTCGTATCCTCTTCATCCATGTCTTTTTCTTTGGGAGCCTGGTCCCTGCGCCGCCTTTTCTTGAGCCCTTGCCCTTCCGCCTGCCCTTCGCCTTCTGGGCCGCCCTCTTCTTCGTCCTGAAGCCGCTCAGCCCCTTTTCAGGGAGCTTTCTTATGACGCCGTCTGATATCAGCTTCCTTATGTCGGCAAGCGTTATGGCGTCCGAGACATCGGCTATCCTGGTCGGGTCTATCCATACCCTGCTTTTTCCGCATTTCATGGTCTTCGATGCCATGATTTTCTGTGATTTCAGGTCCATGTTGTCTCTTCCTCATTTCAGTTCCAGTATTTCGTTTCCGCCTGCCTTGCCTCTGACTGCGAGGATATGCCGAAGTTGTTGAATGCTACAAGGCATTTCTCGCACTTGTATATTTCTTTTGAAAGTTCAGTCCCGAAGTCCCCGCAAAGCGGGCATTTTCCGCTTCCGAAGACTATGAACATTATTTATTCTCCTCCGCTGCTGCCTCTTTCTTCTTTGGCGCCTCATCCTTCTTCTCCGCTTCCTTTTTTTCCTTCCTCGGCGCCGTCTTCCTCTCCTTGATATTACTCAGTATCCTGCGGGACCTCCTGACTTTCTTCATGTTCAGTATCTTTATTCCAAGGCCCGCGGCCTTTTCGGATATCTCGAGGGCCTTCCTCGCGCCTGTTGCAGATGATATTATGACGGCTTTGGAGTCCGTCGAGTCGAGCTGCTTCGCATTTGAGACGACGGCGTATCTGAGCCCGTTTATCGTATTCCTCTTCGCGCGGCTGGTGCCGTATCCTACATCAACAAGCATGCCCGCGCCTTTCTTCTTCAGGCGCAGCTTGCTCTGGAGGCCTTTGGGTTTTCTCCACTTGATTCCGAGGCGCGGATACCTGAAATAATCCTGCGACTTGAATCTTTTGCTCATTATAATCACCCTATATTTTCTCGCCTGTGGCCAGCATCTTTCCGGACACGTATATGCCGTCTATGAAGATTCTCCTGTCCCGTCTTGACAGCCTGCACGACTGCTCTATGTTGGCGGCCGTCTGGCTGACGTGCTCCAGGTCGTTCCCTGTTATCGTCACTGATTCCTTGTCGAACTTCACTTCGGAATCGCCCATTATCTTTCCTCTCCTCACGCCCTTCTCGCTGAGGAAGTTCTTCACCTCGACATGCCCGTCTTTCAAGGATAGTGTTATCGGGAAATGGGTGTAGACTATCTTCATGGTGTACTTGTAGCCCTTCGTGACGCCGAGGCACATGTTCTTGACGTGGCCTGCTATGGTGCCTGCCATTGCGTAGACTTTCCTCCTTTTGGACTCAGTCTTCGCGGAGAACTTGTCCCCGGAAACCGACATTACCAGCTCCGTGTCGTATCTTGGGTCGCCGAAGTCCCTCTTCAGCTCGCCGCGCGGGCCCTTTACGGAGACCTCGCTCCCGCTGACTGAAACCTGCACTCCGTCCGGAATCTGCGCTGTGTACTCCATTCATATCACTCAGTAAACATACCCGAGAAGGCGGCCCCCTATCCCCATGCCTTCCGCCTCCTTCTGGCTCATCACGCCTTTCGACGTCGATATTATCATGACGCCGTAGCCCTTTGCAGGCAGGTATCTCTTCTCCCATTTCTCGTAGTCATCCCTCTTGACGAAGAACCTGGGCTTTATGGACCTCGAGAAGTTTATCTTCCCTATGAGCTCGACAACGAAGTGGCCGGACTTGCCGTCGTCGGCGAACTCGAAGCTCCCTATGTAGTTCTCCTTCTGCAGCACCTTCAGGACGTTCTTGACGAGGTTCGAGGCCGGAATGGTGCAGGTAGCTTTGCCTATATTTTCCGCATTGTTCATCACGTACAGCACGTCCGAAAGTATGTCATGTCTCATTCGCTACCACCAAAATGCTCCGCAAGAACGGCAGGAAGCCTTGTACCAAGCTCTGATTTTGGTATGAATCCTGTCGCCTTGCAGTAATTCAACTCGTGTAAAGGAACCGGTGCTCGGCTTTGAACGTAAATCGGAATCGTATCTCCTCTTCTTCTTATTTCGGCTGCCACTGTAATACCTCCAAGCGGAAATCCTGAGTAATCTCCTGTGTAATCTGTTATAACCATGTCAGGTCTTTCTGTACCGTAAGCCTCCAGCGCCTGCTTGTATCCGCTGAAAGGTAATGGTTCATGTCCTGAACCGGTAACTATTCCTGCTATCTGTGCCATATATTGTTCCTCATCCTCTACAATCATTATTTTTGCCATAACGTCACCTGTATTTATTGAACCCGATCTGCGGCGCAACCTCCCTGAAGCACCGCCTGCAGTACTTGAGGTTGTACTTGCTTATTATGCCTTTCATGCTCCCGCACCTGATGCAAACCTTGGAGCCTTTTCCATATTTTCTTTTTATCGCTTTCGTTCTGACCATTCTACCACCGTCACGCTATTGTAACCCCGAACTTGTTCCTCATGTAGTCAACCGCGTCAGATTTTTTTATGACGTGGGACTTCCCGAGCTTCTTCGACAGCTTCTTCCTCTTCACCCTGTAGCCGGGCCTCTCCAGCGTCACGCATACGTCCAGCCCCATGACGCCGATCTTGGGGTCGTATTCCATCTGCGGTATGTCTATGTAGCCCTTTATGCCGAAGGAGAAGTTCCCGGTGCTGTCGAAGCTGTTCTCCTTCAGCCTGTTGTCCACTGCCTCCAGCATCCTCCTGAGGAACTCCTCGGAGCCGCTGCGTATCGTCGTCTTGCAGCCTATGTCCTTGTTCTTCGGGACGTTGAAGGTCGTCCTCTTCCTGGTTCTCGTAGTCACGACCTTCTTCCCGGTTATCCTCTCAAGGACCTGCCTGGCGACGTTCACCGGCGTGTCCGTTCCGCAGCCTATGTTCAGCGTTATTTTCTCTACCCTTATATCGATCATTTTGTTCATTCCTTACTCACCCATAGTGATGACAGGCTTCTCGTGCCCTATTACAAAGACGTAATCTTTCGGGAGCACGATGCTGCCGGAGCCTATGCTTACTGTGACCTCGTTTGGCTTGGAGCTTTTCGTCGTTTTTATCCCGTCTATCTTCCCGACAGCCCCGCGGCTGTGCCCCTTCAGGACGACTATGGTCGAGCCTTTCTCGAACTTTATTTTCTGCCTTATCGCCTTCTTCTGGAAGTCGAAGACGACGACGTCGCCTGTCTTGAATTCGTCCTTGTCAACTATCATGTTCCTGCCGTCATGAAAATTTACCTGAACCTTCTTCCCTCGAAGGCTCTTCTTGTTCCTTACTCTCATGAGCTTGAAAGTGGCCTCCTCCCCGCTGACTTTCTGGAACTTGAACCCGGCCTTGCTGGGTATTATCCTGTAAGAGTCGTCGCCAACCTTCAGAACATCCATGACGCCTGCGCCGAAGTTCTTGTTTTTCTTCTTCAGGCCGTCTATGCTGACAAGCCCCCTGCTGAGTACGTATCTTGCCTCCTTCATCGTCTTCGAGCACTTCAGCACGTCCCTCAGGATGAGCCCGAGAGGCATCGAGTTCTGGACGGAATGGGCGCCGGGCACTGGCGGGACTATGTATTTCTTGTTTTTTCTCTCTATGGGCCAGAAGCTTGGCGCCTTGAGTCTTTTTAGCTGAGTCATTCAAACACCCCTATTTGGCTGCTCCTTTTTTCCTCTCGACAATTTTCTTTCTTTTCGGGTCCTCGAGGTTTAGCCTTGTAATCTTGAGGTTGCTCGGCTCAAGCGGAATTTCGACTTCCTGGCCCGAGACCTTCCTTTTTTTTATCCCCTCAACATACACCTTCAGATTTTTCATGTCCACTCTCATTATGCTTCCCTTCATCTTTCTGTTTTCGCCGTTCATGATCGTCACTTCGTCGCCCTTCCTCAGGGGCATGGAGCGGAAGCCCAGCTCCTTCCGGAGCTCCTTGCTGAGGTGGGCCGAGAGCATCGCATGCCTGGCATGGAGCGGCGCGTTGTACCTGTATTTCCTCTGCTTCCTTCTCTGGATGCTGCTCTTCCACGCAGGAGAGTATGTCTTTTTCATTATTATCACAGCACCACGCTGGCTATCTTCCCTATAGCCGAGAACCTTTCAACGGCCTCCTTCGCTATGACAGTGCGTATCTCCGTGCCCTGGGGCTCGAAAGTTTTGGGGTTCACGAGTATTGCCGCGTTGTCCTCGAACTTCACCCTGGAGCCGTCCATGCGTATGTACTCCTTTCTCTGCCTTACTATGACGGCATAAACAACCGTCTTCCTTATCTTTTCCTTTCCTTTCTTGACGCTGCATATTATGACGTCGCCCACTCCGGCCTTCGGGAGCCTTCGCAGCCTTCCTTTGTATCCTTTTACGGCTATGAGTTCCAGCTCCTTTGCCCCGGAATTGTCGGCGCATACGAGCCTCGACTTGAGCGGTATTCCTTTTACAACGTTCGATGTTATCGCTTTCATTCTTCCAGCACCTTCTCAAACACGACGAATCTCTTCGACTTGGAAAGCGGCCTGCATTCCCCTATCCTTACCGTGTCGCCGGCCCTGGCGTCTATGCACTTCGGGTTGTGGGATTCTATCTTCGTCTTTCTCCTCTCGTATCTCTCGTATTTCGGCACGTAATTGTAGTAGTTCCACGAGATTATGGCCGTGTTGGACGGCTTGCTCGAGACGATTTTTCCCTCGAATATCCTGCCGCGTATCTTCAGCCGCCCGTGCCAGGGGCACTTCTCGCCATCACAGGCTCCGGCCGGAGCCTTGGCTTCTATCCCGATATCATTGACTTTTTTCTTTGCCATATTTTCAAAACACCTCTAATTCCGTTTTGAATGTCTTGGAGAATTTTCAATTCCCCACAGATTTTCACCATCTTGAAATCCTTTTCTTTATCCTGTCCTCGCTTCTTGCAACTATCGCGCTGCCGTCGATGTCGGCCTTCCACGAACCCGACGAGACACGGAATATCGTGCCGTTTTTCGGCACCGTCTTCCTTCCGTCAGGGCTCTCGATGACGATGCTTTTCATCGTCTCGTCGGCGATGCTCCCGGAAATCCCTGTCTGGGACTTGTTGAGGGACGCCATTACCTCACACTTGAGCCCTATGAGCTCGTGCATCAGTATGTTTTCGGGCGTCCTCATCAGGCCACCTCGATTATGTCCTTCTGGAAGCCTTCCTCTATCAGTATTTTCTTCACCCTTTCCCTGTGCTCGCCCTGGAGCTCTATTTCGCCGTTCTTGTACGTGCCGCCGCATGCGAGCTTCGACTTCAGCTTCCTCATGAGCTCCTTCACGTCTATCTTCTTCGGGTCGATTCCCCTTATGATGGTAACGTACTTTCCGTACCTTTTCTGCATGAAGGTTATCTTTATTTTCTGGACTTCCTTTGCTATGATCTCGCAGACGCAAAGTTCCTCCGGAAGGCCGCACTTGGGGCATACCATTACTTAATACCACCTCTTCCCTTTTCGCCGGCTTTCGCGGATGCGTGCGTCTTCATCCTGGCAATTGTCCTCCTTATCTCGCGTATCCTTCCGGGATTCTTCACGGTGCCGCCTATCTCGGCCGACGCTATCTCCTTTGACTTCTCGAGCATCAGCTCCCTTCTCTTCTCTTCGAGCTCTTTCTCACTCATTTCCCTTATCTTCTTCATCTTGAGTATTGCCATCTTTCGTCTTCTCCTTTTGTCCGGCCTTTGCAGGTTCTGGATTCTGCGGCTCCTTTATGCTCATAATATTGTCCGGGCGCGTCGTCATTATCTTCACAGTTATCCCTATGTTTCCCAGTTTGGGGTTTGCCAGTGCGAAGCCCTTCATGACCTCCCTTCTTGCCGGCTCGCCGCACTTCTTCAGGTATCCGGCGTAGAACCTCTCCCTCCTGGACCTCTCGCCGGAAAGCTTTCCTGTTATTATTATCTCGCATCCGGTGGCCCCTGCCTGAATTATCCTGTCGAGGTAATAATTCCCCAGCCTCTTGTAGTTGACGCCGCCCTCTATCTGGTTTGCTATTGACTGCGCGACTATCGTCGAGTCCAGATCGGCTTCCTCTATCTTCTGGACATCTATCTGCGGGTTGTCGATCTTGTATTTGTCCTTTATGATTTCCGCCATTTCCTTTATGCGCTCCCCGCCGCTGCCTATGATGAGGCCTGGAGTCGTCGTGTAGAGCACTATCCTGGTGACAACAGGCGTGTGCTGTATCTCGATGTCCCCGACCTTAGCCTGCCTGAACTGGGAGCGTATGAACTCCTCGAGTCCTATATGCTCCTTCGCTTTCTGTATGAATATTCGCTCCTTCATTTTTGAAACACCTTCGAATCTTTCGTTTCGAAATCTGCAAAAGAGGTATCTCTTTTGAGATGCCAGAGAACCCCTGTTCTCTGAGCAATAAAACGGAATATTATTCCGTTTCTCATTTCTTGTCATCCTCTTTCTTCGCTTCCATCTGCTTCTTTATCTTCTCCTTCGGCACCCTGTCGCTCCTGCCGCTTTCTATCAGCATGACCTCGACGTTGGCCCGCTTCATCATGGTCCCGAAGGCCCCCTTCCTCCTCCTTCTCCTTACCGCCATGCCTTCGTGGGCGGACGCGTGGACCATGAGCCTCTCGCTATCGAGGCCGAGGAACTCGGCGTTCTTTTCGCAGCTCTCCACGAGCTTCTTGATGCTGGACACGGCGCTGGAATAATATTTCCCTCCGAGGCTCCTTCTCTGCGACTCCAAATCAGACAACAATCTCTTTGCTCTCCTGAGGGGCTTCTTGCGTATCACGCGGCACAGCGTCTCGGCCGATTTGACTGATATCGGGAGGGTGCTGTACGCTTTCGCATGCTTCTCCTCAGGACTGAACGTGTATGGCATATTGTCACCCTCTTCCGTATACCGTCCTTATCAAGCCTTCTACAAACTCCCTGTCATACTCCGGAAATGACGGCGGCGGGTTTCCGTAAAATTCCCCGATGTAATCTTCCGTATTCATGTCATAGACGCATGTCCTCACTGGAAATATGTCCGAGCCTACTTTCAGCGTCCTGACTTCTCTTCCGCCGACCCTGAATGCGTCCTTTCCAATCCTTTCGATTTCTGCATCGTTCATTTTTATCACTCTACTTCAGGGGCACGAACTTGCTGGACCTCGTGGCGCCGAGGCCGGGCGACGAGTGCTTTACGCGCTTTCGTGTCATCGCGAACTCGCCGAGCCTGTGCCCTATCATGCTCTCGTTTACCATGACCATCTGGAACTCGCCGCCGCTGTGGATGCCGAGCTTGGCGCCGACCATCTCGGGCAGGACGACCATGTCCCTGGCGTGCGTCCTTATGAGCTTGTCCCTGCCCTTCGACCTGCGTATGCTTTCAAGCAGCTTCTTGTGGACTTCCGGCATTCCTCTCTTGAGGGCACGCCTTTCGCGCGCGGTGAAGAGTTTTGACAGCTCCTCGAGGTTCATCTCGTTGAGTTCCTCAAGCGTCTTCCCTCTGAACGTGAATTTCTTTGCCATTTCTAAAACACCTTAACGACTTTCGTTTTTGAAATTGAAATGAAACTTGTTTCATTTGCCATTCTACTTCCTCTTCTTCTTGCCCGTCCTCGACGGCGATATGCTCCCCACCTTCTTCCCCGGCGGCATGTGCCTCGAGACTGTCTTGACCTTGCCGGGCCTCGTCTGTCCGCCGAACGGGTGGTCCACAGCGTTCATGCTCACTCCGGCCGTATGCGGATACATCCTTCCGAGAGCCATCATGGCATGATGCTTCGTGCCGGCCTTCATGAAAGGCTTCTCGGTTCGTCCGGAAGACGCTACAGTGCCGACAGTGGCGCGGCATCTTGCCGAAACAACCTTCTTCTTCTTCGAAGGCATAAGAAGGGTGCATCTGTTGCCGTCCTTCGTCACCAGCATCGCGAACGCGCCTGACGCCCTGCATAATTTTCCGCCGTCTCCGGGGTTAAGCTCAATATTACATATCTTGGTGCCTTCAGGTATCCCGGACAGCTCCACAAGGTTTCCCTGAGAAAAGTTGTGGCCTATCTTCTGCCCTATGTGCATACCGTCAGTCGCCAGGAAAATGGATTTCTGCCCGTCAGACTCCACGACAGCGAGGGGCGACCTTCTTCCCGGTGCATGGACTATGTCCACGACTTCGCCTGGCGAGAACTTCCTGTAGGTCACGTCGCCCATGTACCTGTGTCCTGGCGACAAGTACCTTGGGTTCGCCTTCCCTCTCCTCTGCTGTCTTAGATTCTTTCCCATATTTATCGACCCTGCAAAATCCTCACTAACCCTGTGTATCTATGCTCCGGCGTGACGTAGCCGTCTCTGTGAGGTTCCTCTCCAGAATGGTCCTCTACAACGACGGGTCTATTGAATTCACACACCAGCCTATCGCCTAATGTAGATCCTTTTTCGTTATCTCTAATGCCAGTGTAAGTAAATATTACTACGTCATGGCCTCTCTGCACAATTCTGATTTCTTCCATGTCTTCTTCTGTCACACATCTCATCATATCACCATCATATGATTCCGAGTCGTATCGCGATTTCCCCAGCCTCTCCCGGCTTCTCAAATGTTACGAACGCCCTCTTGCGGCCTTTCTGGTCTATGAGCACGTTGACATTGCTGACCTTCGACTGGAACGCCGCCTGCACGGCCTTCCTGACATCATTCTTTCTGGCCTTCCTGTCCACGACGAACACGAGCCTGTTCTGCGGCTCTATGAAGCGTATGGCCTTTTCGGTCATGAGGACGAACTTTATCGTCTCGTACGGCTGGCCATCGAACGTAAATTCCTTTTTCTTCTCTTCCCTGGCCTTCGGGGGTTTTTCTTTCTTTGTTTTTTTTTCTTTCGGTTCTGCTCCTTGCTTCTTTTCTTCAGCCATTTTACTCACCGAATATCTCCTTCATCTTCGAAAGCCCGGCCTTCGTGATTATCATCACCCTTCCGGCATGCGTCCCTGGCGCGAGAAGCTCGGCGTTCAGGTTCTGCACTGAGACCGCGTCGACTCCTGGCACGTTCCTCGAGGCCTTGAGCACGTCGCTGTTGGACGAAACGACCACGAGCGGCCCTTTCCTCTTCGCGTACTTCCTGTTGCGCATCTTCCCGCGGCCGGCCCTCAGCTTTTTCTTCTCGGACCTTTCCAGCTCCTCTGGCATCATCGCTTCAAGCAGCTCCTTCACCTGCTTCGACTTCTTGAGACCCTCGAATTCGTCCACGAAAATGTAAGGCGACTGCAGCGCCATATGACCTCTTTTCTCAAGGAGCTCCTTGACTGCGGACGCTGCTATGCCGGACTTTATGGCAAGCCTGCGCTCCTTGTCGTTTATCTCCTGGGCCCAGTTCTTGTCGGCCTTCGGGGGATGCGCCCTCCTGCCCTTTACCGCATGAGGCGCGAAACGCGCGCGGTAGGCGTACATGCCCGCCCCTTTTCCGTGTATCCTGGGTATCCTGGAGAGCTCCTTGTTCATCATGGTAAACCTGTACTTTCTCCTGCCGTGGTAATGCGCAGAAGTGCGTTTTCCGGCAAGCGGGTCTGTTCCGTACTTCTGCCTTCCCTTGCTCTGCTGCGACAGGACCGCCCTTCGTATGACGTCGGGCCTGTAAGGCGTTGAAAAGACACGCGGCAGCTCTACGCTACCGGCTTCCTTGCCTGACAGGTCGTAGACTTTTGCTTTCATGATTATCTGCCTTGCTTGCTCTCCTTTGATATGAATTTTATCTCCACAGGGGCAGGACTGTTCTTCCTCACTGCCTTCCTGAGCCTTATCAGGCGCTTCCTCGGGCCCGGCACCGAGCCTTCTATCAGTATGAAAGATTTAGGCAGGCCGTAGCCGACGAACCCTCCGTCAGGTATCACCTTGCTGGCGTCGTCATCGAACATCATTATCCTCTTCGCGAACTCGGTCCTTGCATGGAAGCCGTGCTGCCCTGCCTGCGGCACCCGCCAGTCGACCTTCCTCGGCGTTGTGGAGCCTATGCTGCCGACATGGCGGTGCATCTGCTTGTCCTTCCTTGTCTGTATGCGTATGTTGAACCTCTTCACGGGACCTGTGTAACCATAACCCTTAGTGACTGCGGAAACGTCGACGAACTCGCCTGGCTTGAAGACGTCCTTCATTCCTATCTCCTTGCCCAGAACGCTTTCTGCGTATTCCAGCTTCTTGTCGCCGCCTATCCCGAGCTCGAAGACCTCGGGCTTCGACTTGTGCATGCCGCTCTTGGCCGGCTGGGTGACGACTATCAGCCTTATGTCGGAGAAATCCTTCATCTCAGGAATCTTCTTTCCGGGAACGGTCTTTTTTTCGATATGAACTTCCTTCGGTATGCTGCCGGACCATTTTTCGCCGATGCATTTCATGCCGGAATCGGTTTTCTTATAGGCGCGGAAACCGCAAATGAATAGAGAAGGAGAATCTATGACCGTGACGGGCCTTGAGATGATTTTGCCGTACGTGGGCGACTTGGAATTATTGTCGACCGCCTGAACGTGCGTCATCCCGGCCTTCCATCCGGCAAAGCCCAGCGGCTTCGTCTCGGCGGATTCGGGCCAGAAGCTCGTCCTGGTGTATATTCTCTTGGCTCTCTTCCTAGGCCAGTACTGCAAAGTTCCACGTCTCGGTCTGTTTCTGTGCGGCATCTCAATCCTCTCCGCAAAGGAATTCATTCCTTTGGGATGTCTGCGGAGAAGCTATCTTCTCCGAAATGTCAAAAACCTTCGGTTTTTGCACATTAATGAAATTCAAAGAATTTCATTCAACATAGTGATTTGAGTAAATATGAAATCTGCGGAAGATGGAATCTTCCGATATCTCAGAAAGCAAAGCTTTCCGAAGATTTCCTCCGATAGCGAACCAATTCTCTCTGAGAACTGGCCCTCGCCCTAAAACGTAGAATCCTGCAAAGATACAACAGACCTGCGCACTTCGTGCGCTATCCCTCTGCCTATATCTTCCGAGTACGTGAGAGCTTTATTTAATTCGGTGATAACTTATTTAAACCTGAATCTTCCGGCTTTTATACATTATATCTATTTCCCTCTTGATTATATCGGTAATGAGTATTTCATTTCCCAGAATAAAATATATTATCCTATATTCCCCGACACGAAGTCGGAAAAGTTCAGGTTTTCTGCTTATACCTTTCAGCTTTTTTATGTCAAGATGCTTTGAGTATGGCTCTTTTGACAGAATTTTCAGATTTTCTTTTATTGATGACTGTATTTTTCTGTCACGAGTGTTCAGAAATTTTTCTGCCTGTTCATGCAGAAATACGTCCATCTAGAAAACCATCTTTTTGAATTTATTTCTTTCTTCAAGCCTTTTGTACTGTCTGTTCAGGAATTCCTCGTATGCTATCATCATATTCCTGATTATATCATCGTATGTCTCGTCCTTGGTTCCAAGGGTTTTGAGCATTTCCTTTGTTTCATCGCTTACAGCTATTGTCGTTGCCATCTATAACACCTATAAAAAATATAGTTGTTATAGTATTTATAGTTTTACATGCCAGCAGCGTTTCAGTCAACCTGCAGATTTAAAAGAAAACTATACTGATGTAAAAACATGCGCTCGCGCCAACAGGCATTCATAGGCAAGGAAAAGCAGGATATTCTCGGAAAAAGCACGGTCGCAGTTGTCGGCTTAGGTGGCACCGGCCATGCTGCGGCCGAATACCTGGCGCGGGCTGGCGTCAACCTCATACTTGTAGACAACGATGTAGTCGAGAAGTGCAATCTTGGAAGGCAGTCATACCGCATCAATGATATAGGCCGTCTGAAGGCGGTTGTCACGGAGGATATGCTTTCTCCTTTCACGGAAGTGGAAGCACATGCTGAAATGCTTTCTTCATATAATATAGATAAAATACTGTCGAAAACCGGCATAGTTCTGGACGGGACAGATAATTTTGAGACGCGTTTCCTTATCAACGATTATTGCGTGGAACGCGGCAAGCCGTTTACATATGCGGCGGCAATACGCGCCGAAGCGTCGTTCATGTTCTGGCTGCCTGGCAGGCCGTGCCTGCGCTGCGTTTTCGCAGGTAAAGCTGCGAACGACTCGTGTGAGAAGGACGGCATCCTCTCGCCTGTCGCGGCGTTCATCGGCACCATTTCGGCGATAGAAGCCATGAAATACCTGATTGGTGAGGAGCCCGTTGAGGGGCTAATGAGCTTTGATTTCTTCCGTAATAAGTTTGGCGTGATTGAAACAAAGAAAATAGAAGGCTGTGTTTGTAATCTATGAAATTTATTTAGCTGGTTTGTCAATGACCACCGTCTGAAGACGGTGGCTTGTTAAAATACAACAAGTTCATTGAGCATCTCAGATTCCACTTTTAACCACTGCTTTAAAGCAGTGGAATCTGCAGATTTCAATTAACACGTGATTTGCATAATTCCTTATTGATGATTCGGATGGAGCTATGCCTCTTCTAACGTCTCTTGTGATATCATCAAAAAGCATATATGTCTGTATATCATTGAATGGTGCTCTGTACCATTCAGACCTTCTCACATTGCCATATATTTCAGCTCTTTCGGAAGCCTCAAAAACGATGCCTTCCATATCTTCAATGAAATATCTGAGCCTTTGTTGTTGGCCCGGTGTAAGTACGTTGGAATAAGTTTTTTGTGACACCATTGAAAATACAACGTCTCCATATCCCTGTTCTTCTGACTGCGGCTCGGTGAGTTTCCTTGAGGCTTCCCGTCTGGAAATCTTTTCATGCCTTCTGTATACAGTGAATAGCTCAGAAAGAATGCCCCGTGTAGCGTTATAATCGCGGTTTTTAATGATTTTTCGTCCTCTCTGTATCAGCGGCGATAGTTGCTCTATACCAGTTCCTTCAAATATATCTAGTCGACCTTCAAGAAAATTTTTCCATCTTGCGTAAGCTTTTTCACGATTTTTTTGGACCTCTCGTGATATCCTTTCCGCTTCTTTAAGCTCTTTTCTATAAAGCATTAATGTAATCGGCTCAACCCCGTTTCTTGCATACGACAAAGCAAATGCGAAGCCTCCTGCCAGAAGAGTTGCAATATACGCTGTTTTTGCTCCTGCTCCCATTGTCCTGAAGTCTATTCCTGTGGTATGAGTTATGACGTTGGGTGCCGCAGTTAGGCCTAATCCGATATAAGTCAAAGGGTCTTTGAGTAAGCTGGTGGCTCTGCTGATAAAGTAATTTTTTCCTGTACTTTTTGCTTTTTCATCGGTATGTATTTTTACTAAGCTTTTTTAAAGATATACCAATTTATATCTGTTCCAGAAGCTGGGCAAACAGGTAGAAAACGCTTACTTTACCATAAGCAGGTCGTCATTATTGAAGCAGGTGTCAGACACATCTATAGTTCTGGACGATATAATTACCAAATGCCTGAAAGGCGGCGACAAAAAAGATGAGTAATAAGCCCGACATTGCCTACAGACTAGCTATAGTGCCATGTCGGGGAGCATATTAGATATTAGTACGCTGCTTAGGGATTTAAAGGTTACCTGCGGTACCTGTAAAATATCTATTTATAACTCCAGATTTCATCGGCTATGATGAGTTCAAGAGAAAGTTATTTTGATTTCTTTCCAGAAGTAATTGCTATGAATTCCTTCAAATCCTTCCTGAATTCGGGAGCCCATTGAACTCAATGCCTAAAACACGATGCTATCCAAATCTTTGATAGCATTTAATGCCTATTATTGACAGGCGAATTATAATGAACGGGACATTCGAGAAGGAAGTAATGAGAGAATTAAAATCGTTGAAAGGCGAAGTCGATTATATAAAGGAGTTTCTCGAAGATACGCACCTTACGCCTTCTGAGAAGAAATTTGTAGATTCCAAAATCAAAAAGATAAAGTCGGGCGATACATCTGATTTTGTTCCCTTTCCTGTGGTTCATGTTGGTCACGAACAGCAGCGATTCTGGATTATTCTTTTGCGGATGGAGGTTAAGCATTTGCGCAAGCGTTGGGGCGCATGAGATCACCATCACTTTCCTCGCTCCTGTCTTGCCGAACAAGACAACCTTTGCCCCATAATTGTTCTCAAAGGCGATGTGCTTGAGCTGTATGTTCAGGATTTTCCCGATGCGTGCGCCGCTCTCTGCTATCAGCGAAACAAAGGCCTTGTCCCTGATATTGTCGCAGGCATCAATCAGTTTCAGAATCTCGTCTTCCGTCAGCAAGTCATCGGGTATTTTGTTTCTGGCTTTCTTGGCAGACGTATGAATCCATCTTACTGGCTCTGGATAGGCGCCTTTTTCTTCTATATTTATTTATAGAGCCATTTCCACAGCATCTTGATGGCGATAGTATGGTTAAGCTTGGTCTTCTCCGTCCACTGGTTTCCTTGGCGGTCTTTCTGCCTACCCTTGATATAGTGGGCAGGGAGAGATTTGAACTCTCGACCTCCTGATTTCTGATGTAATACCAATATGCCAAGGCAAAGCCTTTCCGCATTCAGTATCAGTCAGGTGCTCTACCAGATTTCTCTACCCTCCCTCATTTTCTTCATAAATCTTGATGTTCTTTTGGGGTTCACCAAGACCTTTTCTTCTGAAGAAAAGGGATTGGTAACTAAGCTACCTGCCCATGTTTCTATTAGATTCAATGAAATAAATATAAAGAATCAGTCGATGAGGTTGTTTTTCAGCTTCTCGAAGACGTTCTGCTCGGTGAAAGTGATGACTTTTGCGGGCTTGGCCTTTTCTATGATGAACTTTGTCCCGGACTTCACGTATTCGCCGCCATGGCCGTCTATGACGACTGCGCATTCGCCGCCGCTCACTTCCACGAGTATTTTCTTGTCGGCGGAGATTATCATCGGCTTAACCTTGGAGTAGAAAGGATACAGGGGCGTTATGCTTATCGCGTTGAGCTTTGGGTCTATTATGGAGCCGCCGGCGGAAGAGTTGTATGCTGTGCTTCCGGACGGGGTGGAAAACATCACGCCGTCGCCGACGGAATCGAACTTGACGCCGTCTATGCTGAACGACACGTAAAGAACCTTCGAGGGCCTTTTCCTGCCGAAGGCTATCTCGTTGAGCGCAAGGGGATACTCGTTGCTCAGTATCTTCCCCATGTATTTATCTATCCGGCTGGTCTTCGCCTGCGTGCATACCAGCCTCATCCGCTCTATTATCTTGTAGTTCTTGCGCACTAGGTCCTTTATGTGCTTCTCGACATGCTTGAAATCAACAGTGCACAGGAATCCCTGGCCTTCGATGCGCACGGGCAGTATGGGGATATCGGCCTTGTGGGCCGTCCACAGGAAAGTACCGTCGCCGCCTGCAGTTATTATGAAGTCGCCGTCGAACTTCCTTATCGAATGGCCTCTCTTTCTCAGGCGCAGCGCGGTCGAGTGGTCGAAGTGTATCTCGTCGGTGTATTTGCGCAGCATCTTCTCCAGCTTCTTTATGTGCCTTATGCCGGCCTTGTTCTGCTTCGCGACAAGCAGCACCCGAGGATAATTCCTCTTTTTTCTGCGCCTTCGTATTCCCATAAGAGAATAAGTGGCGAAGGGTATTTAACATTGTTCCTGCAAAACATGAATATGGTTGTTATAGTTGTTTCCGGAATGCCGGGAGCGGGCTCCTCGACCATCGCCAAGCTCCTGGCGAAGCGCCTGGGACTGAGGCATTTCTCGGCCGGGGATTTCTTCAAGAAGAAGGCCATCGAGAGCGGCGTGAAGGAAGGGGAGACCAGAAGGGCGACTGAGTTTCTCCTGACCGAGAAGGGCTCCAGGAAGGATTTTCATGTCAACATCGACGACCTCCAGAAAGAGCTCGCAAAAGCCGGGAATATAGTGATAGACGGCAAGCTTTCCATACACCTCCTTTCGGGCCTCTACAGCGTATCGGTGTGGCTCAAGGCGCCGGACGAGCTCAGGGCCAGGCGCATCTCCGTCAGGGACGGCGTGCCTGAAAAGGATGCCGTCAGGGCCGTGAAGGAGCGCGACAAAATCGAGAGGCAGAGCTTCCTCCGCATCTACGGCTTCGACACTTTCTCGCAGGAGAACGAGGCGGATATAGCCATAGACACGTCAGACAAGACGCCTGAGCAGATAGTCGGGATAGTGATGAAGAAGATGAAGAGTGGACATGGGAAATGAATGAAATCACATCTTCTTTGTATACCCACGACTAAAGTCGTGGGTTTGCTGGAAGATGGGATCCCGAAGGCGGCAGTTTTGGACGCCTTCAAGATAGGTACTTATTTTGTCAAATTGAAAATTCATCCAAAAAGGGCATAAAGAACATTTAAAGGAAATTAATTATTGGTTTCAAGACATCTTAAAATTAAAGTGGGATTCTTCTTCGTATATAGATAGACCTTATTACTCTACTTTTAGGCACAGAAGTTTTGCCCGGAGGTGAAAGTATGAAACTTCATGAAAAGAAGTTTGCAATATTCTTCGTCTTTGCACTTGTTTTCTCATTGACCGTAACCCCTAATATCGCATTAGCTAAAAAAGAAAAATATGAATACGGAAGCTGGAAAATAAGATATGACACAACAACCAGTCCATATGGATGCTCGAAGGCTCCGGGAGGGACGGTTAGTGGAAAACACATAAATTTCCACATTTATGACAAAAAAGACAACGAATTGCAAAACCTTCATATATGGCTAGACTATTTGCCTAAAATCTACGTATCGGAGGGTTCATGGTGCTTAAAATTAGACAAAACGACATGGAAAAAACTCTTCCAAAACAGCAAAGTAAAAGACTACCTGAAGGGAAGATTATCTAACACCGCGGTCAAAGCGCTGATAAATTCCCTCGAAGACTCTTCAATAAGATTCATGCCACTTTTAATAGTAGTCCCTGACTGTGAAAATGTGTCCAGGTGGAATCTTTATGAGAGAGCCTTCTGTAGTCTAGGAACTAGCGGCAAATACCAATATACAGCATAGCAGGCACGATTTTCTTTTTTAGTTTTTTCCTGACACATTGTTCTTAATGGACACGGGGGGATTTGAACCCCCGGTTTCCGCCTTTTCCGTAAGATGTGATACGGCTCGCGAAAGCGAGGGGTATTGCGAAGGCGGCGTCTTTCCGGACTCGACTACATGCCCTCATGGACTGGACGGGACTCGAACCCGTAGCCTCTTGCTTCTGCTGAAAACATATGCCATGCAAGCGATCTTCCAGTTGATCTACCAGCCCGAATAATTAGAAGTAATTTAAGATAAAGAAATAAATACGGCTGAAATCCGCGAAGGAATGAAATTCCTTCAATGCCCAAAGAACTTTCAGTTCTTTGGCATGTCAAAGGTTGCTCTTTGCACAGACCTCAAAAAACCTTGTTCTGTCAACGACCACCGTCTGATTCGTAGAAAGCGTAGCTTTCTCGAATTGCCAAAAGAATTCAAGGAATTCTTTTGGGCAAAGGCAGTGGAATCTGCAGATTTGAAGAATCAAACCTTATTTCTTCTTTGCCTTACTTATCTTCTTTGCCATGCCTATCTTTGACGCCTTTACCCAGAAGTAAGCGATTATAAGGAGCAGTATGGCGCCGCCGGCAACATAGTACATCGTTTCATTTGAATATGTCACAGTTGGTTGTTGTGCCGAAGGCTGCTCTGGAGCTGAAGGTGTTGACGGAGTTGTCTCCTGCGCAGGCTGCTGCTCTGTTTGCTGTGAAGGCTGCTCAGCAGGCTGCTGGGTTGCAGCAGTCGGTACGGCTTCGCCTATTGCGAAAACCGACAGACCTGGAAGCTCGGCCTCGTAAGTTATCTCTGCTGAGCTTTCGCTTGAAAGCGTTGTTTTCATGTCTGTCCATGAGCCTTCCTTGAATCTCTTCAAGACTACATTATCTTTTGCAACGCCATTGTCAGACGCCCATTTCTTCGTGACTGTGAATTTGACCTTTGCACCCTTGATGTTCTCATCCTTCAGCTTGTCGTGCTTTATTTCTATGTACTGGTAGACCTTGCCTTCGACTGCCTTTGTCACTTCTGCGGGCGCCGAGTCAGTCTTCACCACCTTTATCTCGACAGCATTGACTTTGTTCGCGATGTCAATGCTTATTTCCTTGAAGCCTATGTTCTCACTGGCAAGCTTGATCACATTCGGCTTGTCAGGAACGAATGTATCGACTATCAGTGTCTTCGAAACCGTTGTGCTTGGCGTTGACACGGCAGCGCTGCTGCCACCTCCGCCACCACTGCTGCTTGACGACGAGCCGCCTGAATCGCTTACAATAAATGTCTTGGTTCCCGTGGCACCGTTGCCCGCTGTGTCATTTGCCGTAAGCGTGATAGTATACGTGCCGATTGCGGTCGTGTCGCCGAATTCAGCTCCGCATCCCGAAAGCGTTGTGATCTGGTTGTTCGGTTTTGTTACTGTGAGCGCTGAGATGACGTTAAGCAGGTTCTCAGATATGGTGCATGAAATCGTGACGACATTGCCCTGATAAATGGTGGTAGGCGAGTTCGAGATTGAAAGCACGGGGGCGATTGCATCAGTCGAAACTTTCCACGTGGTGATGTTTCTCGTGTTGTTGAGGAAGTCGCCTACTTGGATAGTAATATTATGCGTAACATTTGAAAGCACTCTTAATGATACGTTTACCAGCGTATTGTTCGTTACAAGCCCTGTCTGGCCGTTGACCGCGCCGTCAACCCATATCGTGTAGTTCAATACATTGAGGAATGCCGACGAGTTGTCGATTATCGTGAACTGGAAATCCGGGGTGAGGTCTGTCGTGTTCGTGTTGTTCAGAGGCGCGGATATCGTTATGTAGGGCGCCTCTGCATCCGTCGTTATCGTATAAATTGTGCTGTTGGCTCTGTTGCCGGCGGGATCTATTCCCTCTATCCAGAAGCTGTGCGTCCCATTCCTGAAGCCCGTCACGACGGCGGTTATATTAGTATCGTTATTGACGAGAACACTGCTCCCGTTCTGCGTGCCGTCTATGAATATCGTGTAGTTGAGGAAGTTCGTGTTCGTGTAGTTTCCGGTCCTCGTAAGGTTGAATATTATGATCTGTGTCGTATTCGTGGAATTGCTTGCATTGAGGGTAGCAACGCCGCTTGGAAGCGAAATTATATTGACAGTCGGCTTGCCGTCATAAACGTAAAGGGTCAGAAGGGACGCGTTGGCAAGATTCCCTGCGGAGTCGTTGGACTCAAACCTGACTCTTACAGTATCGTTCCTTCTCGCAGAAATATTGAACCTGCCTATGGTGTTGTTCGTGACGAGAAACGAGCCGTCATAAACAGTATCGACATAGACGCTGACATTTATCCGGTCGGTCTGGGCGTTGTCTGTTAGGTTTACAGCTATTTCAGGAGTCGTGTCGGTGGTGTTTGTAGCGTTAGTTGTTGTCCCGTTGCCCGGGTTGAAAGGCTGGAAGATTGAAGGCGTGTCGTCAACATTTATAGTGAGCAATGAGGCATTTCTCAGGTTCCTTGCGGTATCGTTTGCCTCGAAGCGCACGATGAACGTGCCGTTAGCCCTTGCCGAAAGATTGTATTTTCCTATAGTATTGTTGGTTGTCGCCGTGCTCCCGTCATATATAAAGGAACCTCCTAGGTTTGCAACATAAACGCTGACGTTTATTTGGCTTGTTTGGACAATATCAGTAATGTTAAATGATAATTCAGGCGTCGAATCGGTGAAGTTTGTGGCGTTAGTAGTAGCACCGGTACCGGCACTGGTATTTATTACGGGTGCGGTATCATCAACGAAGAATTGTAATGTAACATTATAAATTGCATTCCCATCATTCGTAGAATTGAATCTAATGAGAACCGTGTGAGATCCGTTTGTGAGAGGCGTAGTCAGGTTTACATATATGGCTGTGTTGTTTGAAATTAGGCCCTGGAGACCATTTACAACATTGCCATCAACAAAAAATGAATAATTGTAATTTGTTGCCGTACCGACAGAATCCGAAGCATTGGCCGTAAAGTTTAATCTTATTTCAGGCTGAACGAAGGTTATATTTGATGCATTTACCGATGTGTTCACAGGAGCTGTTACAGTATAATAACTGAGGTTCCTGATCTGATCAGTCACATTAACATTCATGAGAAATGCCTGCGAAGGCGCCGCCATCGCGAAAATGAATGCAAAAAACAGCCCGACTAATAAGAAATTTTTCCTAAAGTGAGAACTCTTCAGAGAACCATCCATTATTATTTCATGTTTTGTCCTAGTATATATACCTTTTGATTTATCCGGTAGTCGGCAAAAAATGCTTATAAATGGATTTCGGTTTTTATGCGTTTCTTTGAAAGATGCTTTATGCTAGAGGAATATGCAGAAAGCATTTCGGACAGGATAGAGGAGAATCTGGAGTGGAAAGAGCTTGCAACATTCGTGCCCAACAAGCGCATACCGGTATACAACTGGTTCTACTACAAGGAAGGATTCTCAAGAGAGCTTGTGCTCAAGATGCTGGACATGTTCCGGCATGACGTTTCACTGCCTGTTCTTGACCCGTTCTGCGGTATCGGCACGACTCTCCTTGCGTGCAGGGAGCTCGGAATAAACTCGATAGGCTTCGACGTGCTGCCGGTTTCAGTGTTCGCATCCGCAGTCAAGACGCAGGATTATGACGCGGCAAAGATAAGGGAGATATACTCGGGCTTCAGGAGGAAGTTCGAGCGGCTTCCGGCGGAATATCCGCCGCTTATGAAACGGGCTTTCAGCAAGTTCGCTCTTGAGGACATAACCTTCCTGACGAGGGACATAATGCAGATAGAGGACGAGAAGTACAGGGACATGTTCCTCCTTGCGCTGATAAATGCCTCCGTCAAGTGCAGCTATGCCAGGAAGGACGGCGGCTCGCTGAGGATAAGGAAGCGTCCGGCCGCTCCTCTGAGGATAATGTTCAGGAACGTCGTGAAGAAGATGACGAAAGACACAAAGAGGCTCAGCTTCAGGGATTGCAGGACAGACGTCGCCCTGTGCGATGCAAGGAGGCTTGAGCTGGAGGACGAAAGCATAGGCTCGGTGATAACGTCGCCCCCGTACCTGAACAACATAGACTACACGAAAGTTTACGCAATAGAGGAGTTCTTCATACGCTCGAAGGGCCTGCCTCCCATGCGCTCTTATATCGGCTCAGGGGTGGCGGAAGAGCCGTTCCTGGGACTGCCCCAGGCGGCAGTTTCTTACTTCAAGGACATGGAAAAGGTCCTGCAGGAGATGTACCGCGTCTGCGCACCCGGAGCCAATGTCGCACTGGTCGTCGGCAACGGATATCTGCCGGGGGAAGTCGTGGACAGCGATATAATACTATCTTACATGGCCGAACGGATCGGGTTTTCCCTGGAGAAGATGGTCGTGCTCAATAAGAGGTTCGCGCTGGAAAACAGGAGCGAGAAGATGGGCACCCTGAGGGAAAGCCTTGTGTGGCTGAAGAAAACGTGATTTTTATATGCATATTCATAATAGTTTCTGATTGTATGGTGATGAGATGAACAGGGTTGTTTTTCTTGGGACAGGAGGCGGCCGCCACATGATGTTCTCCCAGCTCCGGAAGACCGGCGGCATGTACTTCGAGCTCGGCGAGAAAAAGGACATGATGTCTTTCATCATGGACCCGGGGCCAGGCTCCCTCGTCAACGCAAGGAGCGCGAAGCTGAAGGCCGAAGATATTAATGGCGTCGTCCTCTCCCACCATCACATAGACCATTCCAGTGATGTGAACGTGTGGCTTGACGGCCTTGAAAAGCCTTTCCTTATAGCTGAAGAGCACTGCGTCATGGACAAGGCAGAGCTGGGGGAGAAGGATTATGACTACTATCCGTGCGTAAACCTCTACCAGCGGAAGAAAATAGGCGAGCTTCACGCTGTGAAGGACAGGAGCATTGTAAAGATGAAAGGCGTCAGGTTCGAGGCCGTGAAGTCGGAGCATTACGGGCCTACCGTCGGCTTCGTCATCTCCAGTGACAAATTTCGGATAGGCTATATGTCTGACGGAAGATACTATTCCGGGCAGGAAAGCCGGTATGAGGGCTGCGATATTCTCATAATGAACGTTCTGGTGCCGAAAGGAATGGAGCCTGAAGAGAAGAAACACATGAGCGTCGACGAGGCCATAAAGCTCCTGCGAGCGATGAAGAAGAAGCCGAAGCTCGTCATACTCCAGCATTTCTCGCTGTGGATGCTCAGGGCGAACCTGTGGAAGCAGGAGAAGATAATGAAGGATGCCACCGGCGTCAAGGTGATACACGCCGATGACTTCATGCAGGTCGACATAGACAAGATTCTTTCAGGAAATGCCTCTCAGGACGGCCTCTAATTATACTTCAAGATTTATGTCGTTCGGGTTTTACTGCCGTGCCGCATCTAATTATTAAAACCTGGAATCCATTGTTATATTCATGGACATGCCGCCCAGATGGGACAAGGAGATGGAGAAAGAAATCCGCCAGAAATGGAAGATTTCAGGCGAATACGAATTTGATGCAAAATCCCCAAAACCCACATTCAGCATAGATACGCCGCCTCCTTATGTCAACACCCCTATCCATATAGGCCACGCCGCGACATATGCAATGATGGACATGTTCGCCCGTTTCCGGAGGATGACAGGATACAATGTTCTGTTTCCACTGGGCCTGGACCGCAACGGCCTTCCCATAGAGATGGCGGCTGAGAAGAAGTTCAACAAACGCATGTCCGACGTCTCGAGGGAGGAGTTCATCAAGATGTGCAGGCAGGTTCTCGAGGAAAGCAGCACGGAAAGCATCGATTCCTTCCTACGCCTGGGCATAAGCTTCAACTCATGGGAATCGGGGGACGGGCCCGGCAGCGTTTATTTCACCGATTCTGACGTCTACAGGGCCATGACGCAGGCAACATTCATAGAGCTGTGGCATATGGGCTACATCTACGAGGACACGCGCATCAACAACTACTGCCCGGGCTGCAGGACGACCATAGCGGACGCCGAAATCGATTACAAAGACGTGAACACGCTGTTCAACGAGGTCAAATTCAAGGTCAGGGAAACCGGCGAAAGCATTGTGATAGGGACGACACGGCCCGAACTCATCCCTTCTTGCGGCATGGTAATATTCAACTCCGAGGACAAAAGATACGCGGAGCTTGACGGGAAGACCGCAATTACACCGCTGTTCGAAAAGGAAGTCCCGATAAAGGCCCATCCTTTCGCTGACATGGAGAAGGGCACAGGCCTCGCCATGATGTGCTCGGCAGGCGACCAGACCGACATAAGGTTCTTCAGGGAAATGCATCTTGAGCCGCTCATAAGCATAGGGATGGATGGCAGGATGAACGGCAACGCCGGCTTCATGGAGGGCATGAAGGTGGAGGAAGCCAGGAAAGCCGTGATAGAAAGGCTTCATAAGGAGAAGCTCCTGGTGTCAAGCAGGGAAGTGAGCCACAGGACGCCCATATGCGAGCGCTCAAAGCATCCAGTCGAGTTCATAGAGATGAAGGAATTCTACATGAAGCAGACGGAGCTCAAGGAGACCCTGAGGAGCGCGTCTGATGCGATAAGCTTCTACTCGCCTAAGAGCAGGCAGATACTTCTCGACTGGCTCGACAGCGTCAGCATAGACTGGCCTCTCTCCCGCAGGCGCTACTATGCGACTGAAATCCCGCTGTGGTACTGCGGCAACGGCCACGCGCTCGTGCCGGAGAAGGGGAAATACTACAGGCCGTGGAAGGAAAAATGCCCTGTGGACAAGTGCCCTGAATGCGGCTCCGCCGCCTTCAGAGGAGAGGAGCGCGTCTTCGACACGTGGTTCGACTCATCCTCGTCGCCGCTCTACATACTGAGATGGCATTCGGACAGGGAGTTCTTCAACAGGCAGCACTCGTGCACCCTGAGGCCGCAGGGAAAGGAAATAGTGCGCACATGGCTTTACTACACGCTCCTGAAGTCTTACGTGCTGACGGACAGGATAATTTTCGACGACGTCTGGATACACCACCACATAGTCGACAATGCGGGAAAGAAGATGTCGAAGAGCGTCGGCAATGTAATAGACCCCCACAAAATCCTGGAAAAATACGGCGCCGAGCCGTTCAGGCTGTGGTGCGCCACCGAGGGCAACCTCTCAGAAGGGGATTTGAAATGCTCGTTCGAGCGCATAGAAGGCGCCTCGAAGAGCATAACGAAGCTGTGGAATGTCTGCCGCTTCGTCTCTAATTTTGACAGGACCGAGACAGCCTCGCATCTGGAGGAGCTCGACAAGTGGATACTGAACGAGCTCAACCTTTTGGCCGATTTCTGCCGCCAGAGGTACGAAGTCTACGACTTTCACGAGCCTGCAACACGTCTGAAGCATTTCCTGTGGGAGACCTTTGCTTCCCATTACCTGGAGCTGGTGAAGAACCGCGCCTACAACCAGGCAGGAGCCTTCACTAGGAAGCAGCAGGAATCCGCCCTGTACACTCTCCATTACTGCATCGACACGCTCCTGAAGCTCCTCGCGCCAGTCGTGCCTTTCGTCACGTACGAGCTCTACATGAAGCTCAGCGGGGACGACATCCACAAGGAGCGCTTCCCGGAGCCGAACGTTCTGTACGAAGTGCCGTTTTCAGCTAAAGACGTAGAGGCGCTGAACAGCACCGTGTGGAAGGCGAAGAAGGACAAAAACCTCTCATTGAAGGCGAAGATATCAAAGCTCACCATACCCGATAAGTTCCAGTCCATCGAAAAGGACATCGTGCACACGCACAGTGTTGGAAAGATTGATTACGGCGAGCTGAAGATTGAGCTTTAAAACCCTTCAGTCCAATTATTTTTAAATGTCAAATAATACCTTGTAGCAATCTTTATTCTTGACATGTTTAGGTGTTGAAATGAGCGAAATCGCGCTGAAAAAACTTGTTAAGCAGCTTGGAAGCATCAGGGGCAGGCATACCGAGCTCGTCACCGTCTACGTGCCGGCTGGATACAGCCTTCATGAGGTGACAGGACAGCTGAAGAGCGAGCAGGGCACTGCCGAGAATATCAAGTCAAAGCCTGTCCGCAAGAACGTCGTCTCGTCGCTGGAGAAGATAATAAGGCACATCCAGCTGTACAAGAAGACGCCTGAGCACGGTCTGGCGCTTTTCTGCGGCAACGTGTCCGAAAAGGAAGGTGCAGCGGACATACAGCTGTTCGCCGTGGAGCCGCCTGAGCCGATAAAGACGAAGCTGTACTGGTGCGACCAGAAGTTCGTCCTCGAGCCGCTTGAGGAGATGGTAAAGGAGAGGGAGGTATACGGCATAATATGCCTCGACAAGAGCGAGGCCGACATAGCGATACTTAGCGGCAAGAAAATCCTTCCCATGGTGCACTTCGACTCCATAGTGCCCGGGAAGACGCGTGCTGGAGGGCAGAGCAGTCTTCGTTTCGCCCGCGTCCGTGAGGGCATGCTCCAGGACTGGCTCAAGAAGGTGGGCGAGGCTGCGAACAAGCTCTTCGGGGAGCACAAGGAAGTCATAGGCATCATAGTGTCGGGCTCCGGGCCGGTGAAAGAGTTTTTCGTCCGTGATGATTATGTGCACGCCGAGGTGAGGCAGCGCATCATTGGGACTGTCGACACCAGCTACACGGGCGAATTCGGCCTCCACGAGACTGTGGAGAAATCAGAAGACCTATTGAAGGAAAGCTCTGTCGTGAAGGAGAAAAAGCTCCTCCAGAGATTCTTCGACGAGCTGCACAAGCCGCACGGCCTCGTCGCCTACGGCGTAAAGGAAGTCATAAACGCCTTGGAGATGGGCGCCGTCAGCACAGTCATAATAAGCGAGGGCCTCGACATGAAGGAGGTGGAGTACGAATGCTCTCAGCACGGCCTCCGGAAGAAGTTCGTATTCTCCGACAAGAAGGCGCAGAAGTGCGGGCAGTGCCAGCAGACGTTGAAGGTGCTGGGCGAGCGCGAGGTAATCGAGGCCTTCGAGGAGCGGGTCAAGAATTTCGGCACAAAGCTCGAGATAGTCTCCGCCGACACCCGCGAGGGCCAGCAGTTCCTTTATCTGGGCGGCGTCGGCGCGTTGTTGAGGTACGGAATCTAACTTATTTCTTCGCGGCGAAGAACCACCTGTCGGCCTCCTTCAGACTGCGGTTGCCTTTCCATATCTTCATAAAATGCCCCGTCGTATACCCGTGCCGGGGGCCGAACCACGGGTCGTGAAGGTATATGTGCCTTGCTCCTATCCTCCTCATAACAGCGTAATGGTATTCCCTCTCCCTTCTGATGAAATAGCAGACTATGACCACGTATCCCTGTTCCATGAGATTTCTGATGTCCTTTAAGGAGGCGCCGCCGGCAGACTTGCAGCGTAATTTGTATTTTTTCGCAACGGGAGGGAAGTTCCTGTTTAGAGTACCGTGGATATTGTCCGTTTTCAGGAGCTTCGCCAGGCTTTTCTCGGATTTTTTTATTCCGAGCATGCCCAATGCCATTCTCATGCACGCAGGGCCGCATGTGTCCTTCGTTTCCTGCCTGTGGTATTTCATGATAAGAATTGCATCAGGGAATTAAAATAATCTGCTGGTTCCTTGAACAAACCTGCTTGGCTCCATATATCTTTTTTCACCGAAGAGTGCATCCTTCAGCTCTTTCCAAGTATCTATCGGATAATTAGAGCTATGATAGATAGGAGTGGTGTCGCTTAAAAACGAGTCCCGGAAATCCAGCATCCCTGTTTTATAATCTTCAGGGTTGTATGTTTCCCCGGCAGGCTCTTGAAGATCAACAGGAATATGCCAAGAAAAACGTAATGGTGTATCGAAAAACTCTATCGGGGAATCTTCTGACCATTTTGAGAAATATGGCCTTCTTGATGAGCACAATTCTTCAATGGAGGTATAAGTATGGCTATTTCTATCCACTAATTTTACAACAGCATTTCTTCTGTCAGCATTGCCGTAGCAAGTGCCAATTTGCAGTCTGCCTTCGCGTGCTGCAGCAACTAATCGGGAGGCAGCAACTCTCTATTCCAAACGCCTAAATCTTTTAAGTCTACATAAAATTCTGTTGACATTTTCTATACCCCGTAGGCCTTCCTGGCATTCTCTTCCGTCCTCTTCAGGACGTCTTCCTTCGTCATGTCTAATATCTCAGCAATCTTCTTCGCGCTTTCGTGGATGTTCCACGGCACGTTGTTTATTTCGTTCCCGAAGGGGCTGCACCACGGCGCATCGGTCTCCAAAAGCATGCTTTCAACCGGGGTCTTCTCTATCAATGCAACATATCTTTTGCTCTTGCATATCACGGTGTTGTAGGCTATCCAGTAACCAAGCTCCAAGGTGTCTTTCAGCTCCTGCTCGTCACCCGAAAAAAAGTGCAGTATGGAGCCTCTGCAGTCTTCATCCGAAAGTATCCTTATCACATCACGGACTGCGTTGTCGCCCCTGCTGTGCACGACAAGGGGCAGCTTCATCTCCTTCGAGAGCCCTATGAACTGGCGGAATATGGACTCGTCTTTTTCCTGCTCCTCCTTCTTCTTGTGCCACACATAGTCGACGCCGACCTCGCCGACCGCCGATATGTATTTCTTGTTTTTGTAGATGAACTGGATGTAGTCATCGAGCGCCTTCGCCGGGTATTTGTCAGCGCTCTCCGGATGCAGCCCGATCGCTCCGAAGACGAACTTGCCGTCTATGAGCCTGAGGGTTTTCTTTGCATCCTCTATGTCGGCGCATATCGTCACTATGCCTGCTATGTGCTTCTTCGCCTCTTCCACTATCCCTGCATCCATCTTCTCCAAATGACAATGAGAGTCCATTCCGTGCATAGCTAATGAATCATTGAACAGTTTATAAAAGTTTGTGTTTTTAGATATTCATGCAAATCCCATCCGGTCCCACTAGAATGGATATAGACAGGCTGTTTCACGGCGGAGAATTCGACAGGATAGGGGATTTGCCGGGCGTTAGAGTGTATGAAAGAAGAGACGTGGAAGAAGACCGCCGGAATTGTGTGTTCGGCGACAGATATTTCTTCGACCCGGAGTTCTGGGAAAGGTACGGGCCGGTGGAGGGCCTTGAAGGATATGAAGAGGTCGCCAAGCCTGAGGAAGGCGATGTTGTCATTTATATCATCATGGGAACGGGACAAAATGTCGGGATTTATGCCGGAAATGGAAATGTAAGGTCGAAGTGGGGCTTCAGCCACGTCTACGAGCATGGTTTGGAAAACGTGCCGACAATATACGGAAACGAAGTGAAGTTCTTCAGGCGTCAGATTTAAATACTATAGCTTACTATAGAATGCTATGGCAACAACTATACAGGTAAGCGAAAAGCTTCAGGAAAGCCTGAAGAAAAGAAAGATGTACGACAGCGAAAGCTATGAGGACGTGATATGGGATTTGCTGGAGGATTCCATGGAGCTGTCTGAAGAGACGAAAAGAAACATTCTAGAATCAGAAAAACAAGCCAAAGAAGGTAAAACGAAATCCCTTGAACAAATAAAGAAGGAACTTGGCTTATGATGTATAAAATACAATTTACCTCAAAAGCAGAAGACCAATTAAAAAATCTTGATAGAAATGTCCAAGAACGCATATTGGTTGTTTTGGAGAGGGTTAAAACAAGGCCATATGATTTTGTGAAAAAGCTTTCTGGTTATAAATATTTCAGGCTTCGTGTCGGGGATTACAGGATTATTATAGATATAAATAATGAAATAATGACGATATTGGTCATAGAAATTGGTCATAGGAAAAATATCTATAAGTGACCTATTCAACCAGCGGCACGAAGGCGAAATAGCCCTTCACTTCTTTCGTGAATTTCCCGTCCTTTCTCTCCACAAGGTACATCTCGTCGCCTACAGGAAGCACGGCCCTGCCGCATTCCTTCAGGTGACCAAGAAGGGCGTCTGGCATCTTTTTGGCCGAGGCCGTGAGCATTATCCTGTTGAATTTGCCGTTGTAGCCTTTTGAGCCGTTTGTATGGACGACTCTGACGTTACTGTATCTTTCGAGGTTCCTCTTGGCGAATTCGTAAAGCTTTTTTCTGATTTCGCACGTAATTACTTCGCCGCTGGGGCCGGCAAGAACAGATATTATTGCGGCCTGGTAGCCGCTTCCGGCGCCGACCTCAAGCACTTTATGACCAGGCTTAACATCAAGCCATCCGGTCATCAGCGCAACGGTCAGGGGCTGTGATATCGTCTGGCCTTCGTGAAGAAGAAGGGGGTAGTTGCAATATGCCCTGTCGATATCCTCGGGAAGGACGAAATCCTCCCTCGGCACCTTCTTCATGGCGTTTATCACGTTTTCCGGAATGCCTTGGAGGCGCAGTTCCTCAAGAAGTTCGTGTTTTTGCATGATTTGTATTGGAAAGGAAAGATTAATTACTCTTCGCCCTGCGTTTTTTGTACTCAAACCAGATATTGTACGCAAGCACAGGCACTATCAGCACCGGGATTATGTAATAATGACTTCGCGAGCCGAGAAAGCCGTAATAAGGCAGCAGGAACGTGATGTAAAGGTCGTATGTTGCGAAAGCGATTACAAACGTTGTGAGGACAAGCTCCTCGCCTTCCGGATATTTTACATATCTGCCGGCTAGTTTAATAACGATATAAAAAAGCGCGAGCGCCAGAACAGCCAGAAGCCAAAGCGCATTAATCCCCAGCGCATTTACAAATGGCTGCCAAATGGGATTGCCCTCCCTTCCTCCCCTGTACGTGATGAAAGCGTCCCAGAAAACCAGAAAAATCAGGATGGGCCAGCCAATGCGCCCAGGCAGAGCTACCCTGTTTTTTCTTTTCATGCTAAAGCTATCCCAGTTTGGAATCGATGTCCTTCAGAGTCGATTCAACGTTTTCAATTCTGGTGCTGACTTCCGTCACTGTCTTCTGCACGTCTTCCTGCGATTTCACGTCGCCAAGTTGCGATTGGGAAGTGCAGCCGCTTATGAAGACCATTGATGCAAGCACAAGCATCACAAGAATCATTGCTTTTTTGTTCATTTTTGAAACACCTCATATACTTCCGTCTCGAAAATTGAAATGAAACTTGTTTCATTGTTCATTTACATCACCTTTATCTTACAGACTATGGTTGTACATACTGCTGCTGTTGAGTTGTCTGCTGAGGTTGTACATACTGCTGCTGT
>CAYJVT010000005.1:0-21527 GCA_964373695.1 uncultured archaeon | reverse complement strand
TTGTACATACTGCTGCTGTTGAGTTGTCTGCTGAGGTTGTACATACTGCTGCTGTTGAGTTGTCTGCTGAGGTTGTACATACTGCTGCTGTCCCTGAGGCCCGCCTTCATATCTTCCATAGTCTTGTTCGATAAACTGCTGGACCGGCTGGTTGAATCCGCCCTGCCCATACTGCTGCTGTGGGAATTGCTGGTTAACAGGCTGTCCGAAGTCCTGCTGTCCTTTAAACTGTTGCTGTTCCTGGAAGCCTCTTTGGTCAAATTGCTGTCCTCTCTGCTGGAATTGCTGCGGCCCGCCGTATGACTGGACAGGCTGCTGCTTCTGGTTTTCCCACTTCCTCAGCAGGAATTTCCTGCACTGCGCGTCCGTGAGGCCCCTGCATTCCGAAGGAGGCCCGAGATTTTTCTGTATGTAGTCAACGCATTCCTCGTCGCTCATGTCCGTGAATTCACACTGCTCGGGACGTATCATCTGCTGCGGCATGTAGCCCTGTTGCTGGAAGCTCTGGCCTTCAAATCCCTGGTCGAATCCCTGCCGTCCGAAGCCGCCTTTGCCCGAAGCAAGCATCTCAAGCCCCTGCTTCGCTTCAGGAGGCAGATACTGCCCTAGATTCTCGAGGCATTCCTTTGCCTCCGTCTGTCCCCTGCCGCAGTAATCCTTGCATTCCTCGCCCTCACACTTGCCCGGAACGCCCGGCATATTCTCGCCATTCGGCCCGAACTGTTCCATGAGCTTGACCATGGAGCCCTCGCAGAAAGGCATTATATCTTCAGGCCCCTTCATGCCGAGGGCGTAATTCTTTATTTTGCATGTCATTTCATAAGGCGGGTTTACTCCGGGTATTACGCCCGCTGGAGGCCCTTTTCCTTCCTTCATCTTTGCCTTCAGTATGCAGTTGTCGCCATCAAGACCGGCTATACTGACCGTGACCTCCCTGTCAGGCTCGAATGTTATTGGCTTGCACAGCCTGAACGCCTCATCGAAGCAGGCGCCATCTGTGCCGCAGTCATCACCAGATTCTTCAGAGTCAGCGGAAGATCCTTCAACGTCTTCATTGCTGCTGAGCATCACATAGAGTATGTCCTTTATCATCACGTCCTTGAGGTATTTCAGGTCGCGTTTTATCTCGAGCATGTCGTCTTCGGTGAGCGAGTCGATCTTGCTCCGTATCTTGTCCTTTATTCCATTGGACTCCTCCTTTGCAGAAACGAACATGTCTGAAACGCGCCTGAATCTCCCTTCGTCAGCGGAGCCCGTCGATTTGTAGTATTCGGCTATGTCATTGGTCTGCTTGGCAAGCTTGTCAAGCTCCACATTGAGGGACTCGAGCTTGAACGCAAGGGAAAGAAGCTCGGAGCTTTCAAGCACCCGCGAAGACCTTTCAACATAGACATTTGACGCGTCGCCGGGGGCAACACATCTTGAGAACTGTATGCACCCTTCGGGGTTGCGCTGGACTATGAGCTCGCCGCCCTTTTCACTGCACATCTGGTAGGCCTCTGACGGCATGTCCTTGGGGCATGAATACTGCCCTTGGTTGCTTGAAGCACATTCTATGATTTCCCTGCATCCCTCGAAGCGGTTTCTTATTCCCTGAAATCCTTTCGCCAGGCATTCATTTCTTATCTTTTCCTTCTCCTGCGATGAAACGTGGATGCACTGCTCCTCCCTCCTTTCCCCAATACATCTCGCAATCTGACATCCTCCTTCGAACACTATTGCGCCTCTCAGGCCGAGGGAGCCGCACTTGTTCATTTCAGCATCAATCTGCTCCTTCTGCGGGCACTGGTTGTAGCCGCTGAACGGGTTCAATACTTCATTGCCGAACTGGCACGAGAACTGTTCGCATCCGGAAGGGTCTTTCTTGAATATCGGGATGCCTTTCTGCTCGACGCATTTGAGCCTCACTTCCTGCGAAATCTCGGGGCATGTCCTCCTGGATTCGCAGAGGACTCTTACATATCCTTTATCATCTCTTTCCTGCCTGCACCCCTGTGGCAGGTTCTGGACAGGGCACTGGTCGCAGAATGTGCGTCCGTCAGCATCCTGTTTGCACTGGATCTGCGAGCCGTCGGGGCATGTCTGGCTCGTCCGCGTCTGCACATTGCCGCTGCAGTCCTGTGAGCATGTCTGCGGGTTCTCTCCTACGTCGCATCTGGCATCTCCGCAGAACGGCGCCTTGAAACTGTCGCACCTGTCGACAGGATGCCACCCCGGAGGAATGCACGAGTTCGAGAATTCTTTGCAGTTGCCGGCATCATCCCTTGCAGGCGTTACCACGTTGGCGCACTGCTGGTTTACGTTGGTAGATGTCCTGCACTCGTAGCCTACAACGCAGCCGTTATTGTCAAATCTGTTTTCAAGATAGCCGTTGCATGCTGGAGGCGAAGGAGCGGTAGGACATGAGGTCTGGGGTCGTGAAGAATCTCTGCATTCGTATCCAGTTATGCAGTTATTGGAACCGTATTTTGTTTCAAGATATTGGTATTGCTGGCATGCAGGAGCTGAAGGGGGAGAAGGGCATGAAGTTGTCCCTGAAGAGGCATTCGTCGAGGAGCTCGAAGAAGTTGAAGTTTGTTTTGGAGTGTTGAAACAGCCGTTGTCATACCAGTACTTTCCCGAATTAGCGCAGCAGTCGTAGTCAGAGCCCGCTGCGCACCCCGATGGGCAGACGCCGTCGGATGTAGTCGAGCATGTTCCTGGTGCAGGCGCATTGGAGTCGTAGCATCCATAGCCTGAGTACCATTTCTTTCCTGCGTTCGTGCAGCAGTCAGCATCACTGCCTGCTGCGCATCCAGACGGGCAGACGCCGTCAGAAGTCACAGAACATGTCTGCACCTGTTCATGCTCGGCGCATGAAGGCGTGCACGCAGTGCACGAGCGCGATGCCTCGTCACATGTCTTCTGACACGTTGCGACAAATCCGTCGCCGCATGTCAACGACGATGTCCCGCAGCTTGCTGTCGGGCAGAATGGCTGCTGGGTGCCGTTGTCTTGGGCAAGAGCATATGATGATATAGAAAGGACGAATGCAAGCATTACAAGAGCAATACGCCGCATTAAAAAGTAGTGCACACGCCTCATATATAAAGTTAATTCAGCCCGACCTCTATGTCCTCAAGCCTCTTGAGCATGCCGTCAAAATCCACAAGATTCGAATTCTTCTTCGCAACCTCCAGCTCGTCCGAGATTATGTCCAGGGACATCTTGTGGTGCGGCGTCCCTCGCCTCTTGTCAAAAAGGTACAGCACGTCAAGGTACTTTCTCTTCACTTCATCCAGCGTTGCCATAACTAATCATTGCGCCTCTAATATAAATTTCTTATGAGATGTCCTTGTGCGTGTCGTACATGAATGCCGCGTCTGGATTGCGCTTTTTCAGGAGCCTGCGGACTTCTATGTGAAGAGCATGCGAAGTGACGCATTTCTTTCCGCCAATGCCTTTTTTCACCGCAGCCGTTATCTCCTTCGATATTTTCGTGCATTCCAGTGTACTAAGATGGGCGCTCTTGCATGCATAATAGCAGCTCGTGTAGAGCTTTTTCTCGCTGAACTTCTCCTCATGTCCTCTTCTTTTCACGACGCATTTCATTCCATCACCATCATCCCAGATTTATCGAACCGTTTGCCATCAGTATCAGCAGCCATGCCAGGAAGACGAGCAGTATTCCAGTAGCAAGCCTCATGTAAGGCCTGTTCCTGTGCTTCCATTTCTTTATCGTTGTTATCTTCATGCCTCCAATGACGGCTGCAAGTATTGCGATGAGCGGCAGGATAAAGATTATGTTGTACAGGACAAGGAGCATGAAAGCCGTCGCGTCGAAGTTCTGCGCAAGTATAACCGTTATAGCAAGGTAGGGGCCGCCGGTGCACGGCAGCTCTACTGCGGCCACGAAGGCGCCCAGCAGGACAACGCCAGGCAGGCTTATGTTTTGCAGCTTCCTGTGTATTGTCTTTGCCATCTTTGGCGATATGGCGAGGCTGAAGCCCCTTCCGTACCAGAAGTAGTCCTTTATTTCGACGATGCCCATGACAGCTATTGCGATGCCCACTGCAATCGATATGTATTCGGTCACGAAAAGCGGTATCCGGGTAAGGAACGCTATAAGGCCCAGCCCGGCAAGCATGTAAGTGATGAACACGGCAAAAACGTATGCTAAGCCCAGCGAAATCATCCTGCCCCTTTTCTGCGAATTTGCTATCATTGTCGAGACAAGAAGTATCAAAACCCCTATAGCGCACGGGTTTATGGAGTCGATCGCCGCAGTAAACAAAACTGTCCCAAGCGCCGGCAATGCTGCTTCAACTGTCATGTTTTATCACCAGATGCCGGAAGCCCGAATTTTTTTATCATATTCGTAAATTCTTCTGGAGGAATTTCATTGTCTTGCTCCAAGGAAGCTGTCGGAGGCAAAGGAAAAGGAATGGTTGTTATGTTGATGAAATCCCCCGGCGGCACTGTGCTATAAGGCGCCAATATATATTTATCAAAATCAAAAATTTCCCTGTCATTTACGAAAACCGCTATTCCTGACGGGATTTCGCTGCACAAATCGCCGTTCCTGAACTCTTTCACGGAGCCGTCAATGAGCCTTATCTTCAGGGATTCGGAGTCTAGATGCCCGCCTATCGCCTCGAAAAATTTCCCCAGGTATATGTCTTCCATTTTCATAACCACGCCCTCCACATGTATCCTGTTGTCATTGTGATGGTGGAAGACAGGCGTCCCGACTTTGTTCTCCAGCCCTTCCGACTCATCAAGACTCATCCTCTCCCCGCATATCCATATCTCGTAGTCCGCGTGCCAGTGGACTGGGCCTCCCGAGTATGAGAAATAATTCGCGTATACGGTTGAAACCGCAAGGAAAGATGTTACGGCAATAATTGTTGCAGCCATCAGGGCAAAAACGGCTTTCTTGTGGCTGCGCTTCAGCTTTTTCCTGAACGCGATGCAAAGCAGTGAAACGGCAATCAGCACAGCCAGCCCGGCTTCGGCGGCGAGCAAACCGTATGAGGCGGAGTCTTCAATGAAGCATGATTCCGTTGAGCAGTCCTCTATAGGCATCTCCTCGGCGATGTCGTGCTCCTTGGCTTCCTCTCCCATATGCGCAAGAGACATTGCAGCCATCAGAGCTATAAAGAATACCAGGGCATTCCGCATAAAACTAATGGCCGGAGGCTGGATATAAAGCTAAAAATAAAAATCAGCAGAATTCGCACACGTTCTTCTTCTTTCCTTTTTTCTTTGGAGGCATTATTAATTTCTGCATAGCCCCGAATAAAAAGTTTTTCACACGGACTCCCAGGCGTCCGCGAACCTGTCAACTATCTCGTCAAGGAAGCTGTTCTTGTGGATTATTATGTACTTGACTATCTTTTCCGGCTCTTTCACGCGGTATATGCGGAATCTCCCCTTCTTCGTCTGGGCTATCACGCCCTTCTCCTCGAGGTTCTTCAGGTACCATGAAAGCGTCGAGTTTGACACGCCGAGGTATTCCGCCATCCTCGTCGGGAGCGACCTCTTGTTCTCTATGAGGTAGATGAGTATGTGCCTTATCTTGTCGTTTCTCAGGAGGGATAGTATCTGCTTCTCCTCCACGTCGAAGTTCTTCGTCACGGGATAATACCTGAGGTATTTCCCTTCCTTTTCGGTCCTCAGGAGCCCGTTCTTGTGGAGGAAATGAAGGTGGTAGTCGAGGGAGCCGGTGGCGATGACGACTCTCCTCTGTATCTCGCGGAAATGGATGCCAGGGGAGCCGTCTATGCAGTCGTATATTCTTCTCCTTATCTCTAGGTTAAGGAACCTTTCTGGATTTTCCATTTCACGCAACTCACTTCTTTTTTCCGGCCGCCCCCCGCTCTGCAGCAGGCTCGTTCCTGAAAAGGAGAACTGACGAGAATATGAGGAGAACCAGAAGCTCCATTCCCTGGGTCAGGACGCCTATGAGGTAATAGCCGCCTATGAAGTGGTTGAAAATCGCGTCGGATATGCTTTTCAGCGTGAATATGAAAAAGGCCATGGAAACCATGAACAGCTTCTGGCTCTTTCTTCTGTTGAAGGACAGAGTCGATATGACTGTGAGAAGCCCGGAAAACACGGCCACGCCTATTATGGAAAAGTCGTAAAAGCTCAGCTTGGAGTCCCGGCCGCCGTTGTCAAAGACGAATCTAGAGCCTGTTATGTCCTCGACGACGAATATGTATCCCAGGAACAGCAATGTCAGAACGGCATATATGGGAACCAGATTTCTCATGAACTCACCTGATAATCAATCATTTTCAAAGAATTTAAGTTTTTCCCAGATGGGCCGTGCAGAACGAGGCGCACACGTCCCCCATGCACCTTGTCAGGGCCGGGGAGGAGCTGCACACTATGCACTGCATGATATGAATCTGGGAATGGCATATAGATACCAGTTATGGTACAAGAATCAAACTTCACTTCTCGAGCCGCCTTCATAGACGTAAGTCTTGCCCGGAACTTCGTCCTTTGTTTTCTTGTGGGAGCCGTCGCAGAGGGGCTTGTTCCCTGTGAGTCCGCACATGCACGCCCACACTGAGCCATCGCTCTTCACTTCCTTCGGCCCCGTTTCCTCGTGCCTGACAAGTCTCATAATGTTCACCTCATTTCTTCAGCAAAATAGCGTTTATGACGCCGTCCTGGCCCGGCCTCGACGTGACTCGCGCGTTCCCCAGCTCGGTCTGTATTACCGCGCCCTTGGTTATTATGTTGCGCCTCACATACTGGGGGTCGGCCTTGTTCTCGAGGACTGTCAGTATCTTCGCCTTCTTGTATTTCCCGGAATCAAGGACGTTGGCCGTGTTCGCGGCTATCAGCGATACCTTCATGTTGCCGCCCATGGTCCGCAGCTTGCGCTTCCTGGTTTCCGCGACGTGCACAGGTACGAAGTCCATCCCGCGCTGGTATCGCTTCTTCTTCATGTGCCTCCTCAGGAGGCCTCCCGTGACCTTTCTTCCGGATTTTATCTGCCATTTTGTCATTTGTTTTTCTTCCATTCTATGCTTAAAAAACCATGCTTCATCCCTCATGCATCCTGGAATTGTGTATATAAAAGTATGCGTCCTAATAAGACTATTTTAATCTTGGAAGGAGTCGCTGACTCCTTCAAGATCCCAGAAACCGGCGGTTTCTGCGGAATTTGGAGGGTTTTCAATGGAACGACCGATAGATGTATTGAATAATGCGAAAGGGAAGAGGGTCCTGATAAAGCTCAAGAAAGGGGCCGAGATATCAGGTATATTACAGGCAATGGACCTGCATCTCAACATGTGGCTTGAGAGCGCCGAGCAGAACAGCGACGGCGAGAAGACCAGGCTCGGCACCCTGCTTGTCCGCGGCGACAACATACTTTACGTTTCTCCTGAGAAGAGTGATTAGGGATGAAAGGAACGCCATCCTTCGGGAAGCACAACAAAGTCGTACATATACGCTGCCGGAGATGCGGCCGCCACTCTTACCACAAGCGCCTTGAGAAGTGCAGCGCGTGCGGTTTTCCCATGCCTAAGATAAGGAAGGAAAGCTGGAGATGGAAGCACGTGAACAGCCGGAACCGCAGGACCATCCCGGGAAAGCACCAGAAGGTCAAGACCGTGCATTTCGGAAGAAAGACCAAGTGATTCTATACTGAAGGACAGAAATTAATGGGCCCGACGGGATTCGAACCCGCGACTCCCTGCTGACCTTTCTGGAAAAAGGTCAATCAAAAACCTTTTCCAAATTAAAAGGCAGGTGCTCTATTTCCCCGATTTTTGATACAACTTTTTTCAAAAAGTTGTCCAGGCTGAGCTACAGGCCCGTTTCTGATACAAATTCTTCTATAGTCACGCAAGTAAATAAAAAGGCATCAATCCTAGTAGCCGCTGCATATGCCGCATGAGGACTTGCACTGGATATAGGAATTGCATATGTTGTTCATGTAAGGCGACGCGATGCCGGCGGCCGCGTTGACCCCGTCGCACCAGCCGCCGCACATGACGCTTTCCTTGGTCTGGAATTTCTGGCACGAGGAGCAGAACCTGTTTACGCATGAATACGCCTCGTACTGCTTGCCATAAAGATGTTGGCACGCGCTGAGGAAGTCGGCGTTGTTCTGGACCTCCTCCCAGTCGCAGCCTCTCTGCTGTATCTGCTCGCATCCTGCGAAGAATATCCTGTCGTACGAAGCGCTTGTCCCGGACTGCCCGGCCTGCGAGAGCACGAAGATGCCCAGTATCGCGAGTAGCAAGACTACGACTGCTATTATGACTACGGACTTAAGCGCTATTTGCACGGTATTCATTCTCCCAAGGCTTCTTCTCTTCCTTTCCTTCCCGCCATTCCTCTATCCTCTTCTTGAGCTCCTTTATCTTCTCCCTTATCTCGTCCTCGTATCTCCACGAAAGTATTATGAGGGCCACCAGCACGACAACGACTACGATTATCGCCAGCGTCGAGTCTCCTCCTCCGCCTTCCTCGCCGGTCGCATCTGTCTCACTCTTCAGAATCGGGCATTGGTCGACCCTTCTCCAGTCAAAAGGCACCTCGCAGGCCGTCCTGAACTTCTTGCATTCCCCGTCAGGCGACACGGCAAGCGTATATACGGGCTGCTCGCAGTTCGTCACAAGTAGTGTAGCCCTTTCCTCCTTCTTCTTTCCTTCGTACTCCGACACTGAAAGGAATTCGTACTCTCCCTCCTTGTCTATGTTAAGTCTGTATGATATGCTGACATTTCTTCCGTCCTTCAGCGCAGTCGATATGGTGTATTGCGAATAGTCGCGGTCCAGGCTCACGCTTCTCGGGCCGGATATGTTGGCGAAGCTGGTGTTGGACTGCACCGCAAGGTTGAGCGGCGAAAGCCCCTGAATCACGTGCTCCTTTATCGTGAAGTTGTTTATGTCGCGGCCGGGAGCCAGGTTGAGCCTGACGGCGATGAACCCGAGCTTTGAGACATCCGGCATCTCTCTAGTGACGATGAGCTCTTCCTTCGGCGCGGCCGGGCTGCACGTGAGCCGTGTGGAGGTCGAGCAGAGGTCCCTGTTCGACGAGTCCTGAACCTTGGCGATGATGTTCTTGTCGCCTGGAGTCGGCAACGGCTCGGAGTAGCTGAAATTGCTCGTGCCGGGAGTCTGTATCTTCTCCAGGCCGTCTATTATTGTCCTTGAATGATCGCCGCCTCTCCAGTTGTACACGGCCGAGACTTCGTACCTGCTCGTCCTGCTGTTGAACGTGCACGAAGGCGACGTTATCACTATGGAGCATCCGGCAGCCTGCGTGGCGTTGCCGGCTGTCGGTCTGACCGTGAAGCTCTTGTAGGAATTGTTGGCCGGCGGGTCCCTTGCCGTCTGCAGGAACGTGTTCTCCACCGTGGCGTAATACCTGTGCGTGCCGCTCCTGTACGTGGCTGAATAGGTGCAGGGTGATGTGCTGCACGACACGACGCCGTCGTCCACGTATATCTTTATCTGCCTTATGTTGGTGCTGGAGGAGGTTCCGGTTACGGACACCGTCTCGCCGAGGTTCGGCTCTGCCGGCGAATGGGAAACCGATACTGCCGGCTGTATGAACTGAGAGCCCGCTGACAGGACTTCGACCGTGCTGCTGCTTCCGAAGTTGTCCTCCTGCGAACTTGCGGAGCAGTCGCTGTTCACCGAGCCGTCGACGCTGCAGGAGCTTATCGTCCAGGTGCCGGCCATGGTAGGCGTGAAGTTCAGCAGGAACTGCTTCGATGTCTGGAAAGCCATCGGCGTGCACTGGCTTGAATACTGGTTCTGCCCGCTGTTCGGCCTCGTGACCCTGCAGCTGACGCGGGCGAACTTGTCTATCTGCGCCGGGTTCGATACGCTGACATTGACCGCGCTCTCGTCCCCAAGCTGCACGGACGCCAGCAGGGCGCTTATCGAGTTTATGGTGAGCTGTGTCCTGTCAAGGATGTTGACTGCGCTGTTGAAAGTCCTTGTGCTGACGTTGTCGGTGAGCGAGCAGTCGCTGGACCTTGAGGTCGTCACGTTGCATGAGTTGAGCATCCATATTCCGGAAACGTCTGCGTATGTCGGCACGCTGTATGCCCTTTCCGAGTTCTGGCCGACAGGGAGGCATTGAGACGAGTTGATGACAGTCGAGCCGCCAGGCCTATCGAAAGTGCATGAGACGCGGCCGTACCTGACTTCTATCGGGTTCCTTACGCTTATTTGGGCGTTTATCGGCGTTCCCCTCACCAGGGACTGGGGCACGCTGCCGGAAAGTATGTAGAGCATCTTCGGCTCGGTGACCAGCGTCGTTGCGGCTGACGGGTACGTGTGGTCCAGCGCTGAACTCTGGCACGACGCCGCTGTCGTCGAGTTGACGGAGCATGTTATAGTGGTGATGCCAGGCGCATTTGCCAGTGAGGATATCTGGACAAGCGCGTTCCCATTTGCGGCAAGAGCGGTGCACGCCGACGTCACTGCAGTTGAGTTGAACCTGCATGTGACCAGGGCGCTTCTCGCCTCGTTGCGCTTGTTTGCGATGCCGATGCTGGCGTTGATGGGCGTCGTGACGGGCGTTTCATTTACAACGCTCAAGGACATTATCTCGGTGTTGTACAGCTGGGTTGTCGAGCTTGAAGGAACGCATGTATCGCCCTGCTTTGCGTAACCTGCAATGCATCTGTATTCGCACTTGGGCGAACTGCACGAGCTGACAAGAGTTATTGGCGTGTCCGTCGACAGTCCCGCGTTGTCCCCTGAACAGAGCTCGGAGTTGGCCGGAAGGGTTCCAGTGCATGAAGGCTGGGGCTGTTCCGTGAACTGGACGCCGGTTTCATAGGACAGCGTGCCGGAGGTTGCCGACACAGTCGCTATCCCGGGCGTCGTGGACGAGCGCAGTATAACCGAACATGTCGTTTCCGAAGGCGTCGTTGAGCATGAGTTCTGCAGCAGCCTGCCGGCCGTCGTCGTGAAGTCCACTGTTCTTGCAGAAGCCAACGTTTCACCGGCGCTGTTAGTGAACCTGGCCGTTATTGCTGTCGTTGAGACGCCGTTCGCCTGTATAGACGGGTTGCTGGGCGATATGCGGAGCAGTGTGACCTGCTGGTTTCCAGCTACCTGAACATTGAATGAATGCTGGAAGTCCTGCTGGGCCGCGTTGCGCGCCTCGTCCTCGCACCTTATGTAGAATCTCTGCAGGCCGTTCGTGAGGCCGTCCAGAGTCCACTGGTGTGCCCTGCCCAATGGAGTCGTCGACTGCATATTCCCGTATGCCGTTCCGGGCGTCCTGGAATATCTGCATCTCGCGCTTTCATCTGTCTGGAACGAAAGCGTCATTGGAAGTGAAGTGACGGTTTCGAGGGGCTGCGGGTTCACTACATTAGGCGGCGTGGTGTCCGATGCGGGAGAAGTGAATACGACGTTCGCGACATTGCTTATGTTTTCCCACGTCGCAGTGACCCTTGCAATTCCAGCCGTGTTCGAGGACTGGAGCATGACGCCGCAAGACGACTGCTGGGCATTGGTTGGGCATGATGTCTGTATGAGGCTGCCTGCGGTGGTCGTGAATGTTATAGTCCCTGCAAAAGGCAGCAGGTTGCCCGCATTATTGAGGAAAGTCGCCGTTATCTCCGACGTCCTGGAGCCGCCGCCAATTTCGATTGAAGCCGGGTTCGAAACGACCCTGAGGCTCACGGGCCTGCCTGGAATGGAGGTTCCGCCTTGTGAGAGGACGCATGTATTTCCTTCCCTGACACGGCCTGTAATGCACATGTACTCGCACTTGGTTTCTGCCGTGCACGCATCAACGAGGGCGGCGGCCTGGTTCGAGTTGTCGCCGGGACAGAGCTGCGCAAACTGCGGCGGGTTGGTGCAGTCAGTTCCTGTGGGACTTGTTTCCTGAACGCACGAATCCCCGGAAATTCTATAGCCCGGCTTGCATTGGTATTCGCATTTCACCGCGTTGGTGCATGCCGTGACGAGCGTTCTTCTCGTGTTTTTCTCCACGATGTCGTCGCCTGCGCATACCTGCATCGTTTCTGCAGTGACATCAGTGCATGTCGGGGTTGCAGTCTGCCTCGGCACGCATGAATTACCGTCCTTGACATGCGTGTCGGCGCATCGCCATTCGCATGCATTGAGCGTCCCTGTTTCCTTGTAGCTCCATGTTCCTGCGCCCAAAGCGCCGCTTTTCACTACGCCTGCGCCTGAAGGTGCCGTTCCGGAGCACGCCGGGGTTGCAGAAGAAAATTCAATTCGCAGTGTATTTGATGTCAGCGTGCCAGTTCTTGCCCTAATGGATGCATCACCGGTCGTTTCGGTCACATCAACTGCACATGATGATTGGGTGGGTGTGGTCGAGCATGTTGGCGGGGAAATCATAGCCAGTCCTTCCATCACCTCGAACACTAGAGACGCAGCAAAGGGCATCGGATTGCCTGCATTGTCGAGGAATGTCGCTGTTACAGTTGTCTTCTTCTTTCCTCCCGAAGCTTCGGCAAATGGTGACGAAGTCAGTCTGAGTGATGATGGGGTTTGACCAGTCCTTGTTTCCTCTACATTAATATCGGCAAGCCTGCTTCCTATGCAGCTGGCGTCCTGGTATCCTGAAACCACGACTTGTGCATTGCCGGCCTGGACTCCGGAAAGCGGCAGCCTGAACTCGTAGGGAGCAGTTGACGAGCCTGAACGCTGCGCATCGTACTCGTTTGTCCCTGTCTTTATCCTGACCGCTGCGTTGCTCAGTGCCCTGTCTGACGTGAATTTCACGCTCAGCGTGTCGGCCGCGGTGAACTGCGTCCTCTGTTCGCTGCCTCTGTAAGTTTGGAGCGTCATTATCCTTGGCGCATTGTCGCACACGTCAACTACGCAGAGCGGGTAGGCGTCTCCCCACCGGGAGTATTCACCTGTCTGGTCCCGGGCCCTGCAAGTGGCAGCAATGCCCTTACCCGACGAGTCGGAAGGTATGTTGAACAGAACTGAGTACAGTCCGGTGCTTTCCTTTCCGCCCAAGAGCCTGTAACTGCCGGATGAATCCGCCCATTCCCTTGTATCAAAGCAGTTTCTTGTGTTTCCTAAGGTGTTGGACTCGCACCTTCCGGCGTAAAACTCGACATCAAAGCTTTCCCTGTCGGCTGCATCCGCGTCGCTGACCCTGCACTTCAGGCGGAGCGCGCCTCCGGACTGGCATATGCTCGGCTCGGCGAAGACCGGCTCCACAGCAGGCGCGTTGCTCGCCCTTACCGTCACGCTCTTCTTCACGGAGCGCGACAGCTCTGAGTTCCAGAAAGTGTAGGTATAAGTGCCTGCAGATGTTTTTGTGTCAGTCAGGATGCATGGAGATGAGCTGCATATCTGCCTGCCTGCCGAGAGCCCGTCAGCGAAAAGCCTGTTGGTGTTTGCAAACTCCACCGAAAGCGTGAACTGCTGGCCGGCTATGGGGGTTTCGGGAGTAGCTGTGGCTGTGGCGGAAAATTCTGATGAAGATGTGCAAGTGCTTCCTTCCCTGACACGGCCTGTAATGCACATGTACTCGCACTTGGTTTCTGCCGTGCACGCATCAACGAGGGCGGCGGCCTGGTTCGAGTTGTCGCCGGGACAGAGCTGCGCAAACTGCGGCGGGTTGGTGCAGTCAGTTCCTGTGGGACTTGTTTCCTGAACGCACGAATCCCCGGAAATTCTATAGCCCGGCTTGCATTGGTATTCGCATTTCACCGCGTTGGTGCATGCCGTGACGAGCGTTCTTCTCGTGTTTTTCTCCACGATGTCGTCGCCTGCGCATACCTGCATCGTTTCTGCAGTGACATCAGTGCATGTCGGGGTTGCAGTCTGCCTCGGCACGCATGAATTACCGTCCTTGACATGCGTGTCGGCGCATCGCCATTCGCATGCATTGAGCGTCCCTGTTTCCTTGTAGCTCCATGTTCCTGCGCCCGAAGCGCTGCTTTTCACTACGCCTGCGCCTGAAGGTGCCGTTCCGCCGCAAGTGATTGATGGCGGCTCCGTTGCTTGGTATGAGATGATGTAACGATAATCATTACCCTCGTTGCCGGCAGTGTCGCGGCACCTGAAGTAGATTGTGTTCGTCCCGTCTGTCAGAGTGAGAATTGCAGTGTGCAGCAAGCCGCCGTTTGAAGGCGTCATTGCGCTCGCAGACGCTGCATTCAGCTGAGTTGCATACTTGCATGTCGCGGACTCGTCGGTCGTTATGCTTACTGAAGGAGTTCTTGTCTGGACCACGGAGCCGCTGACCGGCTTGGGGTTGAATATGTTCGGCGGGTAGATGTCTGTCGGCGCCGGGGTGAGGAAACTGACAGCCGTGATGCCGGAGAGTCCGTTCCATGCTGCCGTCACCGTCGCCTCTCCAGGTGTTTGGGATGATGTCAGGTAAGCGAAGCATGTGGATTCGTCGGCTCTGGTGGCGCATGATGGCATTATGCTTCCTGAAGTGGTCGAAAGCGAAACCGTGCTCTCGTAAGGCATTGGAGCGCCGGCGGCGTTCCTGAACGTCGCGGCTATCGTGGAACGTGTCGTGCCGTCGGCTGAGATTGCAGCCGGGTTTGCAGTCACAATTACCGACGAGGGTTTCGGAGCGCCTGCCGATGCAACGGCAAGGAATGGCCTTGTCGCCTCGCCTATGCAGTTCGCCTCTGACTGCCCTCTTATGACAAGCATGGCGTCGCCGGCGTATGCAGGCAGCCTTGCGCTGTAAACATAATTCAGCCCGCTTGAGCGTGATGAATCTATGGCGGCCGCAGCCTGGGTCGAGCCGGCCTTTATGATAATCTGAGGATTCTGTGTAAGAGCCTTTGAGGAAGTGAACCTTATCTCAACAAGTCCTCCCTTCGGCGGCTCTTTCGGGCTAATTGATATGCTATTGAATGTAGGCATGTTCGGGCATACCTGGACGGTGCAGAGGCGGCCGGTAAGATTGGTGCTTTCTCTTGATGAATCCGTCACAAAGCATGTCGCCTTTATCTCCGTTCCTGCTGTCTGGATTATCTGGTAAGCGGATGTCGTGTAAACGCCGTTCGCGAAAGTTGCCGGCTGCGTGGCGCCATTTATTTTTATGACGCCGCTAGGGGAGGAAAGCGTGCCGTCGGGGTCACTTGCCGAGCATGTAACCGTTATCGTGTTCCCTATGATGCAAGAGCCCTGCATCGCGACTCCGCTTATCACCGGCGGCTCGTTGGGCTTTATGCAGGAATTGCCCTGCTTCACATATCCACTGCTGGCGTCGCATATATACTCGCACTTGTTGGCGCTGCACTGCTCAACCAGCGTCCTCGCAGCGCCCGATGTAAGCTCAGAGTCGTCGTCTGTGCAAAGCACGGCGTTCTGCGGTGCTGTGCCGGTGCATGCGGCCGAAAGGCTCGCGTCAAATGTTGCTGTGCCTATGTTGGTGCCGTCCGTGCATTTTATGTACAGCGTTCTGGGGGTGTTGGTCAACCCGAGAACCGTCCACCGGTGCGAACTCCCGTAAGGGGTTTCGTCTGGCGTCATTGTATTATAATACGGCTTGTCCTGCTCGTCATACTTGCATCTTGCGACTTCGTTTGTGGATGCCTGGAGAATTGATGTGCCGGATATGCCTATATTGGATATTGCCGGCGCCGTGCTGTCAACGCATCTCGACTGCTGGTTGCAAGTCCAGTGCGGGGAGCTTCTTCCGAGATTGTTGCAGTCCGTCACGGTCTGCTGCGCCGTCCTCGCCGGGTCGCATTCCTCGCCTGCTGTTAGACTTCCGTCTCCGGGGCCGTAGCATAGATAGTCAGTTGATAATATTCCCGACGTCTGCGAATCCTGTGGAGTGGCAGGCTTGCAGTCCTCATTGTCGACAACATATCCCTTGAGATTGTAAGTGCCGACGCCGGCGGCCTGGCAGTTGAAAACCGACGAGAGTCCGTTTCTTGACGTGAATGTGCATTCTTCCGTTTTGCCGCTGCTTCGCGTTATAGAGCATCGGGCGCAAGTGAAATTTGTGGCGCCATATTCTGGATGCGCGGCAAATCCCGTCCTAGCCTGTTCGTTGCCGTTGAGCGTGACGGTGCATGGCATTGTCGCCGGTGCAGCTGCGCCTGAGGCGTCCGTGCATATGGCGTTGCTTCCGGAAACGGAAGACACCGAATATTGTATCGAATAAACGCTGCCTGAAACGTCTTTCTTGTCGTGTATTGTGGCAGAAGAGCAGTCGTTCTTCAGCGAGCCGTAAACAGTGCACGTTCCTGTCAAAGCGCCGGAATTAGCAGTAGTAATTTCAGCGCCGAAATTTTTTATTTCCTCAGATATCCGGACGCATTGTGGTGTCAGTTGTATTGTCTGCTTGCTCTCGCCCGGCTTGGTTATGTTGCAGGAAACAGAGCCGTAATAATCTTGGGTGCCGGTTTTTGTCACAACAACGCGGAGCGCGACAGATTCGCCGCCCCTGACCGATGCTGGCGTGAAAGTCGCGCTTTCTATGTTGAGTATTGACCGCAGCTCTGAGAAGCATCCGTTCGCCTGGCGCAGCGCTATATCACCCTGGAAGTCGGCATCCCATTCGTAAAGAGATTTGTCGCCGTAAATCTGCGAAGCCGCTGAAAGTGAAGGCGTGTTAAGGATGTTAGTGAGGGAAGCTATCCTCGAGTCTATCTCTAGGAATATGGAGGCATATGTGTCTATGCATATGGCGTTCTGGGCCTTTGTTGATATCTCCTTGGAAGTTGCCGTGCCGGCCAGTTCCTTCGTCTGTATTTCATTGTTTTCCTCGATAAGGGTGGCTTTCTGGCCGTTCATATTTGTCCTTGTCTGGCGCAAATTAGTTATCACCCCGTCTATGGACGGTATGTCGATGAACGGGCATTCGTAGCGATAAGTGTTCGCGCTCTTTATCTTCTGCGGGCTTATGCCTCGCGTCGCCGCAAGCAAGTAGTATTCGCCGATTTTGTCGGCACATGCAGAAAAGACTTCGTGAGCAGAAGCGCCCTGAGGCAGCACCCTTGTCCCGGCTATGCAGCTTTTTGGTTCCCACGGCCCTTTCATGTTCTTGGTGAAGCTGCATTCTTGCTGCACGTTGCTGACAGCCCGGAGGCATACGTCTTCGGCCACGCCGCTCTTGCATATAAGGAAATCATAATTTCTGGGATTGTCTGTTTTGAGCGCGGCGCTGAAGCTCACGCCGTTGTCCTCACGTCTCTCGCATCTGCCGTTGAAGGCGCATCCAAATAAGTCATCCGCCTTGCAGTCCTGCGGATAAGTCTCGGTGCTTTCGTCCGGGTCGCATACGCCGTCGCCGTGCGTCGATATGGTGTATTTTATGACAACCTTGCTTCCGGCATCCGTAGTTCCAGAGCGCCTCGCCGTTATCTCGAATGTCGCTTCGTCGCCGGGTTTCAGGCTGTTTGATGGTGATTGCGACGGCGGGCTCACGCTCACTGTTACTCTTTTCATCCCGTCCTTCATTTCAGTTATCCCGCCGACTGTCTTCTGGACTATTTTTTCTATTGTGACCCGGCTCTGCACGCTGACAGCCCACGTCCCGGTGCCGGTGAGTTTTCTCTGCGTCAATAAAACATCGTAAGGCACGAACCCGCTGTTCACGCTCTCGTCGTCAAACACGTAGAAGCTGTATTCCACAGGTGCTCCCTGCCTGGTTATGGCATTGATGGCGCCCTCCTTCTCCGTCGCCTCGTTCTCTACCGGCATGATTTTGGGCGAAGGCGACGATACCAGGATGTAGGCAGCTGAAACTGTGGCATCGCCTATTTTCCTCGTGCCCTGATAAGACGAAACTTTTATCGAGAAATCCTTCCTGCATGTATCGCCGACGTTCGGGCATTCGTCTGGCGAGCTCACCGTGAGTTGTACTGCCAGTTCGCCGCCTCCTGCTATCTGGGCCAGTCTTCCGGCAGCCAGTGGCGCCCCGGCTCTCGTTATGGAAAGTGTAGCAGGCCTCGTTATGTCCTCCAAGTTGTCAATCTTTGCATCGAGGGGGAAGCTGTTCGGGTTTCTCAGTGTAACCGTATAAAGAAGCGAGTTGACACTCTTCAGGCTCTGCGGCACCGTGCTCTGCTCCACGGGCTGTATGCTGGCCTCTAGTGGCCTCGCGAACAGTATGTCGATGGTCGTCCTTATGACGGTGCTCAGGGCGCTGTCGGAGATGATGCCTTCAAGATTGTATTCTGGCGGCAAAGCTTCTTCTTCAGGCTCCCGCTCAAGCAGTTCCGATGCAGCGCATCTAGGCCTGCCGTCCTGAAATTTTAAGCCTTGTTCAACTGTGAAGACTCCTTTTTTTATCTTCCCATCAGTTCCTCTAAATTGCATATAATATGAGCCTCTACCTTGAAGATTAGACGTTTCATAATAATAGTAATAATAATTGAACCTTGATGAATACTTTGGTCCTTCAGTCATCGTCCCTATTCTTTGTCCTCCAGAAGTAAATATATTGATCTCCCCCCTTCCAGTTATTATCGCAATGCGGCATCCCTCGCTGTTGTCGACAGGGTTTGGAAAAGGCGTGAAGAGTGACTGTGAGAAAGCAACATCTGCGTAAATCATCAGGACAAATGCGACCAAAAGCGCTTTTCTCATTTCTATACTTCCTTCGAAACACTCCCTATCGAGATGTAGTACAGCCCGGACTCTATGCTTTCAGCATCAAGGTCGTCAGGCAGCATTATCGTGCTGTCAAAGACGCCGTTTGTTACGGGAATGGAAATTTCTTTCGTCGTGCCGTCGGGCTTCTGCACGATTATTGACGCCGTCCTTATGGGGTTGTCGGTGGATGATATTTTCAGCGGATCGCAATTGTAAACAATGTCGCGCGGCGCTGGCTCCGCAAGCGGGAACGCCCTGTACTGGCTGCATGAGGGTTGGTATGGAGTGGGTTCCCTGACATTCCCTATGTTCCTTCCGCAGACGCTATAGCAGTCGAAGTCGCCGCCTGGTTTGAGGCCACAGCCGCCCGCATAATACAAGAACATATCCGAGTATTCAGAACCAAACGATCTTGTTGGCTCTACGCTTACAGGCCCGTAGCCCGGGGCTCCGGTCACTCCTTGCTCGCCTATACTGATGCCGCCGGCAGGCGTATTGAGGGTTGCCCCTGTAATATCGCCTCGTATGTTGAATTTTACAGTTCCTCTCACGTTGTCAGGGCATGTCTTAGCACCCAAATATATTGCGGCGCATTTGGAAACATCTTTTGCAAGATTCGCCTCCTGTTCGCCGGGCGGCGGCTGCTCTCCTTCTTCTTTGTTGTAGTCTCCTGAAATTATTTTCCTTACCACATTTCCACCACATAATATGGTGGCGGCCTTGGCCATGTCTATTTTCATTTCCTTCTTGCTTGCCAGTTTCACCTCGCCCTCAAAACACGAATTGGGTTTATAACCCACCTTTAATCCTTCTTCAACTCTTCTGCATCCCGCTTTGTAGGGTTGCAGGCACGCGAGTTCTATGCCTTCGCAGTGTGCTGAGTATGCGTCTATTTTCCCCTTTATCCTGATGCTTTTAGCCTCGTCAGCGCCTATGTAAAGCGGCTCAAGTGCAACAATTTCAGTGCCGCAGCCCCGGCTTCTCGCATGCGTCGTCTGCCCTGATATTATTTCAACGTCGCAGAACTGTATGCTGTCAACATACGTTGGATTGGCATTGCCTGTGGGATTCTTGCTCGGAATCCGCAGCAACAGGTCACCTCTGGCCTCCATCGACGCTATCGTCTCTCTGGTGGCTTCCTCGCTGCCGACATCTATTACCCTTTCCGGCTGGGTGAAAAAGCTCACCGATATCGAAGTGTAGCGGTTTGCGGAGAAACAGGTGCATTGCTGGTTGGCGTTGCACTGGTATTCGCCGCTGTTCCCTAACGGACTCCATCTTCCATTGCCGTAGCCGAGATCAAAATAACCGCTTGAAGTGCTGTAGCCGTTGTACGTAACCCTCACATCGCTGCCGACGCACACCCCTTTCTTCGCCGCATTCTGCTTGCATGCCTGCTCGCAGGTGCGCGTGATGGACTGGCCTGCCTTTAGCCTTTCGCGCTCTGCGTTGCATTCCGACAGAGTGCCAAAATGTTTCCCTACATTCTCGCCTGGCTGGCAGTTATCTCCGGTAGAAGGCGTTCTGCATACATAATAATTACCGAGTGCGCACATTACTGCAGGTGGCGACTGCGCACAATAAAATCCATTTGGCAACGGGATTGAGTTGCACATGGAGTTGCACTCCGATTCTGAACTGAAACCTCTATCTATTTCGTCACTCCCGCTGGGACATGCGCTCTCCGAACATCCAACCTCAAGATCGTCGCCTGCGCACATTACATATCGTCCGGATTCGGGCGGTGATTGGATGTCAGAAGGCGTGTTGCATAAATAGGCGGTCTCAATTATCAGATTTGAGCACATTTGCGTACAATCACCATAGTTGCCCCGTGTAAATGATGGGTCGACAACTTCCCCGGATAAGCATGTATCACTGCATGTGAAGGTTTTCGTTACGTCATTGCGGCACAATTTGTAGGCGGTTCCAGAAGCTACCGTGCCAGCGGAGGTGGAAGCGGAGATCTGAACCGGAATTGTAACAGAGTCAAACCAGCTGTAGCCACTATTAATTCTACATGCTATAGTGACTTCAGACCTGTCTTCAACGTCTACATTCCATGAATGAAGATTTCCCCGAGAGCTTTCAGTCCAGCTGGCCATATCATTGTAGAGCTGTCCGGACCTTCCATACCGACATTTAACATTTTCGTTTGTATTTACTAAAATTTTAGTAGAAGAAACCGTTATTATGCCGGGATAATATGATGTTATTAAATCCATAGGCCCATCTGCAGCAATCTGAGTGAAATCTTCTGTATTAATTATGTCTTCTATCTGAACATTTATTGTAGCGCTTGTCTTTCCTATGTTACCGCTCTCGTCAGTGCATCTTACATAATATGTCTTCTGGCTGTTTGTCAGTCCTGTAAGGGGCCACGAATGTGTCGTACCTAGAGGTGTTTCGGTCCGGGAATCATAATTGATGTCTGTATTGCTATATCTGCATGTCGCCGGCTCGTTCGTGCCCGCTTCAAGATTTGCGGGGTCGGTTGTTATGGTTGAAGTGAAAACGGAGATGACAGGCGCAGTCATGTCTGCCGCGGCTTGTTGCGGCGCTACGCAGCATTGTATATCAGAAGGGCCTGGGCAAAAGCCCTGGACGCTCTGCATTCCTTCAGCAGCACATGACGATGTCGTTTTGCACACGCCCTGCCTGCCGTCGTCCGTGCTGCACCTGGTGCCTTCGGGATTCGACGTCTCGGGTGGCGAATCTTGTGCAGAGGTAGCGGGTCCGCATGTAATACCTTTTAATATCAAATACTTCTGGTCTATATCCGCATCGCTTCGGCAGGCATTGCCGCAATAGGTATCTCTGACGGGAACAAAACATACTCTTTTCCCGATACATTTGTCTATATAATCACATCTTTTTTTGCATTCTGGATTGATGCCGGCGCTGCATAAGTCGTTCTGACCGGTATATACAACGTAATCCGCCTCAAATGTTTTTATAATCCCGGGATTGCAGTCAATCAATGCTGCT
>CAYJVT010000004.1:0-58275 GCA_964373695.1 uncultured archaeon | reverse complement strand
TTTTGAAAGCTATTATCAGGATTATTGCGAAAGGCTTGCAAAATTAAATGCAGGGGTTATTTTCCTTGATATATCGCCGGAAACATCATGGTATAGAAGAATGCCAAGATATGAAGAGCGCGTCCAGGAGTTTCCTCCTAAGGAAAGACAAAAAATAATGGGTATGTACAGGTCATATATGTTCAAATTGAAGCCGTTGCTAGACGAGCTTTATGACAGGCTTGATGTGCCCAAAAGAAAAATAGAGAATGATGGAACAACTGAAGAAACCCTACCTGAAGTTGCCAAGGCATTCGAGGAAATGGCTCAAGAAAGCGGTATAGTATTATGCAGCAGATTCTGATTAGTTGTTTTCATATTTTCATTTCAGAGGAGTATGAATACTATAGTCAACCCATCTGTAAGATTGAATCATCTTTTTATTCCAGCCGGCCGATATCCTATTATGGACCCGAAGGATTACCCGCATTATTTTCTGTATCTGACCGTCATTTACCTCTTCATGATGGCCTACGGGCTCAATTTCATACTGAAGGCCATGCAGTACGGGATACTGGAGGGCGCGTGGCCTGCGGCTATAACGGTGATAATACTGCTCCCGGCCGCCCTGCTTGCCGCCTATTCCATGCGAAGCCGTTCTTTGATGCTGTACAGTCATGGGAAGGCCCTGAGATATGCGGCTGCTGTTATGATGGCGCTCTCGTCGGCCTTCATCGGGGTATTCATACTGCCTCTGAGCCTCTGAAACGCTTTTATAATTTGCCCACAAGGGACATTAATGGACTGCCTTTTCTGCAAGATAGCGAAGAAGGAAATGCCTGCCAGGGTCGTCTATAACGACAGCGATACCATCGCATTTCTGGACATAAATCCCGCCAATCCTGGCCACATACTCGTGGTGCCGAAAAAGCACTTCGAGACCATCGTGGAAGCGGACAACGAATCCCTGGAAAAGGCCGTTGTTGTGGTGAAGGAGCTGGTGAAGAAGGTCGTCCATGAGCTCAAGGCAGACGGCGTCAATGTCGTCCAGAACAACGGAAAGCATGCCGGGCAGCTCGTTTCCCACGTCCATTTCCACATAATACCCCGCTTTCCGGATGACATGGTTGTCATAACGTACAAGAGAGCCCAACTTCCCGACGCGAAGATGGAAGAGATAAGGAAGAAGCTGGAAACGGCGCCCATCGCTTTCAAGGAGCCAGAACCGAAAGAAGAAAGAAGGCCGCCGAAAGCCAATCCCATCTCCCCGGAGAAATGGGTCGATATGTAGAGATTTGGCTCCAGGGGACTGATTTGATGCACGTTTATTCTATTAAGGCCGGCAGGATATGCTCGCCTGCGGCGTTTTTCGACGTTCAGGATGCTTCCATACACTTGCTTGGCGCGCTTGGCTATGAAGCTGAAACTTGTTTTGACGGTACTATACAAACCGACTACAAGCTCGACAATTTAGTGCTCGGTGCCCTTAAAACGGCCGCCATGAGATACCGTGGCATCTCAATTGAAATCGAATATGTGAGAAAAATATGACTTCTTTTCTTATATATGGCCGCCAATTATTCTTTATGAAAATTCTCGTCATTCTTCTTGTTCTGGCTTCAGGCTGCGTCTCCTCGCAGCCTTACGTCGACGCCGCCGGAGAGCGCGTCTATGTCGAAATAGCCGACAGCGCCCAGGAATGGGAAAGAGGCCTGATGTTCAGGGAATATCTCGGCCCTGACAAGGGGATGCTCTTCATTTTTCCCGACGAAGCTGACAGGAGTTTTTGGATGAGGAACACTCTTATCCCTCTTGACATGCTCTTCATTGATTCCGGCGGCATCGTGGTGAACATAACGAAGAATGCCCAGCCTTGCAGGGCAATTCTGTGCGAAAGCTATTACGGAAGGGCGAAGTACGTATTGGAAGTGAACGGCGGTTTTTCGGATGCGAACAATATTTCGATAGGCGATATGATAATTTACAATAGAAAGTAGCTTCCCGAACATCGTAATGCTTATATATTACACCTGCCAAACGGGAATCATTGATGATTCGTCTCATGTGAGATGATGAAGTGATGATACCACCAAAATCCGCGCCGCCCGGCGCGGTATTGGTATCAATTCTTTCGTCTGATAATTATACATTTTTCTGTATGTAGACATGGCAAAGCTCGGGGCATTAACTTTAATTGTCGCGGCGGCAGATGTTTATCATGAAATACCTGGAGGAGTGGAAGCAGTGCAGGCATGAGGCCCATTCGTTCAACAGGATGCTCATCGGCATGCGCCTTGGCGTTGCCGCGATATTCTCGGCTTTTGTGTTTTTTTCAATCTATCTTGTCCTTTACTCGCCGATAATGCTCATTTTCTCCGTGATGTTCGTGTCGGTGATGTGGCTCATGGACAAGAGGCATTCAATGTATCTTCGCGTCGTTGCAGAAAGGAGCTTCCACCTGGAGAAGCTCATGAATGAGGACCTGTCGGCGACGGCGGTAAAGAACGCGCATGACCATCTCATGAAATTCGAGAAGGCCGCCGTCCCGGCATTTTACACGCTTATGATAGGCCTCGGCGTGCTGCTTTCGTGGGTAACGATATCGACCCGTGTCGCGTCCTACTTGCCGTACTTCTACATGGGATTCGCGGTCTACGGCCTTCTGTACGTCTACTGGATTCTCAACGTGTGGAAGATGGATTGATGCGCATCAATGCTCGGTTCAGGCAAAAATCTTTCCGGCCGGAACTCTCGATAAGGCATTAGGTCATTATGATGGGAAAATACATGCAAGATTTTATCTATGCATAATAAGTCCGGTGTCTATTTAAAGTTAGTTATATAAAATATAACTGGTAAGTTTATGGAAACCGTTGAGGTCATAGCCAAGAAATGGGGAAGTTCTATAGGGGTTATAATACCCAAAGACGTGGCAGAAAAGGAAAAGATAAAGGAAGGCTCAAAGCTGAAAATTATAATAAGAAAGCCTGCAAAAGTTGATATGAATAAGGTTTTTGGCTCCATGAGAGGCTGGAAAAAGCCAACCGACAAGATACTGAAGGAAGTCGACGAGGAATTGTGGCATGAATGAAGTTTTTTTCTTTGATACTTACGCAATTATCGAAATCATGAAGGGAAATGAAAATTATGAAAAGTACGAAGACTGCGGCAAAATAACGTCATTGCTTAATCTGCTTGAGCTTTATTACGCCCTCCTGAAGGATTATGACGAAAAGACGGCAGAAAATTATTTTGACATTTTTATTTCATTCACTGTTGCTCACACCGAAGAAACCATAAAAAATGCCGCTAAATTCCGGTTCAAGAACATAGGAAACAAATTCAGCTACATTGATTCTTTGGGCTATATAATTGCCCTTGAAAACTCGGTGAAATTCCTTACAGGCGACCCGCATTTTGAAGGCATGCCTGATGTAGAGTTTGTGAGGTAATCATAACCCTTATTTCATTCCGCTTGTGAGCTGCCTCGCGGACGGATTTTCAAGCCCGCTCCCGTCCGGTGTCTTATGAATGTGGAGGCGTTATATTCCGAATGTCTTGCTGCCTCATCCGGGTCTCCGTCAACATCCTCATATGCGAGAATTAAGCGTGTTTCATTTGGTGTTAATTGCTCTATCTGGCCGCTTTCTACAAGTTTCATTAGCACCCTGATGTCATACGTGTCCAGTCGGCCTGACAGGCATTCAATAACTTCCTGTCCTGAAAGACTTTGTCTTTCAGGTTCTTGCTCATCAAAAAGCCCGGTTAAATGCGGGTCTTCAGCGCCGATGATCTCATGTAAAGGCCTCTTATAATCACCAACCGGAGAATCCATTCTTCTAAAACGTCTTTCCCGGTATGGCTGTGTAAATCTTTCAACAAGCTCCGTTAAATACCTGTATTGGTCGTCAAAATCCGTTATTCCGTATTTTTCTATATTGGCTGTTGCTATCCTTGTTACTTTATCCGCAAGTTTTGGTGTCAGATTATAAGTTTTAACGATATCACTAACGGTATCTTGTCGCTCATGAAAAAGATAAGAAAAGAGCATATTAAAACTTACTCGTCGACCCTGGGGGCGACGATGAAGCCCAGGTTGAGCTTCCCCGGGACCTCGAACTGTATCCTCATGGGGTAGTCTGTTCCCATGGATATGTTTACTTCATCGGCCAGCTTCCTGGCCTTTATTATCTTCTTCAGGTAATCGAGCGAATATCTTGCCCTGACAGGCTCCCCCATCTCCAGTATCTTCATCCCCTGGCCCGTCGGCAGTTCCATGAGGGAAGAAGAGTTGTCGCTCTCAGCCTTCATGAGGAAATTGCTCTTGTTTGCCGTGAATATTATAGAGTCAGCAACGAGCTCGGCATCTTCGATGCCGCTGTTCAGTATCTCCGAGCTCATCCTCATCTGGGCCGGGAACTGCAGCGTGTCGAGGGGAGGCGGCTCCTCCTTCGAGACGTCTATGAGCGGAAGAGAGAAAACGCGCCTGGAGCCGTTCTGCAGCGTCACGTGGAGCTTGTTTGCTTCGAGCTTTATCGACATCTTGTCGTCGCTTTTGGCCCTCTTCAGTATCTGGAGGAGGCTTACGAGGTTTATGCCTATCTTCTCGTCATTCTCGAATTTGTATTCCTTGAAAACGCTTCTTGAAAGCATGAAGTCCACGACTGTAACGACGGCCCTGTCGGCCGCCACCATCTCTATGCCCTTCTCCTTTATCCTTATCTCGGTCTCGTCTATTATGTCGGCGATCGTCGCTATGCTGTCCCGCAATATATCAATTTCATCTATGGTAGCTTCAAACATTCAATCATCCTCTCATCCGAAGACTTTCCTGTATGTCTCAACATCAAGCTCTGCAGCCGGCCTTATCATCTCGGCACGGGCCTCGTACCCGTTCTCCAGGGGCAGGATTCTGGCAAAAATGAACGCGTTGTGGCCTATCTCGACATCGGGATTCTCGGCCACAACCTCCATTTTTCCCGTCCCGTCATCGATGATTATCACGTCTTCGGCCTTGTCTATGACCTTTCCCAGGACCCTGACCCGTATGTCTTTTTCGGGGTTTATTTCAGCTATCCTGCATCTTCTCGCGGGCGCGCGTTTGAGCTGTTGCATGCGTAGAAATTGTCGCGAAATTATTTTAAGCTAAGGTATGAAGAACATCCACCCGCCGCAGACGTTGCACTTGGAGGGGGACATGTTGTTCTCCGTTGTGTTGTCGCATCTCTGGCATCTGGTCTTCATCAGCTATAGATACGGCAGAATTTCGTATTAATAAGATATTATCCACAATGTGAACCGTGTGGGATGGTTGGAAGGCTCGTGGAAAGCGTTGTGTTGATGAGACAGCGCTGGTTTGAAGATATTTAAGCAAAGAGCGACAAATAAGGAAGGAGGAGATTTGATGAAGGTGGACATCGGAAAATATGCTTCAATGGTTCTCACCGTGGTTGCTGTATTGGTGTTCTTTGGCGTGGCTTTGTCGCAGGAATGGTTCCCGAAGGACTGGACAACGGCCGGAATACTCGCGTTGATAGTTATATTCATCGTGTGGATGATACCGAAGCACAGCCATGGTGAGAAGTAGCTCAGGCAGGATGATACCGGCTTCCTACTGTTCTTATTTTTCCTTCGAAGGTCAAATCTCTGATGACATTGTAGGCTGACAATATCCCGAAATTGTCGACTTCCCTTTCCATGTAAAATCTTACTCGTTCGCTGAGCTCGTGAAACCGGTATATTCCGGGTCTTTCCGAAACCAGTCCGGCAGCGTATTCCGTCGCTCTCACGAGCTGTTCGTGTGTTAACATTCCAGAATAGTGAAGCGAAGATTTATAAAAGAAAAGTTGTGAAAGTAGCGGAAAGAAAATAAAAAAAATGTGAAGGATAAGCTATCTTGGATAGTCAAGGTCTTCAAAATTCTCTGTCGCGCGGCCTCTCATGTCCGTATAGACAATCCTCCAGAAGCTGAAATCTTCCTATCCTGCCGAGATATTCTATCTGTGTTCTTGTCGGACTAGGTGTGTGGCTTTTGATGTTCATGTCTTCCGCCAGTTGATGTCTCATTGTCATCACAGCATAGAGCGGAGCTCTTTGCTCTTCTTCTCGGCCATGTCCATCATCCGCTCCAGTTCCTCGAAGGTGAAGCCCTCGGGGCCGCCCTTTTGCATGGAGCAAAGGCGGAATCCGTCCTTTTCAAGAGAGCCTACAGTGAGCCTGGCGTCCATCGCTTTCACTTCCTCTATCTTCGGGTCGGCCACTATGCGGCCGCCTATCTTCACGAAAGTGTTGGATACAGGCTTGCCGGTGATGGGAAGCCTTTCGTTAGTCTTTGCCCCTCGCTTGACCTTCTTCTCCTCGTCAAGCTCCGGCATCCTTGCGTTGAGGAGCGCCGAGACGGCCGCGAGGCACGCGGCGTCTATGAGGTTGCCGTCGTCGTCTAGGACGTCTATGTCGACGTAGACCATCCACACCTTCTCCTTCGGCGTTATGCACAGCTTGGAGAAGTCTATCGCCTTCGATTCCCTTATGGCGCGGTCAACAACCCTCGAGAGCTCTATGGCCTGCTCTCCGGGCGGCCCGGGCTCGAACTCGGGTGATGCGAGGGGCAGAAGCTCTGCGGCCACCATCAGGACGCCCTCTTCCGGAGTGTCGGAGAAGGGGGTCCCGACGTCTATCTTCACGCCGGCTATGACGTGCGTGTTCCCTATCCTCACGCGGCTTGAGCCTTCGGCGCTCGATATGACGCCGTTCTCTATGGTTACCTGCCTGTAGGACTCGGCGTCCCTGCCGTCCAGCCTCTTGTTCTTCTCGGCCATTTTCCTCATCAGTTCGTTGTCTATCGTTATCATTGCAACACCTCTTTGTTCCCTTCGTCGAGCTTGTACTTGTCCCTAAGCGCCTTCTTCTGGACCATGTTTATCTTCTCGCATCCCTTGAGTGCCAGCCGGACTATTTCCTTCACCTCGTCCTTCACCGCGAGCCCGTCCATCTGGAGGAGCGTTATCTCGTTCTTTTTCGGGTAGAACGCTACGGGCAGGTCGAGGTCGCCTTCGGTGTCCTCCTTGCCCGCTATGTCGAGGATTATCCTGTCTCCGACCTTCCCGGCCGAGCAGCTGCTGACTATGTCCCTCATCGGCACGCCGGCATCGGCCAGCGCGAGCGCCGCGGCGTTTATGCCGACGCACCTAGTCGACGCGTCAGCCTCGAGGACCTCTATGTAGACGTCTATTGCGGTCCTTGGGAACTCTTCCGTGAACAGTGTTGGCAGCAGCGCATTCCTTGTCACCATCGATATTTCCTGGCTTCTCCTGCTGGGACCCGGCCTTCCCCTCTCATCCGTTGCGAAAGCCGCCATGTTATACCTGGTCCTGAGTATGGCTTTCTCGGTATTTTCTTCATGCTTCGGGTGCACTTGCCGCGGACCAAAGACACCCGCTATGACCTTGGTGTTCCCGAGCCTGAAGAACGCCGAGCCGTCTGCGTTTTTCAGGACGCCGACCTTGGCCTCCATAGGCCTCAGCTCGTCAAATTTCCTGCCGTCGATCCTATCACTCATTAGTTTCACCCCATTGCACTTCGCTTTCCTGAGAAGCAGACTGGGAAAAGGATACGCCGCTCTCCTTCATCCTCCTCTCCAGGAGCGACTTCACGTCTTCCGTCAGGCCGGATTTGTGCGACTTCTCCTCTATGAGAAGCACGGCTTCCGTCGCTATGTCCTCGTTGTCCCCTCTCACCCACACGACCCCGTTCTGGCCCACTACTATCTGGGTTCCGGTCATCTGCTTTATCATCTCGACCATGGAGCCGGACCTGCCGATTATCCTGGGCACTTTCGAGGGCGTCACCCTTATGATTCGCCCACCCTTCAGCTTCCTGCATTTCCTTTCCTTCATGGAAAGCTGTACGTTCTTGGTTTTGGTGACGCTCAATATCTCCGCAAATATGAGGTCTCCGTAGCTGAAATACTTGGTAAGGTCGTTCTTCGTCAGGTCGATGAATTCGTCGACAGCCTCGTTCAGCGCGAGCGCCGCCTGGTAAGGCGAGTTTATGTCGACAAGCCACTTGGAGAATATCACATCCTCCACCTTTCCTATGACTCCGTCGCCTTTTTTCGGGTTGTATATGCCGCTCAGCGGAATGACAAAATACATGCCATTCTTCTGTTCGGCAAGGCCTACGAATCTTGAAAACACCTTTCCGTTTTCCTCGTAGGCACCGTGTCCTGCGCGGCCCTCCCCTAGGGGGTCGCCGCATATTACAAGTTTTCTTTCTTCCATTTCAATTCCTCCATTAGTTTTATGTGCAACGGCATTTACAATGGCGTTGACATGTCAAAGATTTTATTTAGCATCCTTGGACAATTCCTGGACTTTTACCTCGCCTTGTGTGGCGTTGTTTATGGCCCTGAAAAAATTGTCCTTGAGACCGGCAGGAAGGGTTATCTTTGCCGACAGCGAGCCGTCCGGCAGCCATTTGTCCTGTATTATCGTGTATTCCTTCAGCATGCCGTAGCATTTTGACGCGTATTTCGCCGGTATCTCGACGAGGAGCGTCGCCTGCTCCATCGATATCGGGAGCACGGATTTGATGGCCTTCAGGGCGTCGTCTATCTGCTGCTCCGCCGGCTTGAACGGCTCAACGGCAAACCTTGCCTGTTCCATTGCGGCCAGTATTCTTTCCAGGGGATGCGGCGCCTTGCTCTGGGGGTTCGCAGCGTTCTTGCTTATCATCGAAGCTACTTGCCTTCTTTTTTCTTCGGTTTTCTTCCTCTTGAATTCGGTCGTCAGCTGGATATCGCCTTTATGTATTATGCGTTCGGCTACCCTTTCTACGTCAGCCGTTCCGAATTCTTTTTGTATGTCAGAATCCGAAGCCCTGGTGCCTTTCTTCGCGTCGGTGAAGACCTGGTTTACTGCAAGCATCCTAGAAAGAGAGACCTGCTTTCCTTCCTTCAACGCATATGCAATTTCCGCATCGACCAAAATCTCGAATTTTTTTCCTTTTATCTCCAATCGGGCTATGATAGCCTCATCCACTGTAACCACTTGATCACCTGTATTGTGCACGGCATGCATGTAACAGAATGTAACCCGCATGCCATTGCAATGTATTAAGATAATTAATTTTCCAAAAGTATTTAAGCGGTTACAACATGGCCTTCCCGCGTGAAGGAACGAATTGCATATGTCTTCTTACGCAGTATTTTCCTACGTGCTCTAAGGTATCTTCAACGACATTTTACAGGCAAAAAGAGAATTGATAAGCTTATATATCGCGCGGCAAAAATTATTATCAGGGAGTGATCGAGATGGCTAAGACGGTGAAAATGGAAAAACCCGGAAAGAAATGCGGATGCAATCCCGGCTACGGAGTCCTCGAGTGGATTCTGAAGGCAGTCGGATTATGGGCTCTTGCAGCAGGCTTCCTGGCACAGTTCAAAAGCGCCGACCCCACGACCGTCAACGTGACGATACTGGGATGGTACTTTGCAGGATTCCTTCTGTTCGGGATAGCTAAGTTGGCAAAGTGGAAAGCCTGCGGCTCATGTAGTGTACATGGCTGTATGTGAGTTAGGCGCTGTTTTTTCTTTTTAATTTACGTTTTCCTTTTATTCCGTTTCTCGTAGACCATTTTGGCGGCAGCTATGTCCTGCAGGGCAAGTCCGGTAAAATAGCATACAACAAGGCCTTCGGGCTTCTGTACTCTTCCGTTGGCCGCGTCGCCTATGTTCAGGACGTGACCATCGCACATCATGAATTTTATGTCTTTCAGATAGCCTTTTTCTGCAGCTCTCCTGAAGTCGCCGCTCTTCATGCACTGTGCCTCGTTATCCTGCACCATTAACGCACCTGTCATTATGTCCTTTCCAAGCTGCGCGGTCCGCGAATCGCCGCCCATGCACGAGATGTAGCGGCATTTCTGCATGTCGCTGAGGTATATTATAGGCTCATGGGTCGGCACAGCGGCAATTACGGCATCGCAATCGGCCACGCATGACCTGAGTGAGTCGTGGAGTACCACTTCGGCGGACACGGCGCTTCCTATCTCCCTCCTGAATTCCTTTCTGTTTTCTTCCTTCCGGCTGTAGGCGTTTATCTTCTTCACACCGAGCTCTGCCGTGCACAAAGCAGCAGCTTTTGCCACATTCCCGGTTCCAAGTATCGAGACAATTTCTGCATGAGGCACGAAATATTTCATTCCCAGCGCCCCTGCAGCGCCGGTGCGCATGTGGGTTATGTAACTTGCGTCCATCTCGGCCTCCTCGCCGCCTTCAGGCTTAAGCCTTATGACGGCAGTCCTGTCTTTTCCAAGGTTGCCGACGACGACGCTGGAAAATTCCTCTATGAACTTGTATCCTTCATAACCAGGCATCTTCGCAGGCATCCTGAGCGTGAACCTGTCAAGGCCGTTCGCGTAATTTCTCTGCAGGTTCTCCTCTCTTGGCGGCATGGTATAACTGCCGTTGCCGTATCCAGCGAAAGCATCGTGGCAGCTCTTGAGGAAGTCGGCAGGGGTGAAGTTCTCCCGTATGAATTCCTCCGGTATGCGCATCATATCAGAATAAGTTGTAGCAAAAAAATTAATATGTGTCAAAGGATTTGTTTTGTTTATTAAGTTTTCATGTATTTAGGTTTCTCGTTGGCTGTCGCCTCAATACCTTTTTGCAGAGCTATCGACCTCAAGCGACCATGCCTCTATGCCGCCCGTGACGCTCCTCGCATCGAACCCGTTCTGCTTCAGGAACTGGGCGGCGAAGAAGCTCCTGAAGCCGTGGTGGCAATAGGCGATTATCTCCTTGTCCTTGGGCAGCTCTTTCATCCTAGCCTTCAGCTGCTTCAGCGGTATGAGCTTCGAGTCCGGGATGTGGGTTATGTCGTATTCGTACTGCTCCCTCACGTCAAGAAGCAGCGCCCCTTTGTCGGCTTCCTTTTTGGCGTCAACGGCGCTTATCGGTATTGATGCGTCGAATGGGTACTGGAAATAGCCGCAGCTGGCGCACTTGTATTTCTCTCCTTCTTGCATGAGATCGCCGCCGCATAGAGCGCAAAAGTTGTACATGGATAATAGAAACATTGGAAGAATTTAAGAAGGCTGACTATAGATTTATTCAATGAAAAAATATCTGCCCGACAGCGAAGGCTGGTTTTGCGGATACAAATAAAAAACTGCCGTCACACGAATTTCTTGACGAGCTCTTTCACCGAATTCCTTTCCAGGAGGTTGAACTTCCCGCCTTCAGCCACGCCTATCTCGACGGCCCTTGTCGAGAGCTTCTTCTCCCCGGTCTTTAGCGCCTTAAGGGCGAGGTCGATAGCCTTGTCTTTCGACAAGCCGTCCTTGTATTCCTCGACCAGGACCTTTCTGGCGTCTTTCATGCCCCGGCCTATGGCCTGGGCCTTCCATTCCCTCAGCGTCCCTGAAGGGTCTGTCTCGTAGAGGTGCGGCCCGCCGTCTATCCCGGCTATCAGGAGCGAGACGCCGAAGGGCCTTATGCCGCCCATCTGGGTGAAGCGCTGCTTCCTGTCGGAGATGTCCTTCACGAGGGCGTTTATCTCTATGGGCTCCCCGAAGGTTATCTTGTTGACCTGGCATCTTATCCTCGCATAATCGACGAGTATCCTGGAGTCGGCAAGTATGCCGCATGACGCCACGCCTATGTGGTCGTCTATCTTCGATATCTTTTCCACGCTTTCCGGGACTATCAGCTTCTGTATCGACTTGGTCGCCGCAAGGACGGCGCCGTTCGAGAAAGTGACGCCTACCACTGTTGTTGCCTTTTCCACGGCCTTCCTTGCGTACTCCACCTGGTACATCCTTCCCTCGGGCGAGAAAACGACGCTTGCCCTGTCATAACCCATTTGCTTCATAGGAGCCTGTATTTCCATTCAAAACACCTCGGTTTATTGCAGGCCTAAACTACGGCATGCAACAGAAATTATTCTATCATAAATCGTCTGCAATGCTTAAATATTCATATCAGCACGAAAAGGCCGTCTTGGAAGCGTCGGCAGTGCACACTATGGCGTTGTTTTCGATGTAGTATGCTGTAAGCGTGGAGTCAAAAATCTTCTTCACGCAGCACAGGGCCTTGGCGCTGTTGGCCGACAGCGCTCCGTAGTCACTTGAAAGCTTGTCCCTTTCGGCGGTGAGGCTTGATATCGATGAATCTTTCGCAGACGAGCCTGATATGCAGCTTTCCAGGTTGGCGTTTGCCGAGGAAAGCTCTGATGAAAGCCTTGTATTGCCGGCTTCCAGAGTGTCAATGGCGCTGTTGAGATCTGCCGTGTCCGAGACGCATCCGCTGTAGCTCTCGTTGAGAAGGAGGTAGTTTTCTGTCAGGTTGGCGAGCTCCGTGCCGTATGCGTCCTGCGCCACAAGATATCCGGACATCCTGCCGCCGACAAAGACGAAGAGCGCGAGAACGACGATGACAAGAAAGTATTTTTTTAGGGCCTGGTTCTTCAGCAGTTCCTGGACCTTCATGAATAACTTATGTCGGCTGTATCTTATATATTTGTGAAGTGTTTCATTCTTAATTTAAAAGAGCTTAAAAAGAGTCACTTTTTAGTAAAGATATGATGTACGATCGGAGCGCAGTGAACGGCAGGGTAAGACTTACAAGAAGGCACAGGAAACTTGCAGAACAGTACAACCCTTTCACAATGAGCGATGAATCACGGGAAGAATTGTATGGATATGTAAAAACCAGGCGCAAAGGACTTCACAAGGCCGAATACGTAGCAGACACCGTAGGCCGTTTACTCGATTATGATTACAACCATGCTTTTGGTGGAATCCGGACAGCAGAAGAAGCGTGGAGGGACAGAAGAGGGCACTGCATTGAAATTAACATTTTGCTTCACAGAGCCCTGCACGAAGTCGGTATAAATGCAGGTATGATAGTGGTGAAGAATCCAAGTGGGTATAGTGCTCCAATGAAATAAAAAGGATATTATATCATTGGGCACTATATGTGAAACAAGCTATAATGTCGGTATTATTTTCTTGTTTCACTATATATGGGAGAAGTGGAAAGATATGGCATTCATCCTTTTCCGTCGTTTTCACACGATGGAACGCTGTACGTTGCGGATGCACTGAGGCCCGGAGATGTAAGAAAATATGAAAAGAGTTTGTGGCTTTGCGAGACTTCGATGAATTTCATCGAATTCGTATCTTTCTGCATGCACGACAGCGGAGAGGATCTGGGTATTATTCATCGCAGATATGATGAAGCTCTGGAAAAGCTCAAATTGGCTCTTGAGATTGACCCCAATAATTATCTTGTTTTGCCGACGATAGGCAATACATACTTCAATATGTGGCTTGATTCCGGGCGCCCGGAATTTTTTGAGGCGGCCGAAAAACATTACAAGATGCTTGTAAGAAAGATGCCCGGCATAGCGGATTCATACATGGCTTATGGGGAATTTTGTCTGGGCGCTTACGAGTCGCCGGAATGGGCTCTTAGATTGTACAGGAAGGCCCTGAAGAAGCCGACTATGGATGCTCAAGTGTTGTGGGTACTGAAAAAAAGATTCGGGCAGCTGGGAGAACAGGAACTGCAACATACGGCTGAAGGTTATTTTTCATGGCTTACGGAACATCTTGGAATAAGGGATTATTTTAGCGCAGATACGGAATCACCTTAAGCCGAACTGCCTGAAGAGGCCCGCCATGCCGCCTCTTTTGAGCTTGCCGGGGGAGATCATCTTCATCATCTTCTTCGACTTCTGGTAGTTGCTCAGGAGCTCCCTGACCTCGGCCTCGGTGCATCCGGAGCCTTTTGCTATGCGCCTTATGCGCGACGAGTTTATGCTCTCGGGGTTCGCCTTTTCTTCCGTGCTCATGCTCTGTATGGCGTATTTCCATTTCTTCATCTTCGCTTCCTGAACGTCAAGGTTGGGTACCTTTTTCGCCATCTTCCCCAGGCCCATGGTGTCCATTATCTGCGACAGCGAGCCCATCCCCCTGACGCCTTCTACCTGCGAGTAGAAGTCCTCTATGTCGAAGTCTCCCTTTATTATCTTTTTGGCCTTGTCCTCGTCGATGCTGGACCTGGCCTTCTCAAGGAGCGTTTCAAGGTCTGGAAATCCTATCAGCCTTGAGACAAATTTCTCCGGGTTGTACATTTCAAGGTCGTCGACGCCTTCGCCGACGGTTATGAACTTCACCTTGGCGCCGGTCTGGTAGCATGCTGTGAGAGCCCCGCCGCCTTTCGCGGTCGCGTCGAGCTTCGTCACTATCACGTCCGTTATGCCGAGAGCTTCGTGAAATGATGCTGCCTGGACTTTGGCGGCCTGGCCTATGTCGGCCGGTAGGACGAGTATTTTCTCCATCGACTCATCTTCCTTCACGCTCTTCCTGGCCGTTTCATTGAGTCTCTTCACCTCGTCTATGAGCTCCAACTCCAGAGCATTCCTTCCGGCCGAGTCTATTATTATGACGTCTTCGTCAAATTTCTTCAGCGCATTGGAGAGTATCCTTGCAGAGTCTTTCTCCCCCTTCTCCCCGTAGAACGGCACTTCTATCTTTTCCGCCAGTTGCTGCAGCTGCTCGTATGCGGCAGGCCTTATGGTGTCGCATGCCACCAGGGCCGGCTTCAGCCCCTTTTTCTTGTAGAATCTGGCCAGCTTGGCCGCCGTGCTCGTCTTTCCGGAGGCGTACAGCCCCACCAGAAGTATTTTCTTCCTGCCCAGGCTCACGTCAGGCTTCTTCTCGCCCATTATCCTCGTGAGCTCCTCATAGACGGCCTTTATGACGTGCTCCTTCCTCGTCATCCCAGGAAGCATGTCGCCCTGGCATCTCTTGCGCAGGGCTTCCGTCATATCATAAACAGTCCTGACATCGACGTCTGCGGATATCAGGCTCCTTTGCATGTCCCGCAGCATCTCCTCGACCGCTTCTTTGTCCGCACCGCTCCTCGCTAACTTTTCTAGGCTTTCCCTGAGCTTCGCCGACAGTCCCTTCAGCATGCGAATAAGTTGTGATGAAAGGGTTTAAAGACTTGATATAAGTTACGGTAATGGATGACAAAACCGGGAAAAATTGTTGACTTTCTCGCAGAGATAGATAAACTGAAGGCCGTAAAAAGATATACGTATACTTCCGGAGGCGGCCGGGCATGGAAGGAACAAGATGTGACGCTTGAGATGTTGATGGAAAAATCCAGAAATTATGGTTGTGGGAGAGAAGACTCTATGGACGTTGTATGGGAAGAGTTTTTCAGGATAGCGAAGGAAAAAGGCATGTTTTCAGGAAATGAATGAGAAAATTATTTTTTGCGTAGCTAGCTCTTTCTTTCCTTTTCAGCCACGTTTTTCTTCAGGTTTATGCCGTATTTCAGCATCATGCTTCTCGACTTCATGGTTATCGTGAGAATGATCAGTATGATGAAGATGGCGGCGCTTATGTTGTAGGTGCCGCCTGACAGGAGGACGGATGAGTTTATCACCCCTTCCAGCCTGGATTTTTTCGCCTCGATAGAGCTTAATATATTCCTCGTGCTGTTCCTCTCGGATTCAGCTATCAGGAGGGCGGACGATTTCTTTTCTATGATGTCGGAAGTCCTGTTGTTTTCGGCCTCAAGCCTGACGCTTTCGAAATTTGCCCTGGAAACGCTGAAATTCATTTCCCTCTCCTCGGCTTCAAGCTCGTCTATCATCGTCTGGTTCTCGAATATTATGTAATTTACGAAGAGCAAGGTTCCTCTGGATACGTGGCTGGAAGTTATCTCGTTCAATATCTTATAGGCGCTGCCGTCCTGTATGATGAATGCTGCGTTGGAATATGCCGCCATCAGCAGAATTGCCATGATTATAGTCTTTTTCATCGGAGCTCACCTTTTCTTCTGGACGTCAGGGCGTCAATGAGGACCATGGCGGAAATTATCGCTATTATGGCTGCCAGAGCGAAAGCGCTCTGACTCACTACGACGTTCCCTGAGACTATTCCTTCCATCTTTGCCGCGGTGGAGTTTGCCTGGGCTATCGCGTCATTCATCATGGACTTCTCGCTTGCGACGGCAGCCAGCCTTGAATCCACGGAAAACATGGCTTTCCTTAGGTCGTCGTTCTTGAGCCTCAGCTTCACGAGGAGACCGTTCGCTTTCGGCAGCTCTTCAGCGAGCCTTGATATCACGTACTCGAGGGATTCTACCTTCCTCCTGTCCTCCACGAAAACGGTATTGTTGGTTTCGTCCAGCCAGTAGACGTCGATATTCTTCATCACGCCAGTTGATTTCACGTTAAGGACGGAGTCCTTGAACGACCATATTATGTTGGTGTCGGAAATGACTATCTGGGGCGGGCCGTAGTTCTTGAAGTATATGTCAACCTCGTCTGTGCCGTCGAATGAGATATGAAGCTGCCTGCTGCTCTGGTAGAACGAGGTTTTCTCGGTGTCTATGATGGCGGGCGTCTTCGGGACTATCAGCATCCCGTCAAGCCTCACGTATGTCCATGTTGAGTTAGGGGCTATTATTATGTCTATCGGCAGCGAGTTTCCGGCAAACGTTATGTTCCTTGCGAGGATTGAGAAGTCAAGATTGTTTGAGACCTTCCCGAGCGATAATGTAAGCCCGTTATTGGTGTGATACCTTTCCTCTGGAACCATCATGATATTGCCTTCCGGTATCACGAGTGAATCCAGGGTGGAGACGACTCCGGGCCGCTCCTGTGCCATGGCAAGGCCTGACAGAACGGCCGAGAACATTACAATCATAGTTGCCATGTTTTTCATGTATATCATATTTCCTCGGAAATTCTTGAAACTATCTTTTTTTCTTGTTTTCCTTGTCGGCCGCGGATTTTCTCCTGTTTCTTATGTTCCATGCGGTGAAAAGAATGGCTGCAATACCTGCGATGATGACGGTGGAAAGCAGCGGGTCGGCCACGACCGATATCGCTTGCCCTGTCACTGGTATGCCTGCGCCTGTCTGTCCGGGCCTGCAGTCCGACGAGCAAGTCAGGGATGTTTCAGGGCCGTTGCAGATGCCGTCGCCGCAATTCTCAAGTGGGATGCATATGCCAAGGTTGCACGTGGTTGAGCACGCCTTCTTTCCTACATAGCCTTCGGCGCTCGTGCACGCCTGGTCGATGGTATCGCATTGCTCGCCGGTTTCAACTATGCCGTTGCCGCAAACTGGCGTCTCAGTGAATGTGCATGACCGGCTCTCTGCTGGCTTGCCTCTTATGGTGCCGCATCTGTTCTTGTCAACGCATGTTCTTTTTTGCGTTCCGTATACTGAGCATGCCAAATAGTCGGTGCACACCCAGTTCTCCAGGCATGCTGCGAAGCCGCCTCCGCCTCCACCGCCCCCTCCTCCGGAAACGGAAGGAGCCGCAGGCGTTGCGGGAGGTGCCGAGCCGAATGTCGAATAAATGCTGAAATGCGGGACTGTTGCCGAGACTGTGTTGCCGGCGGCGTCGACTGTGCTTGTCTGGGCTTGCCATGTTGAGCCTGTCCACAAGTATATTTTGAGGCTTAACTCGTCTATCCCGGCTGCCGCCAGTTCCGCATCGGTGTAGCTTATCCTTATGGTCGCGTTCGACAGCGTGGAATTGAGGCTGTCGCTCAGGATTATGTCGAAGTATTTGCTGAGGGCAAGCAGCGACGTGACGCCTGAGGTGCTTCCCGCCGGATTCGTATTGTATGACAGGACATTGATGCTTCCCGCCGATGATGAATTTGTTATTAAGTCAAGCGCCAGGCCGACGTCGGTGTTCACGCTGCTTGTGGTGTTGGCCACTGTCGTAACGGACGAATTGGTGAATATTGACTGCGGCGTGGCAAGCGTTGTTGAAGGCGCTCTCAGCAGTATGACAAGAACCTTGTCCACGCTTGTTGTCCGGTTGAACAGATCGGTGGCGTTTATCCCTATGTAATAGAATCCTTCTGTAAGGTTTGTCGTGTTCCACGTGATATTGTAAGTACCAAGCACTTTCGTCATGTAGGTTGTAAATATTATATTAGTCTGGTTTCTGACCGTTGCATTGATGATTACTTCATTCACTCCTATCGTATCGGTTATGTTTGCAGTGATGTTCACGACGGTGCCGATGTCGTTGACCTTTGTGGCATTCACCGACGTTATTGCAGGCGCCGAGAAGTCTACAGTCGTGCTGACGGTGTTTGAGCTTCTGGTGTTGTTCACGTTGTCGATTGCCTTTATCATGTAGAACAATAGGCCTTCGGGCGACGACGTGTCAGTGAAATTTGTCGTGGAGTTGGAGAGGACGCTAGACGCGTTAATGAAAGTCGCATTGTCCGCCGACCTCATGACTATGTAGCCTCTTGTTCCGGATTCCGTGTCAGTTGAGCTCGCCCATGAGAGTGCAGGATAGGATGATACGAACTGCGGCAGGGATGAAAGGACAGGCGCAGTCGGGCTGTTGCTGTCCTTTGTCACTGTCAGCGACAGGTTTGCGCTGTTGCCGACTATGTCGGTCACTGTAATCGCCACGATTCCGCTGGTGGAATTTTCATTGAGGGACAGGAGGATGCTCCAGTTGCCGGTTGCCGAGTTGAATGACGTCTGGTTAGGGTAAGGCGAATTCGAGAAGAGCGAGCCGAGGCCGTTGGCATCGGACGCGTTCCCGGATATGTTGAACTGGGCCGACGTTATGTTCCCGAAGAAAAGCGTGTTGCCGGCGAACGACGTTATTCCGGGAGGCGTGTTATCGATTGTTATCCTATTGATCTGCGGCGGCCCGTTGTCTATGCCTATTGTGATGTTTGTCGTGTTAAGGTTCCCGGCGGCATCCGTAACGTTTATGCTCACGTTTATGACGCCTGCATAGAACGGGGTTATCTGGAGCGTCATGATATAAGGAAATCCTGTTGACGGGATTACCTGCGGCCCGCTTGTCAGGGAAACGTTCAAAGGCGATGAATCCGTGGCATTAACTGTGAACGTCAGGTTTTGCCCGCCGCCCTGTCCAAGAAGGTTGTTCACTGTGTATGAGTTCAGGCCAGTCTGGTTGAAATAACCCGCCCTGTCAGAAGACACGGAAACGCTGTTTATCACAGGAATTATGGTGTCTATTGTTATGAAGCGGGTTTCTGATACGTTGATTATCCCGCCGCTCGCATTGAGCGAAGTCACGTTGTACATGTAAGTTCCGTCAGGAAGGCTGACTGTTGCATTGAATACGCCGGCCGTGGTGTTCGTCATCCAGAATGAAGAGCCGGAAATATTGATGTAAGCCGCAGCTACACCAGCGCCTATTGCAGTTGCGTTTACAATGAAGACAGGTGAGTTTGCATACGTGCCGTTGGCAGGAGTGGGAATTATCAGTGTTACTCTGGGATAGGACGCGAATATCGTTATATTCCTCGTTTCCGTTGTCCTCGAGTTGCCCAGCGTGTCATTTGCGGTTATGTTAAAGCTGTATGCGCCGTCGGGCTGGCTGGTGATATTGGCGTAATAATTGCCCGATGAGTTGCTGAGGTTGTAGAGGACGCTGTTCCATAGAACCGTTACGCTGCTTATCTGGCTTGCGTCTGTTATCGTTGCGTTGATCAGTGTGTTGTTTTCAAACCTGACGTCATTGTTCTGCGGCGTCTGGCTGAGGAATGTTATAGCAGGGGGAGTCTGGTCGGATGTGAAGGAGAAAGATGTGTTGTCAAGCATCCTGTTGCCCGAAGTGTCTGAAGCTCCTGTGATGTTTATCGTATAAGTTCCGTCAGGGACAGACGAATTCAGCCTTATCGTGCCGTTCCAGAAAGATGAGTTGAACGTGCCGGATATCAATGAAAACACGCTGGGTAACCCGAAATATATGGACTGACCAGAAACATTCTCGCTGAACGTTGCGTTGAAGCTGTGATCGCCCGGCCCGAGCAGCATGCCGATGCCTGAAGTCGTTGTGACGACAGGCCTTATCCCGTCAGCAGGCGTCACCGAGCCCGAAGTCATGTTGTTTCCGTTGCTGTCCTTCAGAGTCTGGCCCGGCACAAACGAGACTATAGGGGTTTCGTTGCCGTCAAAGTACGTCTGTTCTGATAAGCTTAATACGAGCTTGCCTACGGCGAAGCCGGTTTTATTTACATCTAGAATGGTGTAAGAAGGCAGTAACGAAAAGTCGCCGCCGCCAGAGTTTATGGTATCGAATTGCAACCCTTCTGTGAACGTGATTGTTATGTTGTCTATCTTGCCGTTGCCGTTCGCGTCGGATGTCGCGGCGTTTGCCATGAAAGGCGGCGCGCCGTCCAAAACTGCAAGGCTCGAAGCCGCTACCAGGGGGTTTCCTGCCGCGTCCGCAAGATAGCCCGCCAGGGCATTCATCGTTGCCGTCGCGCCGGTGTCGTATGAAGAGCCTTCCGTGAACCCTAGCTGCAGCATCAGGGTGCTAGTGGACGTCACGTTAAGCACGCCGGTATTGTTCGCCAGAACCTTTGAGGGTGATATGAATGACGGGTTTGAGTAGCCGCTTATGGAAAACCCGTCCGCCGCTGAGATGAGGTTCGCGACAATGTTGTTCACAGGCTCGCTGAAGTTCAGCATGAGAACGTCTATCTTTCCGTTGAGGTTTGTGTCGTTCGTCCTTGCCGCGAGCAGGATGGGCCTTGCCTTGTCCTGCGGCGTTATGCTCTGGTTTTGTATGAGATTGCCGGACAGGTCGGCTATAAGCGAGGAGAGGAACGTTATCTGCGGTGTCGCATTGGTGTCAACGGAGGCTTCCTGCAGGTATATCGAAAGATCCCTTATGTTGGTAAGGGAGTACGTCCCTTCAGTGCTGTAGCCTGCTATGCTCACTCCTGACAGCGAAGGAACATTGACGGACTCGCTGAAGTTGAGCTCTATCCGGTCTATCTTACCGTCAGAGTCGGTGTCGTTGGTGAACGCCAGAAGTATCGAAGGCGCTGCCGAGTCTATGGCAAAGACGGAGTTGCTGGAATCGCTTCCAACGTTCTGGACAGCGTCGGAGGCGTTTATCCTTATCGTCACCGAAGACGAATCTATCGACGGAATAGCCCATAAGTATGAACCGGAATTGGGCAGTTCGGATGCAACAAGCGTCCACGAGGAGCCTGTGGAGTACTCTATCGTGATATTGTTCGTAGCGATTCCGTTCTCGTCGGATGCGGGAGTCCATGTTATGGTGAAGACGGAGCCTCCTCTCAGGAGTTCGCCGCCGTTGGGCGAGCTCAGAGTTATCAATGGCGGTGCATTGTCCTCGGCGAAGTTAAGCAGCTGCGATAGCGGGTTGCCGACATTGTCGAACACCGTGACGTTCATCGTGCCGTTGCCGCTGTCTGACGGATTTATGGTATAATTGGCCTCCCACGATGACGAGGTGCTGTTGTCAGGGCCGTCTCCAAACACCGCTGAGAAATTGGCGTTTCTGAAGCCGGAGCCTGCGTCACTTGAGGAGCCTCTGGCTGAAACGGTTATCGGCGCCGGCATTGCAGAGCTGTACACAAGCCCGCCAGTGAAATTCACGTGAGCGTAGCTGGAGGTTTCGTTCCACTGGAGCCCTGATATCGACGGCGCCGTGCCGTCAAGCATTATTATCACTGAAGACCTGTTATCAAGCCCGGCTTTGTCGGTGCACGATACTGTTACGTTAACAGTTGCATCTGCATCGTCGTTCACGCCTACAAAAGTTGCATTTCCTGTGAGGTTCGTCACCAGGAGTTTGTCATCCGCGTCTGAACTCGAGTCCCATGTGGCATTGCACTGCTGCAGGCCGGAAGTCATGTCTGAAACGGCTGAAACGAACGAAAGCGCGGCGTGGGATGCCTGCCTGAACCATGCCTGGGTGCCGTTCGTATATTCGGGCGTCTCGACAAATGCAAGGTTTGCTATAATCGGCATTACAGTGTCTATTGTTGTGTTCGCATCTGGAGCTGCCGGCACCGCTTCGACGTTCCCGGCATTGTCCCTTGCCAATGTATAGAATTCATAGAAGCCGTCGCCTAGGGCCGTGGCGTCAAAGATGAAAGTGCCGTTTGTCGTGTTTGCGTATGCAATGTAAGGATTGGACTGGTTTATCCTATAATATAAAGTCACGTTCTGTATTCCTGACGTTTGAACGGAATCGTTAGACGAATAGGGCAGCTGGAAAACCCTTGATGTCTTGTAGGCCGATGCCGGGTTCACAGAGGAAACAGGCACTTCGGTGTCCACGAAGAATCCGTAAGATGCATTTCCTAGGTTGCCTGGAGCGTCAAACGTCCTGACGGATACGGTGTGCAGCCCGTCAGCAACCGATGAAAGCGTGAATGAATAGTTCAGGTTCATGTCGTTCCCGTAGCTCCCGTTGAGCGCCGGCAGCGAGACCGGGGCGCCGCCGTCGAGCGAGTAGTCGCCGGACTGTATGCTGGTCGTGCTGTCGGAGAACGAGCCGCTGAAGCTGAGGTTGTCCGTCATGGCTGTGTTGTTTATTGCCGTGGAGAAAAGAGGGGTTATGGATACAGCCGGCTGGGTCTTGTCGACTGTAAACGAGAGGCCGCTGGTTGCCGTGTTGTTCGCAGGGTCGGAGCAGAACACGTTTATGGTATGCGCTCCGTCCTGAATGGAGGAGATGTCAACAGTGGCCGTGAACGAGCCTCCGGTCTGCGAAAGGCTCAGGTTGGCGGCTGAATCAATGTTATAGGTTACTGTAAGGGCGGAAGCGTCAGTGCACGTCGCGTTCAGTAGTGTGTTGGTCCTGACAGGTGAAGGAGGCGTTATCGAGACTGCCGTAAGTGAAGGCGTTATTATGTCTATAGTCTGCGTGAAAGCGTTCGTCACTGCGGCATCCGTGGGTCCGTCGTTGTTCGAGGCGACGTAGACGCCGTTTTGCGGGATTCCTATCCGAATTGTCCTGCCGCTTGTTGGAGTCGACGTATCCACCGTCACGAATATCCTCTGGCCGCCCAAAGGTATCTCAAACCCGTTGCTAAGATTCCACTGGCTGGAGCTTACGGCTGTTATGCCGGATGACGGGCCTATCTCCTTGTCTATGAACCTGTCGAATATCCCGTTGCTGTCGGTGTCGTTCCACACACGCAGTTTTATATCGATGTCTGTCGCCGTGCCGCTGTTGGAGAACAATATGCTTGAGACGCGGTCCACTCTCTTGTCGACAATCCCCGCGTTGGCGGTGTCGTCGTATACGTCGGATGTCGCGTCAAACAAGGCGGTGCCGGAGAATTTTATGTTCCCCCACGCGTTGCTCACTGCTGTGCCATCGGCTGGCGCAGAACTCACCACGGCATAATCGCCTTCGGACGCGTTGAAAAATCCATTGTCATTGAAGTCAACTACTATCGCTTCAGAGCCTGTGTAGGAGCCGCCTGCGAATTTCGTCGTTGAGTTGAAAGAATTCAGTGCATATCCGGACCACGTCTCTGCTGAGCCGTCCCTGAGAAGCGTGTCCTCTGCGGCGCCGTTGGTGCCGTCGGGAAGCGTGACATTGAACACGAGATTGTGCTGCGACGCGCCGAAATACGACGCCGGTATGTCGCCTTTCGTGAAATTTGACGATGTCGAGGCCAGGACTGACAGCGAGAATGCAATTATGGACGACGCCACGACAAGGAAGATGCCTACGCTCTTCAGTCCCTTCATCCCGTTGTATCTTATGTCGTTGCCCGCGGCCGACAATGCGCACGAAAAAATCCCAAAGATGTCTGACACCCCTCTTCAATAATGAAAATTCCAATCTATATAAGATTAATTTGAGTTTTGTCCCAAAAAAAATGCAAGGTTTTTGTGTTTCGTTCGTAATTGACAATAAAACTTTTTAATTTCTTTGAAGTAACTACAAAAATGTTCTGACTTTTGCGTAAGACACGCTTAAAAAGACTGTCACTTTAGAGTAATCTAAGATTTTCGTAATGTTTTGTGATATGAGAGGTGTTTCAGTGGTAATGGAAACCGTCCAGATAAGATTGACAGAAAGGCAGATAAGGAATATCGACGTTCTCGTGAAGAAAGGCGTCTACCCGAACAGGAGCGAGGCCGTCCGCGACGCCGTGAGAAAGCTTGTGGACATCGGCGCCGAATAGAAGGCTCTTTCCGGAAGATGTTAGAAATGCTATCAGACAGGACATTTCACGACACTCTGTTCGAAACAGGCGCGAATTTTGTCAGGAACGGCAGGCTGGTATGAATCTTTCGTTTAGCAGTCTTATTCAAGCAGGTTTTTGACGATTTCTTCCGGGTCAAATTCCTTCAGGTCGCCGTAGTTCTGGCCGGTCCCGAGGTATAGTATCGGCTTTTTTGAAGTGTGCGCGGCCGACAGCGCCGCGCCGCCCTTGTCGTAGACGTCGGCCTTCGAAAGGATTATTCCGTCTATGCCTACTGCATCATTGAACAGTTTCACCTGGTCGTATATGTCGTTGCCTGTCAGGGAGTCCAGGACCAGTATCTTCATGTCAGGCTTGTTGACCCTGCATATCTTCTTCAGTTCGTCCATCAGGTTCACGTTGGCGTGGCTCCTGCCTGCCGTGTCTGCAAGCACCAGCCTGCTTCCGGATGCCATCGCGTGCTTCTTGGCGTCGAATATGACTGATGCCGAGTCCGAGCCGTAAGTGTGCTTCACCACCTTCATTCCGAGTCGCCTGCCATGCTCCTCCAGCTGCTCTATGCTTGCCGCGCGGAAAGTGTCGGCTGCAGCCAGGACAGGCCTGTATTCCTTCATCATGCTTGCCATCTTTGAGAGGTTTGTCGTATTATGAATAATGAAATTATTGGCAACAAAATTATGGTAAACCGGTATTGTAAAATCGTATACCCACTCTTCAGAATCTAAGACTTCTTCGACATTTCTTACCTTTATCCATCTGACGTCTGCATTTGCCAGTGTTTCCAGAAATGGCGAGGAAAATTTCAGTGCCAGATTAGCTATCTTTTCTACGGGAATTGAAACTTGATAAGATTCGAGCTCATATTGGCTGAGAAGGCTTGGTCCTATATTCAACGAACTAGCTAAATCCTGCTGAAGCATACCAGCGGACAGCCGAAGATTTCTCAGGTATTCAGACTGCATTGGAATAAGCTCGGTTTTCTCAAATTGAGAATTCATCAATATAAGATTTTCAAGCCTTTGACGCTTCATAGCTCCAAGAAAACCTATTTTTTCATTGAAAGATTTTAGTTTCCCTTTGCCAACTATATAAATTCTATAGTAGTTTTTATTGTTTATAATCTTCTTGGAAAATGAAGATATAATACCAAACCGTAAAAGTAATAGAGAATGTTGCCGGGCAAATTTTTCGCTTGCAGTTGATGCTTCAAGAGACCTGTGCTTCAATTCTACAGAGCCGTCTCCCTCCCAATAAGACCTCAAAAATGATGCTATAAGATCATCAGAATCGCACATCAACCATTCGGGAAGCGCCATTGACGAGCTTTTATTGTAGCGAGGTACGCCCAATGCCTTCTCAACAAAATAGCACAAAGTTCTATTGGCTATCAGCGATTTCTTTACGGTTAAATTGCGTAAATCAGGTTTTATAAGAATGTTATCTACGCCGAAAATATTTCTCGTAAGATTGGAGAATATTTCTAATAGCCAATCTTCTGAGTTTGTAAATTCAACATAATTCCTGTCCATATGCCCTTCAGCATAAAAAAGTCCAAGCCATTGATAAAAATCATGATTAAAATCTGGCATCAATATTGGCTTACTTCTATCGAATTTGATGCTGAATTTTTCATTCTCAATATTTTCAGCGAATTTGTCGTTAATTTTTGCAAGCTTTAAGATTATAGTCGACGGGAGTATTTTTCTGTTCTTCCGGAAATATCTGAATGTCATCCAGTCGGTTTCTTCGGACAATTCATGGAAAGCTTTTTCCAAAGAGCCGAAAATCTCTGTCATTATATCGTAGGCATCGTTAACCAAAACTTCGGAAACCACGAATAATTTTCTATTGCTTATCATGTCTAATAGTTCCATCTTGGATAAAGGCTTATTTTCAGGCATTACAACTCTCGGCACCATTACATAATCTTCTCTGGTAATTTCATCAGCGCGTTTCTGTGAGATACTGCCGGATTTGAGAACGAAGAAGGGATGTTCCGGAGTTACTTTTATATCCTGTCCATTGTTTAAGCAGACATGAAGTACTTTATTTTTTTTAAGCTTCCATATATTTTGTGCCTTAACTCGTTCAACTTTAAGATTATACGGATTAGTTGAAAAAACCTCCAGTGACGGGTTATTAACTACATACCCATCTTCTACAACAGACTCGCCATTTAGTCTGGCTCTTTCATAAAGGTCTTTTATCGATGCAATTGCACCACTGGCTAGAGGAATAAGTGTATCGCCCGAAACGCATTTGCCAGTGCCGTTGAATCCTAGGAACACGATAACGAACGGCTCGCCTCTCTTTTCTCTGACAAGCCTCATTATGTCAGGCTTTTCCTGCCTCAGGACGTCTAGCATGGAGTTTCTGAGGGCGTCCTTTATGGTGTCTTCTATCTTCCCCCTCGGAACGCTCTTTCCGGCAAGCTCCTTCTTCAGGTCATCCGATATCTTGTCGGCCGTCTCCATGGAAACGTCGTTCTCAAGGAGCGTCATGTGGAGCTCCTTTGCCACCTTCTCCACGTCCTTTTCCTCGAGGCGCTTCTCACTGACCTTCTTCATGAGGCCTCCGAGAAGGCTCTTCTTGCCCTCTTCGGCCATGAGCTCGTGCTTCTCGAAGTCTGTCATCTCTGGAATAAAGGATTCTTTTTGCGGGGCAGTCCTTGTTTCCGGCTTACGGGTATTCTTCTGGGTCATCGCGTCAAGCTTTTCCTTTTCCATCAGTATTTTGTCTTCCTTTTCCTCCATCTCTTCGAGCGGAGTTGGAGAAGGTTCTTTTGGAAGAATGACTTCCTTCTCCTGGAGTTTTTCAAAGTCAAGGAGGATGTCCTTTGCCCTTTCCTCCATCCCGTGTATTTCCTTTTGCAAGGGCTGCTCTTTTGTGATGTCAGGAACATCTTTCTCTTGGACGGGCCTGTCTTCAGAAACGGCCTTCGATACCTTCTTCACAGCTTCGTGCAGCTTCTTCCTGAGCGAGCCGAACATAGAAATAGATTAGGTTTGGTGTTTAAATAAAATCAATATGAAGGCTTTTTATTCAACTTCAATTCCGGTGCTTTCATAGACGAGTTCTCTAACGGCATCAAGGTCGTCTTGTGGATAAGACCATTCCGATGTGATTCTGATTCTTGAAGGTTGCATTTCCCTGGCGCAATCAATTATATGGCATGCGACATCTTCGCTTGTTCTTCTGAATCCAATACCCCACCCATTTCCAAAATTATACGCAACTTTATACACAACTACATATTCCATTTCAGGTGGATATCCCACGGTTTGCGGTTTTATGCAAACTGACATTTCCTCTGGCATAAGAAATAAATTCCTGAAGTCTTTTTAACTCTATTACCCGCCGGTTCCCTTGACCTTGTCATCGTGCTTGTGCTTATGGGAGTCTTTCATCCCTTTTTTGCGCTCCTCTTCGTGCACCATCTGCTGCATCTCGCTTTCAAGGGCGCCCAGCTGCTGTGCGAACCTGTTGAGTTCCGCAGTTATCTGGGTATCGGCTTCCTGAAGCTCGTTCATCCTGCCTTCAAGTATCGAGAGCGCGTTGTCGTGGTTTGTCTTGACAAGGACGCCGGCCCCTACATTAACCAGGACGCTCTTGGTGTCGGCCACATTGGATATCATGAACGCGCCGCTGCCCAATGGCGACCATATTACGTCTCCCTTGGCCGTGCCGCCTATCCGGTTTATGGCCTCTTTCGTCATGACCACCTCGCCCAGGCGGGCCTCTATTGCTTGTTTTTCCTCTATGAGGGCCGTCGCCTGCTGCTTCAGCAGCTGCCCGTAAAGGTATTTCTGCTGCAGTTCCTTCTCGTTCTTCATTGTTATCGCTTTGTTTTCAAGATTTTAAAAGCATCACGTACCATCTTCGCGTGGTCGAAAGCCATTTTTGGCGGCAGTCTCCTGAAGAATCTGGCGTCTGTCGATTCATCGTTTATTCGCAACTTGCCTCCTGTGAGCTTCATGATATATGCGATGGAGACGGCGTGCCATCTCTTGTCTCTTTTAGGCTCGGAATATACCCCCACAAGCCTGTCTACCTTCGTTCGGAGGCCTGTCTCCTCAAAAACCTCGCGTTTCGCCGCGCTTTCAGCGCTTTCCCTGAACTCTATGCGGCCTCCCGGCAGGCACCAAGAGCCTGTAGGCTTGACATTTCGCTTCAGGAGCAGGACTTTGCCGTCCTTTATTACGACGCCGTCAACCGAGGGTATCGGCACGAGCTTTCGTATCTTCTGCCACGTCTTTTCGTCTATCCGCATGATAACTCGATCGTTTCAGAGCTTAAAATATCATACGGCATCAAGCACCCAAACTGCCATTGTAAGTTTTCTGTCATAAAATATTTCACATCTTGCCTGTCAAACCCCGTTTTCGGTATCCATATTGTGTCAATAGGAAACTTTCTTCCTTCCCACAAAAAGCCGTAAGTCATGTCTTCTTCGCTTACTCTGCCTTCCATTACAAGAGGTGTATGGCATGGGATTATTCCGCCAACGCAATAGTCTGCAAACATCACTGCAATATTAAATTAAAATCTTGGTCAAAATAAAAGTTTGGATGCTCATGCCTTGGCTCCCTTCCCTTGTCAAAGACTACTCTTCCGCGATTGTCTACATATGCGCATGTCCTGTAATTTTCTACCGTGGTTCCGCTGTATACGGTTACATGCCTTGTCATATGCATCACAAAAAACCCAGCGCCTCGGTTATCCTTCCCAATTCGGGTCCGGAGCTTTCCTCCGACGCGATGAAGCCGCTGCTGTTTGCCATGACGCCCGAAGACGGGAACGGGGAACCGAAATTCACTGTTCCTATGTCGACGCCGACGCCAAGTACGTCCTTTATCTTCCGCTTCTCGGCATCGCTTGCCCTGGGATGGACGAGGCATCCCTTGTTTGTCGCCAATCCGAGGCTTCCTACTATCTGGCTCCGCGATATGCTCATGGCCTCGCACGGCAGCGAGAAGAATTCCTTTATCTCCCTGGCGTGGGGTTTTATCAGTGGCGATATGATTATGCCGTTGTCGTTCATGAGTATAAGGTTTCCCAGCGCGGAATAGTCAGTCTTAAGCACCAGAACCTTGTCGAACATTTTTTTGACCAGAGGGAGCTCATGGCCTTTCATGATTTCAGATAGTATGACTCCCTGGGAGTTTCCCTTGCAGAATATCCCGACAAATTCGGTGTTGAGCATCATGGTGCTAATTGGCTTCACTTTGAGGGTTTTCTCCATCTTCCGGAGTATCTTCTTCCTGTTTATGCCTGTCAGGACGTATTTGTCCGTGGCGAAGCCGTACAGGCCGAGGTTGGGGTCCCCTTCGAAGTTCATGCGCTCGAAATTCATAAGAAGAATGTGACCGGAGCGTATTTAAGGGGTTTCAGGAGCGCGACAGCAGGTTTTCCTTCCTCAGGAAAAGGCTTCTTGTGAACCAGTATATTGCATAGAGCTCAAAGGCGAAGGGGAAGTAGCCCAGGTATCCCAGTATGGGCATCTCGAATACCTTGAAGAATCCGACGAACGGCACGTCGTATATCCATTTGGCAGCGGCCCAGTAGTTCCAGAACTCCCAGAAGAAGCCCATGATTATGCCGGCCAGGAGGAGGGACAGAGGCACGGCCAGTTTCCTGTCCCTGAGGTGCTGGATGATGCTTGGCTGCCTATGAAGATAGTTTATCGGGTCCAGCAGGAAGAAGAAGCTCGCCCAGACAAGCGGGAAGGCAAACTTCGGTAGGAAGACGGGAGCGACGAAGCTTATCACGCCTATTGCTACCATGAGATGAAGGAATCCTTTCGTTATTTTATGGCTCTTCTTCAGTCTCCTGCTGTCGAATATATGCACGCACCTTATCAATTCCACTGTCTCGAAGAAGGCCGGGAGGACAGTTGAGAACGCGATGAAGCCGAAAAGGTTTCTGAGGTTTCCAAGGTCCTTGATGCCAAGGTAGCTCCAGTTGTTTACCGATATGTTGATGAACTCGAATATCCACCATATGAACGTTGACACGACAAGCATGCCGATGAAATCGGGGAACCTGTTGCTTATCAGGGAATTCCTCCTCAGCTTGAACACCAGGGAGTCGACGACCAGAATATAGCCGAACCAGACTACCGGGAAATACCAGGTCGCAAAAGGCTCTATCTTAAGGAAGAAATTTATCTCGACGAGAACTATGGCAAGTATGCCCGCGAGTCCGTACCACCTGAACATGATAAGAATATGCGGCAGGCCGTATAAATCCATTTCATCTTCTCATAGGGTATTTAAGCCGACTTGACGCGGAGCTTCTTTACCATGACGGCTTTTTTCAGGTGCCGATGTCCGTGGTAATAGAAGTAGCCCAGAACCAGCACGACAGCTATGACAACTATAAGTATGTATATGCCATAATCAGAAACAACCTTTATTATTTCGCTCGCTGGCTGCTGTGTACCGGGCTGTTTCGCTGTTGAAGGCTTCTCAGCCTGGCCCGAAGTCTGCTCCGCCAAAGATGTTTTCACCTCGCCGCTTATAGCGAACACCGAGAAGCCGGGTGATAAAGCGCTGTATGAAAACTTTTCAGAGGTTTCATTTGTCCTGCTTGTGGAAAGCCTGTCCCACTTCCCTTCGTTGTATCTGTTAAGATGAATCTTGTCCGCGTCTATGTCATTTGCGCTAAGCCATGATTTTTCCACGTCAAAATACAGCTTGGCTGATGATATAGCGCCTTCCGAGATGTTATGCAATATTTCTATGTACTTGTACGTCTTTGCAGCCTCGACTTCTTTCGTTACGGACGGGGGCATTGAATCAAGGCTTCTCACGTTTACATAGGAACTTCCTATGGCCCTGGAGGCTGTGAACGTAAGCTTTGTAACGCCTGCGTCCACATCGTCCGGGATTTCTATCACAGCTTCCTTGTCCTTGGCTATCGAGCTGAATGTCGCCTTTATTGAGTTTGGTGACTCCTTCACTATTGTAGCTTTTGTCTGTGCAGAAGCAGCGCCCCCTCCGCCCCCGCCTGAGCTGCTGCTTGATGATGACGAGCTACTCCCAGAACTGCCCACATTTGGATTCGTGACTGTCGCTGTCGTAGTTCTCTGAACAGTGACGGAAGACGCTATCAGGGAGCCTGTCACTGTAATCTGACAGTTGCTGCTTCCCTGAATCATCTGCCACGACCTTGAAATAACGTCGTTGTTTGACACGTCCCCGATGCTTTTGGTGGCGGTCTCGCCCGAGGCAAGGCTGCATCCGGAAAGGGAGACGGAAAGGGTGGCAGATGACGGGTCTCCGCCGACTATTACTGTCGAGTCAACCCTGAACTGCTGGCCTTCTGTCGCTGATGACAGCGTGGAGGCTGCTGTGATGGATTTCACGGCAAGAACATTAACCGTGGTGTCGGCGACAAACGTATCCGTGGCGTCGTCAAGGAGAATCGCCTGGAACTTGTTTGTGGGGCCGGGCGAAACAGCGCTTATTCCGGTGAAGGTGGCCGTTGTGGAGCCTCCGGCGCTTATCGTCGTGTCGAATCCGCCGCCTGTGTAGGAGGTCGCGTCCGTCCACACGCCGCTGACAAGGAGTTTTGCGGAATTGAAAGCCGCGGAATTCTGGCTGTCTCCGTTCTTTACCGACGCCTGGCATACGAGGGTGGCGCCGGTTTCTGCGACAACGGTTCCAGACTGGCTGTTGCACGTGAAGCTTTCGACGCTGAGTGATGCAAAGCCAGCGGCGGCCAATGCGGCTGCAAAGAGGATTGTTATCAGTAATTTCATACTATCATCTCACCCGCCCCGAAAGTATTGTGGTGAAGTTGGCGAGGCCGAAGTTGCTGTTGTTGTAAAAGTCGTATATCGTCCCGTTCATGAGACTGACGTTGGATGTGCCCCACCAGTTCCTTGGGATCGATATGTTGCCGCTCTGGTTGTTCACGAAGTTGAAGAGCGTGTTGTTGAAGATGTTGTTCAGTGTTATGTTGACCGATGTCGCATTGGCGATGGCGTTTGACGTAATGTTTATCCCCGCGGTGTTGTTGTAGATGCTGTTGTTCTGGATGGTCAGGTTGGTTCCCTGCAGCCTCATGCCGTAGGTGAAGTTCAGTATGTCGCAGTTCGTTATATTCAGGCCGCTGAAGCCTATCGCATTGATGCCTATCCCTGTCCCGTTGCCGCGGAGAACTGCAAGGTTGCAGTCAAGGGTTATGTTGGATGCCGTTATGTTGATTCCTGTCGAGAGGTTGTAGGTTCCCCTCGAGAATGTTGTGTTGCTTGCCACGAGCAATCCGCTTGTTGGTACCGTGTTGTTCCTGACGCTGAAATATACTATAGTTGAATTTGAATCTCCAGCCGTGTTGTTAACGTAAACCCTTATGTTATTCAGGCCCTCCGATGCGACTATGGGAACGGTTTCATTTACATTGGTGCATTTGTTCAGCAGCGTAATGGAGCCGCCGTTGAGCCTGTAATAGCATCTGTCTACGTTTGTGCCGTTGACGGTATAATTCAGGTTTATGTTGGTCGAAACATATGTCGTATTGGCCGGCACGTATATTCCGGTACCAAGAGGAATGGTGCTGTTCACAAGGATGACTGTCGTGTTGTACCCGTAGTTCCAGTCGGAGTCGTAACACCATACCTGAAGTGCGTAATGCTGGTTGGCCATGTAGGTTGTAGGCACTGAAAATGAATGCGATGTGCCGCCTGACGTCCCGAAAGTTCTGCTTTCATGCGATGTGATGGTGGATGTTAAATATGTCCTGAATCCGGGGTAAATGGTGTCATAATATAATGTGGTTGCATTGCTGTATCTTGTGCTGTTGCAGTGGACTGAATAATTTCCATCCTGGCTTCCGCAGTTGGTTCTGTAAAAGTTTCCGTAGTCAAATATGGTCGTCCAGCATTGCGCATTCTCTGAGGACGTCGCCGCAACGTCAAGTGTTGCTCCTGTTATGGTGGAATCCACTGCAGGGCTTGTGATGGTGACATGAGGTATCTGGTTGTCGACCACCCTGAAATATCCGTTCTTTATGGTCGCCGTGTCGCCGCCGGACGAGACACTTATCCTGATATAATATTCCCCGTTTGACCAGATGCCGGTCTTGTTGAGCCTTACATAGCCGGTCCCGGTGATGTTGCTGCCGGAATATGCTGAAAATGCAGCGCTGCTGTAAGTGACGACAAACCATGGAACATTCTGGTAATTTCTGCACGAATCGCTCCAGCAGTTGGGCTCCGACTGCGCATACTGGACATTTGTGACGTTCACGCTTATTGCGCTGCCTGAGAGGTTCTGCAGGCTGTAGAGGTACATCGTAACGTTGTCCTGGTTTGAATACCTGTAGACATAGTTGGCATTTTTGTCAACGGCGTACATGTAGCCGGAAAGCGGCTGCTTGACCTCGAAGTAAATGCTGTTCCACGTCTCCACGGTGGTCGAGGCGTCAAGGCTGTCAATGAAGTTGAAGTACATATACCTGTATCCTTCTTCCCATCCGCCTGTCGGCGGCAATATCTTGAGCGTGGCGCTTCCGTTTATCATGCAGCTGCCATTGATTTGGGAATCACATGTGCCTACGGCAAACCTGTACTGCGTCTTCGAAGGCCATCCCCAGTAGTACACGGACGAAACGTTTCCGGTTGTCCGGGCCCCTGTTATCGGGTCAGTCAGCGTCACGTTGACCGTCACGTTTGTGTTGGGCCCTATGGAGGCCCCCGACGTCCTTGAAACGCTTGTCTGGAAAGGAAGCGCTTGGAACGAGTACCACTGCTCCTCGGTGGAGTTCGTGTTGTTGTCCTTCACGAGCACGCTGATATACCTCCATCCCGGCGACCACCTGCCGTTTATCGGGCTGACATTAAGGGATATGTTCTGGGTGAAGTTGGTTGTGGGCGAGAAGTTGTACTGCCTGAACGTCCGGCCCGTATATGACCATATGGTTTCTGTTATCTTTTCCACTGTATAATTCGCAAATCTCCTGGTGCCCTGCGAGTACTCCGGCTCCAGTATGGACAAGTTCAGCGTGAGGTTTCTAGTGGTTGAAATCAGGCTGTTGCCGGACGTGCTGATTCTGAACGGCTTCACTGAGAAATATATCCAGCCTTTTCCGGTGAGGTTGGTTGGGTCCTTGAGCGTCAGCTCGCCGTAATACCATCCCGAAGGCCATGAAGTGCTCTTGTTTATGCTGATAATTGCGCTGCCGTTCGACACATTAAGTGGCGTGATGTTGAAATTTTCGGGATAGTTGAACTCGATGGGAGAGTTTGTTGATGACTGCCACGTCCTCACAAATCCGTCTTCCACTGTCGTGTTTATGTAATCGGCGGCTGCGTATGAGCCTTTCCAGTTCTTTGTGGTGGTGACGTTGAAGTATATGGGCGTGGTGCCTGTGAAATAATAGTTGTTGGAGCCTGTGCTGTTGGTGGGGAATGTGTTGGTCTGGAAGTTTATGATGCTGAACCATCCGTATCCCGTCTCTGTCCCGTTTATGTCAAGGACAACGCTGTAGTAGCCGGAGTCCCACGAGCCGAGCTTTGTTATGTTGACAACATGACCCGGATAGTTCTGCGCAACGCCTGATGTCGAGTACCACGGGCTTGACGTGTTTACAGTTGCTGTTGTGCTGTTGTAGGAAGTGGTGGATATCACGGATGCCGGCCATTTTGAATAGTCCTGGATTGATTTCACCCTGATGCTGACATTTCCGATATAGGTTCCTCCTGTATCGGAGTATCCTCCCGCCTCCGAGAGCCGGACGTAAAGGCTTATGTTTTCCCTGCTGTTGAACGAGCTCTTGTAAATATAATTGGTTCCCGAAACCTCGACAGGCGATGCATAGGCGTCCCACTTTCTTACGGTGAACCATATTTCGCCGTAGTCCGTCTCCCCGTTGACGACCGCCTTCACAACAACCGCGTAGTTGCCGGATTTCCATGTCCCGTCTTTTGTCCTGTTCACCGTGACACTGAGCGTGCCGGCGCCGTTTGTAACAGTCGTGGCATTCAGGCCCGTGATGTTATAAGGATACTGCACGGGAGGCCATATCCACTCACCGAACGAGCCGTAGTTGTTGATTTTTTCTACGGCAATCGTTCCTGACAGACCTGTGCCGCTGCTCCACCAGCCGCTTCCGGCCTCATACAGCTTTACGCTGAAGGTTATGTTGTCGGTATTTTTGTTGTACCAAGTATTAGGGTAGCCGTATATGTAGAAAGCTCTCGTCTCGAAGAAGCCAACGCCTTTGTCTGTCGTGTTTTTGTTGTTGTCCACGACATTGAAGAATACGGCATGCCTCCCGGCGTCCCATTTGTTATCATCGGCCTGGGCAGTGCAGAGATAGCCGCCGCTGCTGTCAGTCGACTGGCATATTGACGATGTCGTGTTCAGCGACTCTTCCCTGTTGCTGTCAGTATTGAGGACCTTTGATATTGAGATGCTCGCGTTGGTCACTGCCTGCTTCCGCGTCGTGTCGAAGGAGCATGCACTGCCTATCCCGTATGTGCCGTTCTGGGCCGCTGATGTATTAAGAACTTTTCCCGACGGGTTCTGGGCCTCGTTTATCGTTATCTGGAAATATATGGTGTCCGTTGTCCTGAACTGCCACCAGTAATCCACTGTGTTCGTGTCGGAAGTGGCTTTTGCCTGTGCGCATACGTCATAGGGATTTATGGCGAATTTTGTCGTGGCATATGCAGACCTGTTGTTGGCGTACATTTCCAGCATGTATATCCCGCCTGTCTTCGGCGGGTCCATTCGGAGAAGCGATGATGACGAGTTCCACATCCATTCATATGTGCTGTCAGTGATGTTTGTCGTGTTTCCGGATGCCTGGGAATAGCTTGTTACGGTGCCGTTCTCGTAAATCATCGTGCCGACGTCAACATCCGATATGCTTATATTCGATGTCTTGTTCTTTGCGGAAACTTTTATGTAAACATATTCGGTGGGGCTGAAAAGCTCCTTTATGGCTCCTTCAGAATCCGCCGAGAATATTGACGCCAGCGTATTCGTCACCTTGATGGTCCTTTCCTGTGCCATTGATACGCTGCTGTAGTTCAGCAGAACCGAAATCGTGTAGTCGCCTATGGCAGACGGCGCCGTCAGGTTGAAGTCGTAGCAGTCGATGGTGCCGCAGCTTGCATTATATACGACACTCGAATTGGAAAGCTGTATGCCGAGCGTATTTTTGAGTGAAATGCTTATGTTCGCATCGGTGAGGTTCTTTATCACGGTGCTGTTCTCGCGCTCCGTCGGGAACACCTGCAAAAACATGCGTGTGTCCGGGAATACGGTGTAGCCGTATTCAAAGCCCGAATCCGTCTTCCTTTTCGCGAAATTGAATGTCCAGTCCCTTATTTCAAACATGATGGTTTTTGTGACGGTGTTGGTCCCGTCGCTGACTGTTGCATTCGCCGTGTATACCGATCCCGCTGCAAAGACGTTGTTTACAGTGAAGGAAAGCGAGTTTACGAATCCGTTCGAGACGTTGAGCAGCATGGATGTCATGTTCTGCTTTCCTGCGCCCGAGGAATCCGCTATGCTTCCCGTGACATTGTAAGTGCCGGACGGGCTTGCGGAGCTGATTCTCACCTCGATGAGGCCGGATTCGCCTGTCCTGAAGACATTTCTATAGCTGGTTCCGGTGCTGTCCCTGACATAGATGTCTATGTCGAACGAAACGACGCTGAAGCTCATGTAGCCCAGATAGTTGTTCACCTCAATGAAATATTTTTCCACTGAAGATGGCGCGGTCAGCGTCACGTAGCACCTTCCATCACTGGATGTGGTGCAGTTGAATCTGGACTGGATTGAGCTGTCGTTGTATCTCCTGATGGTGCCGTTTATCGCAGTGTTGTTCACTCCCAGAGCGCTGTCCCCGATGAGCTGGACCGCCCTTATCGTAAGCTGCATGGATTCAGAGGAGGAAAAAGCCGCCTTGTTCGCGCTTATCGTGATTTCATCCACCTGCTTGCTGACAACAATTATGGGAAGAACGGATGACCAAGTCGCATTCGAAGGGTCGGTATAGGTGACGTTGATCCTGTAGCTGCCGGTGGAGTTCGGGGCGAGAATTGTTACATTGGTGTTGTAAAGCGTGCTATTGGAGTAAAAAGAGCCGTTTAAATTGGCATAGAGCGTGTAGCTGGCTGTGGTGGAATTCGTGGAGTTCTTGATTACGACTGAAACGGTTGAATTTTCTCCGAGGTAAGATGTTGTGTTCGCCGTGGAATTGGACGTTATGTTGAGCACATATCCGTAAAGCACCACGGTTTCGTTTATGTTGTACGCGGATTTTGACGTCAGTGCGTGCACATCATAGAACGTTGCGGCATAAGAGAACGGTAGGAATAGCAAAACATACGCTATCACACATAGAAAAATTGTCCCGTTTCTCATCCAGTCCCTTTAACTATACATATCACCGGGAGCCATATATAAGATTTCCTTTTAGAAAAAAAATGAAACTTCATCGCTTCATCAGCGTGGTGTCACCCGATAACATATGCGGTATGTCCTGCTTCTTCCTGCGGAAGCGCATGGCAAGCTCCTTCCTCCTGTCGCTTTTCTTCATCTTCGTGTCATGGATTTCAAGCTCGACTTCATCACCGTTCTTCAGCCCGAACTCGTCCTTTATGCGCTCCTTGGAGATTATCTCGACGATGCTTTTTGAGAACACTTCGCCGCTCTTCCTGATTATCCACGCCTTCATGGTTTTCTCGCCTTTCCTTATGGTGACCGGGCACAGGTAGGCGTCTATCACGGTCCTTCCGTCTAGGAGGACGTGGTTTATGGTCTTTGTCGCGTGGTCGTTTATCTTGACGTCATGTTCCAGCTTCACGTCCATTGTGCCCTTGTACGGCTCGAAGCCAAGTGTATGCACAATCCTGTAATAAAAATGTTCCATGAGGCCCTCGCCGCGCATCGGACCTGAAGCGACCTTGCCTTTCAGCAGCATTATAATAATTGTGCTTACCTGTATAAGAAATTTGGCTGTAAGTATGCTTTATGCAGATGGACAATGCGGCTTCCCTGAAACCCGGGAGCACGATCCGCGTGCCCAGATTATGGGAAGAAAGAAGTTTGTGGTGGCGGAAGTCATTTATCGCTGCAATGGAGATGTCAGGACTTATGAAGGAGGGGTGAATATTTCTCACAGGGAACATTACGAAGCAGGGATTCATGTCGGGAGGAGTTGCTGTTTGTCGACTGCAAGTACGTGAAGAAAGCATGAATTTTGTGTTCAAGTGGTATGAAACAGGCTCCGGCATGGCCAATCCGGGTTCAGCAAGAACTGGTGGAACTGCAGGAACCGGTTAAATCACATCTTCTTTGTATACCCACGACTAAAGTCGTGGGTTTGCTGGAAGATTGGATCCCGAAGGCGCTTGTAGTTCTTACTGTGCTTTGGCCGTCTCCGCCATCTTTTCCTTCTTGTCTTCCTCGAGCTGCTTCTCGATGATGGACTTGTCTATCTTCTCCTCTTCCGGCTTCTCCTTCTTGCCCTCGAGGGCCTTCTCCATCTCCTCCTTCTTGGCCGCCTTCTGCCCCATCCTTTCCATCAGCTTCTCCTTTATGTCCATCTTCTCCTTCTTCGGGACGGCCTTGAACTCGGTGTAATCGTGGCCCATCAGCTCTACCTTGGCCGTGCCTTCCTCGACGACGGCCTTTACCCTTACCCTTCTGGGAGGCTTCTCTATTCCTCTTCCCCATAATTCCTCGTTCAGGCGGCTTCCAATCTTCACGGAAGAAGCTTTCGTGTGTGTGATGATGTATTTCTTTACTTCCCTGACTGCGTAAGGCGTCCTCTTCTGGTGGGCTTTCTTGTACGCCTTGCGGAGCGGTATCGTGTAAATCTTCTCTACGGACGATTCCTTCTTTTCTTTTGTCGTTTTCACTTTTGCCATATTTGAAACACCTTATGAATGAAAGTCTGTGCGGAAACATAGCTCCGCATAAGATTTCTTACACCTTCACCCTTCCGCGCCTCCAGTTCTTTGCAGTGCTCCTTATCCGCCTTGTCCTGGCCTTCTTCAGCGAGAACTTCCTTATGTCGGCCCAGCGCGGGGCGCTCTGCTTCCTTGCGGCTATGAGCTTTATCTTCTTGCCCAGAGGCTTTCTTGAACCCATAAGTATCACATTATTGATTCAGAACAAGATATTAAAAGCTGCCGACTTTAAGTTGAGCCATAAAAAACATAAATGTTAATTACCTCATCCGGCAAATCATAAGATCTCGGCATATCCATAACAATATTGGATTACTTTCCCTTCCTCTTTATCCTTATGTCGCGCTTCTCGGATATCTTCCTCAGTATCATCACGAGCTGGCCGTCGGATATGATGCCGCTTATCTGGCCGGCCTGGTACAGCTGGGCAAGGTAGAGCTCAAGCTGCATGGCCAGCTCGGGCTTCACGAGCTTCAGGTTGGAGAGGCGCTCCTTTCCCTTCTTGTCCAGTATGCGGGAAGTTATTGATGCCAGCGCCTGCTGCATCTGCTGGTGCTCGTTCTGCTGCATCATCGCCTCCTGCATCCTCTGCTCAAGAAGTCTTTTCTTTATTTCCTCTTCGGTCGGCATCTTACCACCAAGAATCAATTGGCCTTCTTCAAAATCTGGTTGACGAATTTCTGGCCTTCAGGTGTCACGACCCTGCCTTTCTTTACCTTGTCGGACTTTTTGAGGAGACCGGCTTTTTCCATGTCTATTAATATAGTGCGTATTATCTTCCCCCCGGCTTTCCCTGTATGGGCCGGCTTGTGGCCTCTCCTGTGAAGCCCTCCGTAGAATGTGCGGAGCTTGGACGTGCCTACAGGGCCGTCTATGTAGATCTTTCTGAGTATGCTGGATGCCCTCATATACCACCAGTCGTCATTCTCCGGCGGCCTTTCCTTGAATGAGCCTGTCTTGACCATCTTTGCCCATTCAGGCATCGATATCTTGCCCTTGAGCTCGCCGGAAGCCAGCTTCACGAACTGCTGGGCGTCGACGTCGTGTATGGTTTTCATTTTTTGCTTGACCTCTTTGTTCCGTAAGGATATCTTATCTTTTTACCGCAGCTAAAGCATTTAATAGTTACTGAGCCCCTGTCAAGCCGCATTCTGGAGCGTGGGAACAGGAACGTGAGGCAGTATTTGCAGTATTTTCTTTTCAGGCCGGGAGGTATCTTGACGTTGTACCTCATCCCAATGCGTTTTGCCAGCCTCACGTATCTCCTCTGGAGGTCGTAGTCGCCTTTCTTTGCCCTTTTCTCGGCCTCGTCGAAAAGGATAGCTATGCGTTCCTTGGCGATTTTTATCTGGTATGGAGGCTTCGAGCGGCGGTCATTTGTCATATGTTATAATTTGCTGATGAAACTAAAAAGAAATCCTGCCCGGATTATTTCTTCTTCTTGCCCTTGTACTCGTATTTTGCTTTCGTTTCCAGGGACTGCGTTCTCGGAACGCTGCTGACAGACGTTACTTTGAGCTTTTGCGTCTGGACAGGAGGGGATATTGCTTTTGCCTGTTGCTGCGGTGTAGGCGGCTTTGGCATCGTCAGCTGCGAGTCGCCTGCTAGTTTAAGGCCTGAAGGCTGGCGCCTCTTCATCAGGCGCCATGCAACAATGACTATAATTTTGTGGGGAAGTATATAAATATTATTCTGGTATTTTTTTGTTATTCGGGGGGAGTGAATAATGATTTATGGCAGAATATTGAGTTCTGCTCTGTTAAATGTGTCGTTGAAAAAGATAAAGATGGGTTTAATTATATTTTGCCCTTAAGAGAATTGAATTAAATCCTCTTCCACCTCGGGCCGTGAGGCGAGTCCTCTATGCTAATTCCTTTCTCGGCAAGTTCTTTCCTTATCTTGTCGGCCTTCCTGAAATCCTTCTGCTTTCGCGCCTTCTCGCGTTCCTCTATCATCGTTTTCTCCTCTTCGGTGAGATTTGTTTCCGTTTCCGTCAGGATGTCGAATATGTCGTTTACCGAGAGGATGAACTCAAGAGCTTCTTCAAGCGAGCCTGCTCTGCCCTCGTCTATCTCCTTGTTGACGATGCGCATGAGCTCGAAAACATCTGCCAGGGCGTGCTGGACGTCAAGGTCGTCATCCATATGAGCCTCGAACCCATTTCTGGCCTTCTCCACGGCATCCATTATCGTCATGTTCTCCTTGTCGTCGTTCTCGCTCCTAAGGCGGAAGATGAAGTTGTTTATGCTCTGGACGGTGTTCCACGCGTCCTCAAGCGACTGGAATGTAAAATTGATTTGGCTTCTGTAGTTGGTCGACATGCAAAGGTATCGGAATGCCAGCGGATTGAATCCTTTCTCCGCGACATCTCTGATGGTGTAGAAGTTCCCGAGGCTCTTCGACATCTTCCTTCCGTCGACAAGCAGGTGCTCGCAGTGGAGCCATATGTCGGCGAATTTCTTGCCTGTGGAAGCCTCGCTTTGCGCTATCTCGTTCTCATGGTGGGGAAACATGAGGTCTATGCCGCCTCCGTGGATGTCTATGCCGTCAAGGTGCTTCATGGACATGGCGCTGCACTCTATGTGCCAGCCAGGCCTTCCTCTGCCCAATTCGGTGTCCCAGTAGACGTCGCCGTCTTCCTCGCTCCACGCCTTCCACAGCGCGAAATCCTTCGCGTCGTCCTTTTCGTAATTGTCCTGGTTGACACGGGCGCCGGCCTTCAGGCCCGACAGGTCGACTCTGGAGAGATTCCCGTAATCCTTGAACTTCGTTATGTCAAAATATATGGAGCCGTCCTCCCCTCTGTACGCGATTCCCTTCCCCAGGAGATTCCTTATCAGGCCGACCATGTCGTCTATATGCTCCGTCGCCCTTGGATAGGCTGATGCGAGCTTTATGCGGAGCGAGTCGAGGTCCTCAAAGAAATAGTCCTCGTACTTTTTCGTGAATTCCTTCAGGGGCATTCCTTCCTTCCTTGAACCTTTTATCGTCTTGTCGTCAACATCGGTTATGTTCATGACAAGCCTGACGCCGTATCCCTTGTATTCAAGATACCGCCTTGTGAGCTCCGCAACCAGATAGGACCTGAAATTTCCTATGTGGGCAAAATCGTATACCGTGGGGCCGCAGAAATACATTCTCACGTCGCCATGCGGCGCAAGCTCGTCCTTCTGTCTTGTGAGGGTGTTGAAAAGTCTCATCGATAACTATTGTCATAAGTATTTTTAATATGTTTATAGGCAACATGTGTTGAATGCTTTGGTATCAGAGAGTATGAATATCATGACTTTTAGTCATACTCTCTGCATATAATGGGAGAATAAAAATATCCGGCCTTTCTAGCCCATCCTTATTTTTATCCATTTTCTCTTTGACATCTGACCACCCAATAGAAGGACTATGGGTCGGGACAGTATATATATGTTTTTTATATGCGTTAGGTTTTAGATTTCTTGAAAATACTATAAATATTTAGAGAAAAATATGAAATAATTCATCTAGTCATCTTTCAGGGGTTTTACTAAATAGAGGTGTTTCAAACCAAGCCGTATTATTAGAACCATCAACAACTATTCTGAGTTTGTTTAATACAAGAAAATCTAAACCTAGTATATTTGGAGAATCTTTTATTCCCTTATCCTGAAGAACATCTGGTGTTACCTTTAGTTCTGGAACGTTGATAGCCTTTATCTTTTCCTGACCATTTTCTTCTCCAATAAAAGATAGTCTTACATTTCTCATATCAATAAGTCTAAATCGTGTTCTTCCCAAATAAACACAATCTTCTGGATTAGAAGTCTTATTTAATTTTATTCCAAGTCTTCTGGCGTCTATTCCTCCTACAAAACTTACTTCACTTCCAGTATCAATGAGAAATCTAAGCTGTCCTGTAACATGAGTTGCCATAATTCTGGCATGTAAGTATATGCCATCCTTTACCCACTTCAACGGGACTTTCATAAAGAGCATTCATTGTAACTACTATTTAAGCATGTATAAAATTGATTTGATAAATCTTACATATAATTTTAGTAAATTATTCGTATATCTTTCTCTGGTACATACTCAATAACTACAGAATCCGTCTCTACTCCATTTTTTTTGAGTTCTTCTATTAATGCGTCTAAATCTTTGCCTGAAAGTATTACTTTCTTGTCTTTTACTGCCACAAACGAGTTCTTAAATTTGCTTCGTATGGAATCTATATGAGTCTTCAACCACATACTGTCCATTTCAAAGTTCTTTATGAGCTGTATTTCATTCTCCATATTCACACCTTTTAGAGGATAGCAGAAAGCTTTTTATATCATAATACACTAACTTATTTCTTTCTTAAACCGTAAGAGTATCCTCTTGACTGCGGCTTATGGGCTTTTTTCATGAAGACGAATACTATCACTATTATTGCGACAAGCACTGCTGCAACGCCTGTGAGCACGCCGCTGTCAACTTGGCCCGAAGGAGGCGCTGTTCCTGCGGCGCTTTCCTCCTGGCCCGCTTCTTCTCCAGCACCGGCACCTGGAACAGCAGCGGATTCAGGGACAGCCTCAGTCTTCACCTCGCCGCTTATAGCGAACACCGAGAAGCCGGGCGTCGCGGCGCTGTATGATACCTTGTCCGATGTTTCTGCCGTCTTGCTCGTTATCAGCTTCGCCCATTTGTCGGAGCTGTACCTGTTAAGCACGACCTTCGCTGGATCAATATTATTGGCATCAAGCCATGACTTGTCAATGTCGAACTGTATGGTTGCTGTCGCTATTTCAGGCTCGGCGATGTTATGGGATATTTCTATGTATTTGTAGACTTTCACCGCCGGCTCCGCAGACACGGGAGCACTTATTGATGCCGGCGCGGAATCAAGCTTCGCGACTGTTATCTGGGCGCTTGTAAGCGCCTTCGCTGCCGTGAAAAGTATTTTTGTCAGCCCTGTATCGACATCACTTGGAACCTCAACGACTGCTTCCTTGTCCTTCGCTATTGCCGAAAACGTCGCCTTTATCGTGTTCGGAGCCGCCTGCTTGGCAACTATTGCCTTCACCTGAGAGCTTGTAGAGCTTCCGCCTCCGCCGCCTGAACTGCTTGATGACGAAGAGGTGCTACTTGTTGTAGCGCATGATGAATTGCCCGTCACAGTCAAGGTTGCGGCGCTTGTCTGGCTGCCAAGGTCAAGTGTCACGCTTTTGTCGCCTGTGAAGCATGTGCTGTGTTGGAGCGTCCAGGTAAGCGTCTGCGTGGTGCCTGCAGTGATAGTGAACGATGTGCTGCTGGCATCATCTCCGGAGCTTCTTGTTATTTCTGTAGGAAGGTTCAGGGTGTAAGACGTGGTGACATCGCTGTCCTGTGAATTCTGGATATCCATGCTGGCCGAGAATGTCTGGGACAAATTGACCTGTCTTGTCGTTGGTGTTGCAGTAACAGTCATTGAGGTTGGGTTTATGAACTCTATTGTCGCATCGGAGGATGATTTGGAGCCTCCTGACCAAGTCGCCGTCACATGATAAGTGTAAGTGCCGCAGTTGCCCACGGTAAATGTGAAGCTTTTCGTGGTGCCGCTCGTGCTTACCGTTGTTGTGTAGGTATAGGGAGAGCCTGGATCTGAAACGGAGAAATCACTGCTTCCGGTGCAGCTTCCGGAGCCGTTGCCGCTCACTTTTATGAGCTGGAGCTGCGTGTTTGACACGTCGCCGCCTGACGCCGTAGCAGTTGCCGTTATGACGACATTCGTTCCGGTGGTTGCCGATACGGCAGAACTTGTGGTGGTTACGCTTGACACCGAATTGCTCTGCGCCATGCTTATTGACGACAGCAAAACAACTGCCAGTGCCATTAAGATTATGTTTTTGTTCATTCTGTTCTTCTCCGTTTCCTTGTTCATTTATCTTTTATTTCAGTTTCCGCCGCAAGCGCTTTATGCAGCTTCGTCATCGTCCGAATAGCTGCTGCACTGGGTATCAGCCGACACGCCTCCGCCCCAGCTGAGGTAATCCCTGTTGCCGTCTCCGTCGTCATCAATGCCATTGGAGCACTGCGGCGACCTCCATACGTAATCAACATACGTATCCTCAACATCGGTTTCATTGTCAGCCGCGCTTGTTCGCTTTACCTTGGCCTTGATGCTGTATGAAGTGTATGATGTCCAGTTCAGTGGGTTCCTTACGTTGATAGCCACGCATCCCTTCGGCCCTACAGTGGCATTCGCTACAGGCATTGAAATGCCTGATATCGGGCCGAACAGGTAAGGTGTGTTGTTTATCGGGTCGTGCCATTGCATCGGGGTTGTGGTTGGCGTCATGCTGAATCCTGAAGTGCCCCATGATTCCGCATAAATGTATACGTTGGCATTCAGTATGGGCTTCGACGGCTTCGTATAAGTCTGGGCGCACACCCTCACTGAAATGTTCTGCGTCAGGTTTATTATCGGGTAATATACTTGGCTGCTGGAGTCCTCGTAAAATGCTATTGTCAGGTTCTGCCCATCCGTGTTGCGGACAGCGCCCACCGAAAGTGATTTGCCGTCTATCGTATATGTGAATGTCGACGTGTCGACAGACGCGCCTGCCAGGTTGGCGGTGTTCTTGCCCATTATCGTGGCATTCTGGCCGTACTGAGCAAGCGAAAAGTTGAACAGTATCGTGAAGTTGTCTAGGGCGCTGTTCTCCGTGAGCTGGCCGCCTAATCCCTCGTTCCATGTAACGTTGTATACGCTGTCGCCTGCGCCGCCAGCAGTTATCCCATATATAGATAAGGCAGCGTCCAAAGGCGCTGTCAGGTTCCTAAGCTTTATCGGGATTGCCGCATGGCTGGAATTGACTCTTGGAAGTCTGCTGGCATACGTGTCGAATGCTCTTATCTGGACTTGCGTGCCTATGTCGCCTCCTCCTCCACCACCACCATAGCCGCCGAATCCCTCGCTCTGGAACGATGCTATGTCCTCCTGACCGTTTGTCTCATTCACTCTCCAGAATATCATGAAGCTGCCTGTTGAGCCTGAGATGTTCACAGGCACGAATGCCAGACCGCCGGAGCCTGTAACAGCCATATCTGACTGGTATTCAGGTGCTACAAGTTTCTTCGAGAAGCCGTATCCTCCTGTTGAAGCGCCGCCTGTACTGGAAGCATCATTCTGCCTTATGACCGCATTGACGCTGACAGTCGCGCCGGAAATTGCAGGCCCGGCCGAACTGCTCCTCTTGATTATGTAAGGCAGGGTGAAATTCACGCCTTTCTGGTATTGCCCTGCCCATGAGCCGACGTTGGTCGGAACGTATGAACCATTCACCCATTTCACGTAGCTGCAGTCAAGTATCTGCCACAGGTAAAGGTCTGACGTAATGTTTCTGCTTACGTTGTATGTGACGCCATTGCTGCCTGTAATATTCCTGAGCCCGTCCGTTCTCAGGATAGTAATGTTATTTACATATGTACGGTTGTTATCCACACCCGGATAGGTTGCATTGATAATTACGGTGTCGTAGACGCCTGCAGTGCCGTTATCCAGTATCAGTATTCTCATGCCAAGGCTCCTGTTGTATGATATTTCTGCGGAACTCTGCGACCATCTCGTCACATTGAGCTCATTCCTGAAGCATACCGCATCTGACTTGGACCTAAGATTGTAGGTGGTGTTTATGTAAGTGAGATTCCAGCCTGCGTTGAATATTGTTGTGTTGTCAATGGGTTCACCTGGTATTGTGCTTCCTCCCGTACCTGATATGCCAGTGGAATAATTACCCCATCTCTTGAAGTGGCTCTCGAACAGCATGCCTTCCTCCTGCCCGATGACAACGCTGTACTTGACGATGCTGAACCATACGTCTGTCGTCACCTTCTCGCTTGAATTGCCGTTTGCGGAGCTGTTGACCTCTATCTGGAGCGCCTGGAAGCCTTTCTTGAGTGTCGTTGGTATGGTGACATTGAGCCTCCACAGCTCTGCGCCCCATCTTGGGTATTGATTGTCATAAGAGCCGTTCCAGTCATCCGTGACGAGCGATGCGTTGTTTATGGTGACAGGCTTGAGCTTGCCTTCCCAAGGAAGCCCCACCTTTGCAGTGAAGCCGCTGGTGCTCTGCACGCCCACAAGGGTTCCTCCCGTGAGGTTCGTGCCGCCGTTGGTGTTGTTCGTCTTGCTGACGTTTGTCGAGGCACGGAGCCATATAATTATGTCTTCTCCGGCACTGAACGTGGAGCCGAAGCCGCCGAAGCCTCCGGCACTGCCGTTTGTCATGCACGTGACGCCAGCGCCACAGGCGCCTCCTGTTGTCGGCCTTTCCGTGTTCACGACGTATGCATCAAATGCGGATACCTGGAAGCCCGTCTCAGTCGTATCGCTGCCGGTGCTCTCGCTCCCGTTAGGCGTGAATTTCCAGGTTATAGATATGAAGCCGTTCGGGTATGTTGCGCGCGAGAACGTGCTTGGCGTCACGACAAGGCTGAAGACACTATTTGACAGATTTCTCGTCAGGTTGGCACTGCTGTTCAGAGTGAGAACTTGCATCCCGATGCCAGGATTGAAGTTGAAGGCGCGGATAATGGTGACTGTTCCATTCTGCATGGTGCCGCTGTCATTCAGCCTTCTCACCGGATTCGTGTTGTCCAAAGTGAAGTTGACCGAGCCTTTGGAATCAACCCTCCATACGGAGGCATTGTTCGAATCCTTGCCCTGCGGGAAGAACTGGAACTGCCTGCACATGAAGCCTGCAGGTATCTGGTCCTCCCTTCCCTTGTAGGTCACGTTGATGAGCATGAAATGGAATCCAGAGAGGCTTGTGCAGCCGGCCTTTGTCCTGTTGAACGTTACAGGAACTGTCACCTGTCCGCTGCTGTCGGAGGAATTTGTCGACATGGTCAGGCACGACGAGATGTCTCTTCCTGATAATTCCTCCCTTGCCTGGAGTATGTTGTTGAATGAAACCGGATCCTTGGGCGCGCTATTGGTTTTCAACTCCCTCACGTTGCCGGAGAATTTCTCTGTGCCTTCGCTGCATGAAGAGAATCCGCCGAAGCCTCCGGACGGCCCGCCGAACGCGGCATCAGTCCTGCCGGAGGATGAAAGGAAGCCCATGATGTACTTGGATATGTAGAATCCTCTTCCGGTGATAATCTGGTCCCCTTCAGCGGTGTCTATTACCGCCTGCATCTCAATCAGGTAAGGCCCGGTCTTGTTGACCGGCAGGCCGACCGTTACCGCAGGGTTCTTGAGGTTCGAGCCTGCAGTAATATTAGTCAAATTGAATACATCGGAACGCTGGGCGCTGCCAGACAGTATGTCGTTTGCGCCTGCGTTGAACTCGAGAGGTATTATCTTCGTGACAGTGATGTTTGTTATGTTGAGGCCCGCCACTTCACTGTTGTTTGCAAGGTCGTAAGCGCCGATGTCAAAAGTGGCGTTCTCGCCGGGATGCAGCATGGTCATGAAGTCGAATGAGCCGCCGAGCGAGGACACTGCCGTGGGCTTCAGCACAAACCTCTGGACAGCAAAGTACCCTGTGGCGATCGCCGACGGGCTGCCTGTGCCGACCGAAGCGTTTGCCGTTATTTTATAATTGCCGGTCTCCGTAGGACCTGCGAACTGTACCCTGCATACGCTCTGGCCAAAATAAGTGCCTGAGGAATCATTGGTGATGGTGCCGCTTATGACATAGTTGGTGCCGTTCAGGTAAGATACCTGCAGCGTGTCGCCCAGCCTGGTGCAGTTGACAGTTCCTCCGGAAGGCGACGCCCTTGTCGATCCCGCGAATATTGACGAATCGCTGAGGTTTGTCGCCAGGACTATGAGCCCGACTGTGCCTCCAGGAACGAAAGCCGACGAATCACCCCATTCCCTGAAAAATTCCTTCTGCGTGTCAAATATTGCCTTTATCTGCTGCACATTCACGGTAGTGGAAGACTCCACTGTCGTTGTTCCGATGATTCCAGAAGCCTTTATGGTATACTGCCCTGTCGTGCTTCCAAGAGTGTAGCTGCCTTTGTACTGGCCGAAAAGGGAAGTGTCATTTGCGAGCGTCACAGTTTCGACTGTGCCGTCAGGTTTTATGACTTTTGCCGTGGTGTTTATTGCGTTCCCTATCGCGTTGCCGCTCGTGTCCCTCATCTTTGCGACTATGTTGAACGAGCTTGACGGTGTGAAATCGAATTTCGTCTCATTGGAGCTTGTTTGGGCGCTTGCGGACATCACGTAGTTGGATTTTATGATTATGAAGGACAGCAGGTTGCCCTTGTCGGCCGAGATTACGAAATCGCCGTCCACTGCGGAAGGTATGGTTATGTTGTATTCGACCCAGCCGCGGTGGTCTGTGGTGTTTGACATGTTGGCTATCGTCCATGAAGTCTGCCTGACGCCGTTTGCAGAATAAATTTCCATCCGCGGAGTGTAGTTGTGCAGGAAGCTGCCTGTGGTGTTCTTCATCGTCACGTTTATCGTGAAGGACAATCCCGCCGAGAATGGCGGCTTGTTTCTGGTGAATGTTATGGCGGAGAAATTAGACGAGATGTTCGTGACGTATATCCTTATCGTCTTGTTGTTGGACGTGTCGTTGCCTGTCAGGACGGTGACGTTGTATTCGCCGACAACCACTGGGGCTGAAATATTAACCTCGAAATAGCCGCCACCTGCGGAAAACGAATTGTTTGCGTTGTTCCCTGTTATGTTGACGCTGACATTGTACTGGTTGGTGCCGCTTACATTGCCGCGCACGTAAAACGGCTGGCCCGCCACGACCGTGGCGTCCGAGTAGACCTGATAACCTGCAAAGGTTATTGAGGACGCAAAGAATATTAACAGGATAGATAATAGTACTGCGATATTTCGCATTAAACCACTCCAATTCAATACGAAAACTATGGATTGGAGCGGTATATAAAGATTTTTGTTGTCAAAAAAACTGACAGGAGATGAATGAACATGATATACATGGCTTCTGACCACGCCGGATATGAGCTGAAGGAGGCCGTGAAAAGATATCTCGCGGAAAAAAGCCGCGAGTTCATCGACGTAGGGCCTCATTCTTATGACAAGGATGACGATTATCCGGATTTTATAATCCCGGCGGCGGAAAAAGTGGCACTGCATCCTGGAAACAGGGGCATAATTTTCGGCGGCTCCGGCCAGGGAGAAGCGATAGCCGCCAACAAGGTGAAGGGCATAAGGGCCGCAGTCTTTTATGGCGGGCCGGATGAGATAGTCTCCCTGTCACGGGAACACAATAACGCGAACGTGCTGTCCATAGGCGCCCGCTTCGTCAAGGCAGAAAGCGCGATAAAAGCCGTCGAATTGTGGCTGGGGACTCCATTCGCCGGCGAAGAGCGTCATGGAAGAAGAGCCAGAAAAATAAGCGATTTCGAGGCTCGCCGGTGATTTTTCACTGTCTTACTCTATCAGAACTGTTTTATCGCGCGACTTCAGCCCTTTCAGAATCCTCACGCCGTTTTTTCCCGCGCCGAAATGTGCCGAAAGGACTCTTATCAGCTCGGCATTCGCCTTGCCGTCTTCCGGCTTCGCCTTCAGCCTGACTTTCAGCATGCCGGGTTCTTCCTTTATAGTGAAACAAGAAAATAATACCGACATTATAGCTTGTTTCACATATAGTGCCCAATGATATAATATCCTTTTTATTTCATTGGAGCACTATATCCCACTCCTTTTTGCGTTGGGGATTACTCTTACTTTTATCGTCCTCATCGAGAGCTGGCGCCCGGAGTTGAACCGGGTTATACCGCTTGCTGCAATAATATCCCTAAAATTTCTTTTGGGACATACAAAGCCATTTTCTTTTAAGAAAAGGGCTTTGTCTGCAGGCGGTCACATCTGCGGTCTGCATCTTCCGTTTGCAGATGGCCGTTCTGTCACGCCAGCATGGTTAGAAATTGTTTGTAATACATTTATAGTGCTCAAAGAAAAGATTCAATATATACTTTTCTCTGGCACTATATGTGAAACAAGCAAATCATATCCTGTTTATTTGCTTGTTTCACTATAAATTGCGTGATTATATCACGGTTCCGGAGAGCATGAGGTAAAGGAAAATGGCGTATGAGGCGATGAGTATTATCCCTTGCTCCTTTCTCAGCTTGAGGTGCGTCGCAAAGTAGAGGAAGATGCCGCTCGCAATGAGCATCGTCACCAGGGCGAGCCTGCCGGACGCGTCTATGGATATGGGGTTTATTATGGCCGCTACGCCAAGTATCAGGGTTATGTTGGTGACTATGCTTCCGATGGTGTCGCCTATCGCCAGGTTTATGTCCTTCCTTCTCAGCGCCATTATGTTGACGCTGAATTCGGGTATCGTGGTTCCCAGCGCAAGAAGGGTTGCGCCTATCACTGTGTTGCCAAGACCAAGCAGGGCTGAGATTTCCGTGGCGGACTTTGTTATCATCTCGGCGCCGACCACGACAAGGGCTATCGATGCAAGAAGGTATAGGAGAATTTTTGCCGTCTTTTTCCTGTTTCTCGAGGGCCTTTTCCTTTCAATTTTCTTTTCCTCGCTGTATATGTTCTTCAGGAACGCATAGAACAGGATTATGGAAAAGATTCCGAATGCAATGTCCACCTTCATCAGGTATATGAGGAACACTGCAATTATTGCGGCAAAGATTACAGCCTGGTTTATCTCCATGAGGCGCTCCTTCTGTATCTTGAAGCCGATGAGCGCCATCACGCCGAATACGAGAGTAAGCAGCATCACATTGGCTCCTATGAGATTGCCGAAGCTCAGCAAGCCGTTCCCGTGAAGCGACGAGATTATGGCTATGGATAATTCGGGCATCGAAGTTCCTATCGCTACGAAGACGAACCCTATTATGATTTCGCTTATGCCGCTCTGCCTTGAGAGTGATATCGAGTTCCTCACGGTGTAGTCGCTTGCCTTCAGCAGGACAATGAAGCCTGCGGCGAGAAGCACGAGGGCAAGGAGCATAAGAAATTATCCGAACGGGCGGAGATAAAGTTATTTACTTGAAGATTTCATCAACAAGCTTGCGGATTTCGGCCTGCGTCTCCTCCGGCGGCTTCACGGTGTTGACCATGTAGACGTCCAGCATGGAGAAAAGCTGTATGAAGAACGCCGTGCGCAGGCGTATCTTCCTTTCGTCCCTGACAAGCTGGTAGGGGTTGCAGTAATAGTGCTTCGATATGTATTCCACGGCTTCGTCCGGAGACAGTTTATATATCATCCTGTTGTCCGAGGCGTCCCTCTTGAGTATGAAGACGCTTTTTATCGTGGTCGTCTCCCTCGTCCTGTCGCGCCCTATCACGTCCTGCACGCTGGCAATGCCGCGGCCTTTCTTGTCGAGTGTGGCGTTGTCGACAAGCGGCTGGAAGATTTTCCAGTTCTTCCCTATGTCGTCTCTTATGTAGCTGTTGCGCTCCGACGAGTATGCGATGGCGGTGTCCTTCTTCATCCGGACGAACAGCCAGTCGTCGCTGACCAGGCTCGCGTTCCTGTAAAGAAGCAGGCCGAAGCTGTGAGTCGTCTTTCCAGTGTTTGAGGGGGCTATTATGACAAGGCCGCGGCCTTCTATGTCTATGCACGAGCCGTGTATTGAGTACCTGTTCGTAAGCGAATGATAGTCCTCGAGGAAGTCGGCTGCCACTGCCAGGGCAATGCTCTTCACGTACCCGTAATAGTCGCAGTTCATGACGAAGCACGTCTTGGACATGGGCTCGTAGAGGAACTCCGGCTTCCCGTATCCGGGATGCTGTATTGCGATGACCCTGCCATGAGGCCTTATGTGCTCCGATATGTGGTGGAAGTTGTCCTGCCAGAACTCCTTGAATTCCTTGCTGTCGGTTATCAGTTCTATGCACATCCCATGGATGTACGCCTTCTCTGTATTTATTTTCCTGCCATTTATTCCGTCGAGCAGCTCGTCCTTCTTCTCGGGCGTTATCAGCTCGAACTCGTATATGTCAGGCATTCTTCTGATTGTAGAATGAAACGATTAAAAGGCGGCTTTCCCACGAAGTAGAACATCCTTAATTTCCGTGCACGTGCTCGTCGCCGCACGCAGAATCAATCGACGCCTCGGGCTCGTCGTCCTTCCGCTCGACGTATCTCTTTTCAACAAGATAATTCTCGACCTCTTCTCCGGAAACGTCTGCAAGCATCGTGCCGTTGACCTCGACGCACGGCGACAATGTCTGCCCGGACTTCCTGGCCATCTCCTGGAACTGGAAGGGGTCGCTTATTATGTCCCTGTCCTCGTACGCAAGAGCGTACTTCTTCATTATCGCTCTTACTCCGGCGCTCCATCCGCAGTGCGGCTTGAGGTACGCTACGATTTTCGGCTGCATTATCGTGTCTCCATATCAGTTGCCAATTTAGGCTCTTCCTTCAGTCCTTCAAGCACTTGCTCAAGGTATCGCTTTATGAGGGCCATATCATCACCTTCATATTCAGGACTCTTCACCTGCGGGCTTGAAATAGTTGCTCTGGTCATGTCGTATGAAATCCGCACCTCATACGTATTTCCGAAACGTGCCAGAACAATGGTATGCATTCCGGTATTTCTCTGACGTTTCCATGCCGGAACGAATCCTCTTTCATATAGACCTCGTCTTAAGCTTCCGACACGAGACATGGCATCTTCCCTCGGCTCAATTTCATAGGTTCTTTCCGCGCTATTGAGATTCATGCTAATCCTCTGCGGCAAATCGTTTTAAATCTTCGGGTTGGCAAATCTATTCAGGTGATGCTTATGCAGGAAAACGTCAAGGAACTTCTTGAGGAAATAAAGAACCTGTCGAGCCTCATGCTCGACCTGGCTTATTCATCGGTGTTTTTCTCGAGCAAGGACATAGCCTCCGAGGTAGTGGAGCTCTACGAGAGGACGGAGGAAATAGAGGAGAAGCTGCTTATACACCTCTTTTCGGCGTCGAGGGAGACGCATCTTGCCAAGAAGCTGCTGAGCGTCGTCGAGGTGGTGGAGAGCGCCAAGCGCGTCGCAAGCGCGGCGAGGAACATGAGCCAGCTCGTGCTTGACAACCGCGAGCTTCACCCTATAATAAAGGAAGCCCTGCAGGAAAGCGACGAGAGCATAACGAGGGCCATGATAGGGCAGAATTCCATCCTCATGAACCAGACGCTTGGGGAGCTCCGCCTCAAGACCGAGACCGGCATACATATAATAGCCATAAGGCGCGGAAGCAAATGGCTGTTCAACCCGAGGAAGACCACGCAGATGATGAAGAACGATATCCTCATAGGCATAGGGCCAAAAACCAGCTGCAAGAAGCTGCGTAAGCTGGCCGAGGGGGGTGCGAAGAAATTATGATGGGGTGCGATGATGAAACAAGCCTGGAAAAGGGGCAGGGCAAGGCGCCTCCTGAAGAGGATATTCGTTTCTGAGGATCATACCTACGAATACCACAGGCCCGCGCTGGATCCGATGGGAAGGGATGTCACGGCTGGCGACAGCCTTGCGGATTCTGCAAGGCGCTTTGCGAAGTACATGAGAAAGAACTCGTCGTTCTTCAGGCAGACTTCGGTCGCGTACGCCATAAGCATCCTTGCCGGGCTGTTTGCCGGCATATTCCTTGGGCATTATGAGGAAATGCTCATAGCGCTGCCGGGGCTTTTGGTCCTGGTCCCGGCTGCAATAGGAATGCGGGGCAACATATTTTCGTCGCTGGGCTCGAGGCTTGGCTCTGCATTGCACCTCGGCACGGTAAAAGGCTTCTCGAAGGACAACCACATAATCAGGAGCAACGTATATTCGTCGATGGTCCTGTCGGTCATTTTCTCCGTGCTTCTCGCGTTCATCGCGAGGGTCATCCTTCTTGCATTCGGCATAGAAAGCATAACGCTCATTTCGCTTGTCGTGATATCCTTCATGGGCGGGATCATATCAGGCGCCATACTTCTGGCAATGACTTTCATTATCGCGTTCGCCTCGTTCAAGAGGGGATGGAATCCGGACAACATATCGTCCCCGATAATAACAGCGCTGGGCGACATGTTTACCATACCGTCGCTCCTCCTTGCCGCATTTTTCATCCTCTCGTTCCAGCAGCTTGTCCTTCCCGCAGCAGTGATAGTTTTCGCCGTTTTCGCGGTATGCGTCTTCCGCATGGCAAAAGCCGGGAAGGCGTATTTTGCCGAGATAGTGAGGCAGAGCTCGCCCATCCTTTTTGCAGGCATTCTGCTCGACGCCTTCGCCGGCATGATACTCCAGTCGAACATGGGAAACCTTGCCGTGCTCCCCATAATACTGCTTCTGATACCGGGATTCCTTGAGCAGGGCGGGAACATAGGCAACATACTGGCGTCAAGGCTCTCGACGAAGCTTCATCTGGGGGCGATAGAGCCGAAATTTTCCATTGAAGGCTCAAGGGAGGAGATAATCAACTCGTACATATTTTCTTTCATCCTGTTCCCGGTTCTGGGTCTGCTGACGTTCGCGGCGGGCGCCATGATAGGGATAGGAGGGGTAGACATCATCGCCATCACGAAAGCCATGATAATATCGGGCATTGTACTGACGACTGCCGTGATAGCAATAGCACTTTTCATGTCAATAATATCCTTCAAGTTCAACCTCGACCCGGACAACACCACCCTGCCGCTTATAGCAAGTTCGGCTGATATTATAGGCGTTGTAAGCCTCATGGCGGTCCTTCGGGTTTTGGGGGTTTTTTAGGCATCACGCTTGTATTTTTATAGTTAATTGAAATAGTGATTTGTATGGGCGAAACTAGTCCCAGAAACCCCATGGACGATGTGGAAAGATTGCCCCAATACTATCGTGAGCAATTGGGGAAGCGTATAAGACACGCCAGGGAAGGCATAGAGTCTTTATATGACGTCTTCGGAAACATCTTAAGAGAGGGTCTATCATATGAAGAATGGATTACAGAACATCCTCCTTCTTTTGGAAATCTAAGAAGAGAAGACATTAGTCAGCAAAAGCTGTACGCAGAACGTGTAGAAACGATAATCGATATTCTCAGCACTTACATGCGCGGGGGCGACGTCGGAGCCACCGCTGATTCTGCATCCGTAGGAAAGGAATACACAGTCAGGCTTTTCATGGCACTCGGCTTCGGCAAAGAAGATGCGGAAACCATCTGGAATATGGGAATATCCGAAATTCCGATAATCCGTTAGCTCTCTTTCTGGACGGTTGAATTTTCAGGCATTTAACCATTTTGCAGAGAAAGATAGTTATGTGCGGCATATTCGGCACGGCCGGTTTTTCCGACAAGGCGCTGCTGAGGAAGATGGGGCGCCTCATCAGGTACAGGGGGCCTGACGACGACGGCTACTTCACTGACGCAGGCATAGGCCTCGGGATGAGGAGGCTCAGCATAATAGACGTGAAGGGTGGGAAGCAGCCGGTGCACAACGAGGCCCGCGACATATGGTGCATCTTCAATGGAGAAGTATATAACTACAGGGAACTCCGGACAGAGCTTGAAAAGAAAGGGCATAAATTCTATACAAGCAGCGACACCGAATGCATCGTCCACGCCTACGAGGAATACGGCATTCGCTTCCCGGAAAAACTGAACGGCATGTTCGCGATAGCCTTGTGGGACAGCAAAAAGAAAATTCTCATCCTTGCAAGGGACAGGCTTGGGAAGAAGCCGCTTTATTATACGATGCTCGGAAGAAATCTCTTGTTTGCCTCGGAGATGAAAGCTCTCCTGCTTCACGACGGCGTGAAGCGAAGCGTTAACAGGAAAGTCCTGTATAACTATCTTTCGCTGAGATACTGCCCCGGTAACGAAACGATGCTCAGCGGGATTTACAAGCTGCCGCCTGGATGCGTGATGGTATACAGCAGAGGCAAGCCCTCAATAAGGAAATACTGGGACATTGAATTCCGCGGTGAAAAATCTGAAAAGAGGAATTTCTATCTTGAAAGCCTGAAGTCTCTTCTCCAGGATTCGGTCAGAAAGAGGCTCATAAGCGAGGTCCCTCTCGGGGTCTATCTTTCGGGCGGCCTCGATTCCACCGCGATCGTTGCTCTGATGAAAGAGAGCGCTCCGGAGATTAAAACTTTCTCGATAGGCTTCGGGCTTGAATCCGACGAAACCGGCTACGCAAGGCTGGCCTCGGAATTCTACGGCACCAATCACAGGGAATTCGTGGTCGAAGGCACGGACTTGAAGAAGCTCCTCCCGAAGCTCGTGTGGCACCTTGATGAGCCGCTCGCGGACATAACAAACATCCCGACTTATCTCATATCGCAGCTTGCCAGGAAGCACGTCACCGTGGTGCTGACGGGAGAGGGGAGCGACGAGCTCTTCTCCGGGTATGCGCACGAAAAGGCGATGCTGGCGACGCAAAAGATGAAAGGCGTCATGTTCTCAAAGAGGCTTGCATCCGGCGCCGTGAGGCGGCTTCCTCTTTCTGTCCTCAACAGGTTCTTCGAGTATCCGGCGTCGATGGGAGACAAGGGGAGGGAAAGGCTTGCTGAATATGTGAGAAACGTGGGAAACGAGCCTGCAATGTACTCGAGCCTTGTGAGCGCCTTCAATGATGACGAGAAAAAGGGGCTTTGCAAATTCGCCGGCCGGCCGGCGGAAAGTCTGTTCAGTCCTTTTTTCAGCGCCGGCACAAACCTCCCGAACAGGATGCTCCTTATCGACGCGAACATATGGCTGCCGAACTACATACTCCCCCGCCTTGACAGGATGACGATGGCGAATTCAGTCGAGGGCAGGGCGCCCTTCCTTGACTACAGGCTGGTGGAATTCGCCTCCCGCCTCCCGCCAAGCCTCAGGACAGGCGACAAGTACGTGCTGAGAAGAGCCCTTCGCGGGATGCTGCCCCCGCAGATAGCGAAGCGCAAGAAAAGAACCTTTATCACTCCCGTACATTTCTGGGGGGAAAGGCAGCTCCTCGACATGTGCGGCATACTCGGCGAGAGCGAGTTTTTCAGGAAATCCTTCATAGAAAAAATGCTCGGCGACTACAGGAACTCGAAGCTCATCCGCGAGAGGCAGCTCTGGACTCTCATAACGTTCGAGCTGTGGCACAGGACTTTCATCGAAAGCAGGGGACTCAAGACGATTAATAATTTTTGAGCTGTTAAATAAAAAATAGTTTATTCATTGAGATTCTGTAACATCTACGGAACTTTGAGGTTGATGTAACGGATAGGGACTTTTTATGATTTTAAAGATTATAAATATATTTTATAAGTATGATAATATCAGAAAAAGATGATAAAGAGAAACAAAATAAACTACAACGTATAGAAAGGTTTACAGAAAAAGAAAAACAATTTTTCATAGATGACCATAATACTATAACAGAATCTGCAAGGGGTATGGCTATACTAATTTTAGGAAATCATAACGATAAAAATGATAATCTTGAAAATATAAGGAAACATTTGGAAAAAGA
>CAYJVT010000003.1:0-64635 GCA_964373695.1 uncultured archaeon | reverse complement strand
GAAAGCGTAGCTTTCTCGAATTGCCAAAAGAATTCAAGGAATTCTTTTGGGCAAAGGCAGTGGAATCTGCAGATTTGATTTTTTATCTGGTTCTAATCTGTCATTAATCATGACAACATCCTTTATGCCAATGAAATCTGGGTCGCCTGTAACAATTTTAGCGTCTAATTTTCTTGCGGTCAATAATGCAAAGGCATCTCCATAAGAAAAATTTCTGTTATTTAATTTCATTTCTGCATGCAATTCTCCGACTTCTTTTGAAAATTCGTCGTTTACATCTATTACCTTTGAATTAGATGTTATTGCTTCCATCGCCTTTGAAGAATCCTTTTTTTCTCTTAATGTTACGCTTATAATTTCGGCTATGTTCACCGCATTTGTATATATCTGGTTTTTCGTATTGTCAATTATTTTCTTCACCATTTCTCCTTCTTTTTCTCCTTTGAAAAATTCTATCCATGCATAGGAATCTAGGACATAATCATCTTTTGTCATCAAATTCGTCCTCCTTCGAGAAAGAGCGGATGCCCTTGAAGATGCCGAATCCTATGGCTTTTCTTTTCTTTATGTCTATTTCAACCACTTCATCAGTCTTTATTTTTTCTTCTTTCACTATTTCATTTGGTATTATGACAGCTATGGAGCCGCCAAGGGTTTTTGTTTTTACAAGAGCTTTTACCATATTTAACTACCTATTTAATAAGTTATACTATATGTTAAACTATTTAAAGCATTATTCCATGAACTGCACGCTGTCTATTATGCCGTCCCCGTCCTCGTCAAGGCCTTCCACGACCTTTGCGAAGATTTTCGGGTTCTTTGAATTGCCCTTCTCTATCTCCTTCAGGTGCCTTATGCCGGCCAGTATGGCCGCCCTGGTTCCCATGTGGCGCTTCCCGGCGAATATCAGGACGCGCTTCGTCTCGTCAAAGGGGTTCTTCATCTTCACTATGATGCCAGTCTCGTCCAGATAATAGGTGCGCTCGCTTGCGCTGGAATAGACATTCTTCTTCCTGTCGAAGTTTATGGGCATCTTTGCGTTAAGCAGTCTGGATACACGGTTCGTCACGGGTCCGCCGACTATTATCATGTTCTCCCTCATGTCATGCTCGTGCATGTCTATGTCCTGGCGGACCATGGTGCTGTCCACGCTTGTGAGGAATGTTCCGAGGAACATGCCCAGCTCCACGGCGTAGCCGGCATCGCGCGACCTGGCTCTCTCGGGACCGTGGGGCTCCTGCGACCCTATCACTATCTTGGCGTCCAGCGCGCCGTTGACTATGAAGGGCTCCAGGAAAGCGTTTTCCCTCGGAACGCGCTCCGACGCCTCGTATTCGGCGAATCGCATGAAGAACGCCGGCTTCTCGAGGGCGTATATCTTCGCAACCGCGGCGCCTTTCTCCTCGCGACCGACGACCTTCACGAATCCTTTCTTCTCTAGCTGCCTGAAGTGGTAGTAAACCTTCTGCTCGTGTAGGTTAAGCCTTTTCGCAACCTCCTTCGGATAAGAGGGTTTCTTGGAAAGTAGGTTAAGAATCTTCAGTTCCACGCCCTTGGAAAGCTGAAGCTCTTTTGCCGGCAGTATAAGTGTTCTTTCGCCGTCCTCGTTCACGACATACATTGAAACCACATTATAACTTTTTTTATAGTATTATTATAAAATTATTAATAACAGTATTTAAGTCTTCCATGAAGAGTATGGAGATGAAAGCCGTCATTCTGGCAGCCGGCCTCGGCACTCGCCTGGAGCCTCTCACGCTTGGCAGGTCGAAAGGGATGGTGCCTGTCGCCAACAAGCCGCTTCTTCACTGGATAGCGTCGGAGTTCAAAGAGCCGGTAATAGTAGCCAGGAAGGAGCAGAGAGACATAATCGACTACTTCTCCGGGAAGGAAATAGTCATACAGGACGAGCCCAGAGGCACGGGCCATGCGCTTCTTCAGTGCAAAGGAGTTGTCAAAGGCGAATTCATGGTTGTCAACGGGGACGACCTTTTCAGCATGGACGGCATCCGGAAATTCGTTAATTCTGAGGGATGCGCCATTGCGGTTTCAAGGCACGAACACCCGGAGAGGTTCGGTTCGGTTGGGACGGAAGACGGGAAAGTCAGAAGGATTTTGGAAAAGCAGCCATCCAATAATGGGATGGTCAACTGCGGCATGTACAGGCTGAACGACTCTATATTCAAGTATCTGGAAAAGAGCAGCCCTTCGGGACGCAACGAATACGAGCTCACGGACGGCATAAACCTTGCCATAAAGGACGGCGCCGAATTCCATTCAGTTGAGGTTGAAGGATGGCAGACAGTCTCTTACCCGTGGGACATCCTGGACGCCAACGCCAAGGTGCTTCAGGAAAACGGCAGCATGATTTCCGGCAGCGCCAAGATAAGACCGGGCGCCTTCATAGAGGAGCCGGTTGCCATAGGCGACAACGCCATCATAGGCCCCAACTGCTACATAAGGAAATTCTCGTCCATAGGCGCCGGATGCAAGGTCGGCAATGCCGTCGAGATAAAGAATTCAATAGTAATGGAGAATTCCCATGTATCTCATCTGAGTTATGTAGGCGATTCAGTTATCGGAAGGAACTGCAACGTGGGGGCGGGCACTATATTTGCGAATTTGCGCCTTGACGAAAAGCCTGTCAGCACTGTGGTTAGGGGGGGAAAAATACAGACAGGCAGGAGGAAGCTGGGCGCATTCCTGGGCGACAACGTGAAGATAGGCGTAAACGCCACGTTCATGCCGGGCCGCAAGGTATGGCCAAACATCATGGTGCCGCCGTGCATAGTGGTGAAAGAGGATGTGAGGGTGCAGCCCCCGCTGAGGTGATGTTCATGTGCGGAATAATAGGAATTATAAAAAAGAATTTTTCCTCCAATGAAGCCCTGGCTATGCTAAAGCGCCTCGAATACAGGGGATATGATTCGTTTGGCATAGCAACAGATACGGGACTTTTTGAAAAAGAAATAGGCGAGATACGTGATGTGGAGAGCATGCCATGCAATCTTGCTATAGCGCATACGAGATGGGCCACCCACGGCGGTGTCACAAAAGAGAATGCGCATCCGTACTCGTCATGCGACGGCAGGATTTTCATTGTTCATAATGGCATAATAGACAACTATGCGGAACTGAAAAAAGAGCTTATTGCAAAGGGGCACATGTTCAGAAGTCAGACCGACAGCGAGGTCATAACGCACTTCTTTGAGGAAGAACTGAAGACAAAATCGATGCCCGGAGCAGTCGAAAAATTTTTCAGAATAGCGAGGGGGGAATTCGCTGTAATAATCATGATAAAAGATGACAGCAAGCTTTACGCCCTGAAGCGCGGGTCGCCCCTCTCGCTGGGAATCATGAAAGACGGGAATGTAATAGCGAGCGATATCTATGCATTTTCAGACAAAACCGAGAAGGCAATATTCTTCAATGAGGATGAATTTGCTGAAATAACTGCAAACAGTTATAAATTCTATAAATATGGCTCCGAATTGGTGCCGGTTGAAAAGGACATCCAGATATTTGAATGGGTGTCAAAAGAAGAGGAGAAAATGCAATATGAACACTATATGCTCAAGGAAATACATGAAGAGCCTGTGGTAGCCAAAAGGTTGATTAATTCGCTGAAATATGAGCAAAATGAAAAATTAAATGATTTGAAGAATCTGATAGAAAATTCAAAGCGCGTTGTGTTCGTTGCCGCCGGCACTTCATACCATGCTTCGCTTCTCGGAGTGTATTTCCTGAACAGGGCGGGCATAGAAGCCCACACGATAATCGCGTCAGAATTCAGGAATTTCACCCTTCTTGACGACAAAACGCTTGTCATAGCGGTCACACAGTCTGGCGAGACTATGGACGTCATTCAGGCGCTTCGTGGAATAAAGCAGAAAGGGGTCAAAATAGCATCATTTGTCAATGTTCCCTATTCAACTGTGCAAAGAATGTCGAACATTTCAATAAACATCTGCGCCGGCCAGGAAATATGCGTTGCCGCTACAAAGACGTTTGTCAATCAGATTGTCGCGCTGTCATATCTTGCCTCGCTTTTCGGATACAAAAACGGGATTGAAAAATTGCCGGAGAAAATAAAGGATTTATTCGGTCAGGAAGAAAAAATAAAAAATATTGCAAAAACGCTGAAGAACGCGCATGATATTTACATCATAGGCAGGGGGTTTTCTTATCCTATATCAAGGGAAATTTCTTTGAAGCTCAAAGAAATAGCTTACATACATGCCGAAGGAATGATGGGAGGGGAGCTGAAGCACGGGACTTTGGCTTTGATCGACGAAGGCACTCCGGTATTGTCTCTAATTCCTGGAGGCGATGAAAATATATTGTCAAATACCAAGGAAGTCGAGGCAAGAGGTGGAAGGATTATATCAATATCGAACAATGGTTTTGGATATGAGACAATAAATATTCCTTCGGAGGACGATGTTTCATTCTCAGTTCTCGCCACGGTAGCAGGACAGCTTCTCACTTACCATATTGCAAAAGAGAAATGTCTTCCTATAGACAAGCCGAAAAACCTGTCGAAAGTTGTGACTGTCAAATGAACAAATACCAGTGCATCTGCTGCGCACACAATATGGAAAGCGAGGAAATGCCAGAAGAATGCCCGAAATGCAAGTCCAACCTGTGCTTCTCGGAGATTGCGGACTGGCGGTTCTTTTAATTATTACGAAATTCGTAAAATACTTACGAAATATATTTAAATAATTTTCCTTGCAATGGAGTAGAATGACCAGTATAGTAAAAATCGGCGGGAAATCCGGGGCCACTCTGGAAAAGAACCAGCGCATCATAGAGCAGATAAGGGACTTCGATGACGATGTTGTCGTGGTTGTGTCGGCTAACGGCGGCGCGACAGACAGGATACGGGATTCCCTGGAAGGCACCAAAAGCATGGAGCCGGATGAAATCTTCCGAGAATTCGAGGAAATGCATGAAAGCATCCGGACAAGGCACACAAAAAACGGCCAGCTGACGGCTTTGAGAAAAGCTATTTACAGTGAATTCGAAAGAATTCAGACAGGCTCGCCGAGAAACACGGCCGCGCTCCACATGAGTGGCGAGAGGCTCGCGGCTACTCTTTTCGACGCCATGCTTGATGAAAATGGCATCGACTCGGAATTCGTAGACTTCACATACGAGGATTTTCCGCTTATCGTGCGGGGCGACAGCCACAACGCCAGAATAGATTTTGATGCCTCAAGGGAAGCTGCTTCGGGATTGAAAAGACACAGGTTCACAGTGCTTCCAGGATACGGAGGATATGACAGGAAGAGAAAGGAGCTCAAAACCCTTGGAAGGGGCGGCTCCGATACCTCAGCCATGGGCAACATGTACGCCTTCCAAGCCGGCAGCCTGTGGGTACTTAGCGACGTCCCGGGCATACTCAGGTATGCGGGTCTGAAAGGCAGCGGGGAAGAACAGGACGTAGTATCATGTCTCGACATAAATGAGACAAAAGATGCCGCCTCGCTCGGCGCAAAGCTTCCCGGAAGGAAGGCCGTGGAAGGCGCCGAAATGTGTTACAAGGAAGGCGCCCGTCCGTTGATATATGTCACCATGGACGCTGACATATCTGGGCACAAAACCAGAATAGTCCCACATGATGAAAAAAGGGAAACCGTGAAGCTTGTCGCTGGAAGGGATATCATACTTTACGAAATAGATGGTGACATCAGAGGCCTGCAAAATGTTCTCATAGAAAGAGGGATAGAATTTTCATTGATGGCTGTAAACGATCATGCCAGTCTGATGGTCCCGGAATTCGACAGGGATTCCAGAACTTACATTGACGGTATTCTAGGAGGACTTTTAGGCGGGAGAAGCGACACCAGAATGGAATGCCACACGGATTATGCATGGATAGGGGTTGTAGGAAACGGGATGGAAAGCCAGAACGGCTCCGGATACAGGCAAGCCGCGATGGGAGTAGCGGCAAGAGCAACGGCAGCACTCCAGAAATTTCCTATAATTTACAACATGGACCCCGGAAAGGTATCGCTCGGCTACATGGTCCCGAGGAAATATAGCGCGGCGGCGCAGAAAGCCCTTTACAACGAGTTCCTGAACGGAAGTTAGGCTTTTTACCGCCGGCATGCAAATGATAATTATGGACGATACCGACAGGAAGATAATATCGATTCTCAGGAAAAACTCCAAGACGGCTTTCGTTAAAATAGCGGAAAGGAGCGGGCTCACCGAGGGCGCCGTCAGGGCCAGGGTAAAGAATCTCGTGCTTACCGGCGAGATAAAGAAGTTCACCGTGAATACGAGGGAAGAGTTCGGGGGTATAATCCTTATAAATACGTTCGCGGACATGCCGACAGGTTCCGTTGCAGAGAAGATAAGGAGCGTGGGAATCGATGACGTCTACGAGACTTCGGGCAACTACGAGATAATATGCCTCGTTCAGTCGGATTCCGTTAAGAGCCTGAATGCCGTAATAGAACGGATAAGGAAGATAAAGGGCATCAAAAGCACCAATACATGCATGGTTCTCAAGTGATTAATTTCTTTTTTGCTGCATGTATATCTTCTCCACGTCCTTTATCGTATTAGCATCATTTGGAGATTTATCGGGTCTGAGGCGTAAAAGTTTTGGAAAGCGCAATGCATATCCGGAAGGATATTTCGGGCTTTTCTGTATCTCCTCGTAGCCGACTTCCACGACTATCTTGGGCTTCAGCTTCACGACTTTTCCGTCTTCACCAAGAATAAGCGGCTTCAGTTCTTTTGTCAGGTCGTCCATCTGCGCCTCTGTCAGGCCTGAAGCCATCCGTCCGGTCTCGACAAACTCGTCACCTTGCCTCGCGGCAAGTATGAGGGAGCCCATCCATCTTGCGCGCTTTCCCTCGCCCCACTCCGCGCCCGTTACCACCAGGTCAAGCGGCTCCATGATTTCCTTGACCTTAAGCCAGTATCCTACGCGCTTCCCGGGCTGGTATTTCGCCCGGAGGTTCTTGACTATCACGCCTTCCTGCCCTGCAGCCAGCGCCTTCCTGTAGAAAGCGTCTGCTTTCCCGTGATCTTTCGTCTCTATATGGTCGGCCAGCCTGAAGCTTTTCGTCTCCTTCGTTATCTCCTTCAGCTTCTGCCATCTCTCCTTCAGGGGCTTCTCCATCCAGCTGCCGTTGTAGTAAATCACATCAAACATGTTGACTTGGACGGGGATGCTCTTCACCATCTTCTCTATCTCATGTTTTCTCTGTATGCGGCGGGAAAGTGACTGAAACGGAAGCGGATTGCCTTTTGTATCCACGGCAACGGCCTCCCCTTCAATGACGCATTTTTTCGCGTTCACGTTCTCCTTCACCATAGAAACAATGTCGGGAAACTGTCTCGTGACGTCGTCAAGGCGGCGGGAAAATATTTTTATCTTGCTCCCGTCCTTGTGGACGGCTATGCGAAATCCGTCGTACTTCCATTCCACCGCAGGCTCCTCAAAACTTTCCATCGCCTCCTTGAGGTCTTTTGCATGGTCGGCAAGCATAACGCGCACAGGCCTGAATATCTCCAGCTCTGCTGTAAATGTGCCGCGTTTAGCCATCTGGGCAACGCTGCCATAATCACCTGTTACATCGTATGCGGACTCCACTTCTTTTTTGTCTTTCCCGAACGCCGCGGCTATCGCGTCGCGTACTATGCCGGCGGCGACCCCTATTCGCATGTCCCCGAGGATGGTGCGCACGATGTATTTGGCCTCGTTCGGGCCGGCGAAAACGAGAAGCTCCGATACGAGGGATATCTTGCGCTCCTGGCTGCCGGCTCCATCTATGTCAGGAAGTCTCCTCAGGCTATCGAAGACCTTCCCGACTGTCAGCTCCTTCCTTCCAAGGCTGGACTGCTTCTTTGCCATGATGAAGTGCTCTGCTGTCAGTCCCAAGTCCCCTGTCTCCTTGAATTTCTTCGCGAGGTCGTGCTCGGAAATACCGCATGACTTTGCGATTATGCGCTGCATGAGCCCTCTTGCAATGCCGAGCTCCTGTTCACTTGAGGGAAACACTTCGCCCATGGAAAGCAGGACGACGCTGTACAGGTCGTCGCCGCACTTCCTGTAGAATTCCGCGAGGATGTCGCGCTTCTCGAGCTTCTTTGGCGTTGACTCGAGCTTTTCGTAGAGTCCTGCAAGCTCGGAATATCTCATAGAATAATAGTTATTTGCCAGACTTTATAATATGCCGGGAAACAATGCTTATAAGCATTTCATAACTAATCAATTGAGATAATATGGCATTGAAAAAGAAATGGTATGAAATAATAAGCCCGAAGGCGTTCGGCGAGAGGCAGATAGGCGAGACCCTTTCAGTAGACCCCTCCAACCTGATAGGAAGGAAGATAGAAGTCAGCATGCTCGAACTTTCCGACAACTACCAGAAATTCTACTTAAAGCCGGCGTTCCAGATAGTGCATGTCGAGGGCGACAAGGCTTTCACCAAGTTCATAGGGCATGACATAATGAGGGAGCGCCTTTACCGCATGGTCCAGCGCCAGGGAAGGCGCATAGACTGCGTGCAGGACGTGGTGACCAAGGACGGCGCCAGGATGCGCGTGAAGACAGTATTCATCCTCATAAGGCGCGTCGGCACGTCCATTAAGAATTCATGCCGCGCGTATGCGATAGATATCATAGACGACATCGCGAAGAAGACTGCATTCGATGACTTCGTGGGCATGATAATAAGCGGCGAGCTTCAGGACATAGCCAGGAAAGAGGTGTGCAGGATATACCCTGTCGGCGGCATCGAGGTCAGGAAGACCGAAGTCCTGCCCGAAATGAAGAAAGGAGAATCAGCATAGCTGTATATAATAGCATTTTGCATAAATCATAAGCATTCATATATGAGCGTGGCTTTATAGTGCTCCAATGAAATAAAAAGGATATTATATCATTGGGCACTATAGTGCTCCAAGAAAACAATCATAATTATTAGTTTTCTTGGGCACTATATGTGAACCAAATAAGTTATATCCTGTTTATTTATTTGGTTCACTATATATGTGAAACAAGCTATAATGCCGGTATTATTTTATTGTTTCACTATAATCCATGGTATGCGAATGCTTTGATATCAAAGACCTTCGGTCTTTGCAGAAAATGTTCCAAAATCATTGTTTCCTGCTATAAGTTTCTGTACTTCTCATAAAAATTTACTTTTGCTCGTGCCTTGCATTGACGCTTGCCGAGATCCAGCACATTCCGGCGGTGAGGAACAGCACGAAGGCGATTGCGACGGAAACGCCGAAGCTGGCCTCTGTCGTGCCTTCGAGCCACTCGACATTCCCTGCTATCATCGAGCCCAAGAAGAACAGCACGGCCCCTATTATCCACAGTCCGTGCACGTAAAAATCGAATCTTGTCGATGTCATTTTATCCGCTCCGATAGTCAGTTTCTATGCTTCCTATAAAATTCAATATCTCTTAACATCCATATGGCAGGGTAGCATGAAGGAAATTCCAGTGTCTCGCCGTAAACTGTTACTATTCTCCTCTCTCCGGTTTCATCAAGCCTTTCCTCGAATTTAAGGCCTTTTCTATATCCTAACATTAATAATTACCTACTAGTGAAAACTTTTTAAAGGGTGTAGAAGCGTCTATTTGCCCTTCTTCTTCTTCGGCTTTGCATCGATAATGTGCCTGAGGTCCTGCACAAATCTCCTTACGTACTCGCGCGTCATCTCTATGTCTCGCTGCGGTATTTCCGCAACTTTGTCCTCGTCAAGCATCTTCCTCATGGTTATTACCTTTTTGAATACGTCGTTGTAGTAGGGGTCGAGCCTCACCGTGTCTATGAGCTCGCTCTTCATGACATGCGGCAGGTCCTTCGGGTCCGGCGGCAGCTTGTCCATCTTCTTCAGCGCCGTCACGGTCGCCTTTACCATGACCTCGTAGTTCTTATGCACTATATTCTCCTTCTTCTTCTTCTGGAGCTGCATCAGAAGCTGCTCCATCCTGGAAACGTATTTCTTGGCCTTCTGTATGTAATCATCAAGCTGCTGGCCTGTTATGTCCTTGATATCCTTGTGCTCGACATTCTTCCTGAACTCTATGACGCTCTCCAGGTCGTCAAGATAGGTCTGCTCCAGGTGGTTCGCGTTGACCAGGCACTCCCTGACCTCGACCGGCGTGTGCTTCGGCGAGGGCGGGTTCTGCCCCATGTACATCAGCACCGCCTGGGAGCTGTTCAGCATCGCGTAATAAAGGTCCTCGGCTATCATGTAGAGCTTTGCGGTCTCGACGCGGCTTATCTTCTGCGGCGCCGTCTCCATGAACTTTTCCACCGCCTCGAGAGTCGTCGGTATCTTGCCGAGCTCAAGGAGCTTCCTTATCGGTATGAAGAATCCGGTGTCGTAAAGTGCCCATCCGTCTCGCACTATCGTGTAGAGCAGGGGATGTCCTATCCTCGCCATGTCCCAAAATTCTGTTAAGGTCCACGCGGGCTGCACTGTTATGTTTTCCGCTATCCCCTTCGCTATGACATGCAGCTTGTCGTCGAAGCTGTCCTTCATCTCCGGCGTGAATCTTGCAGTGGTGTCGTCTATCACTACAAGCATGTCTATATCGCTCTTCTCGTGGAAGTCGTTCCTGGTGAGGGAGCCGAAGAGCACCACGGCCTTCACGATATTCTTGTATTTCTGGAGAACGTCGTCCTTGAACTTCTCGGCGAGCTTCCATTGCTTCTGCCTGTAGGCTTCCATTTTTTTTTTCTCGTCTGTTAATTTGGGCTCTGCGACTTTCTTTTGGGATTTCTTTTTTGAAGCCATTTCTACACCTGATTAAGTTATCATGATTTAGTATTTAAATACAAAAGCCAGAGCAATTTTATGTCATTGAAGGATCTCGGCCTGAGGGAAGTTTACAGCGGAGAAGACGTAGTAGGCGTCTTAAGTGCGGGACGGTCAGAAAATACTTTTCGATGGGAGCAGAAGAACTGTTAGCATACTGCGCAATAAATCCTATATGGATTGAGGTTTATCCGCGCTTTGATGAAATAGCAAACGGCAATCACAGAGCAAAGGCTCTCCTGAAACATGGTGTATACGTAGTGGCGTGTGAATTCGAAGTTTTTTATGTGAGCCTATTTCATGGAGTGTTACGCCGGTTAAACTCGTCAATATTCCGGAAGCTGAGGATGAGGAATATGCAAAGTGCCTTGAAGCTGCAGGAATTACCTGAACTTTCTCCTGCCCCACTGCTCCGCCTTCCCTTTATCAAGTGCTGACTTGCCTAAGAAAGTGTGCTCCTCCTCAGGTATCATGAAAAGGTCCTTCAGCGGGTCGTAGGCGTGCTCCCTCACCGCAACGAGCTCCCTTGCATAGACGTCCTTGTTCTGCTCTGATATGCCGAAGAATTCAGGCGGCAGCTCGTCGGGCTCCTTGTCCATCTCCAGGTACTTGGCTATCTGCCTCAGCACCCAGACGCTGTGCTCGAATACCTCGAAGCTGCTCCTGCTGTTGCCTGCCCTGCCGCCCCCTCTCTCGAATATCATGTACCCCGACTCAAACCCTTTCTTGCGCAGCTCGTATATCCATTTGTACAGGACTTCCTGCGCCTGGGAGCCCAGCGGTATCGGTATGTGGGCTGTCCCGAAATACGGCTTCGGCTCGCCCAGGTGGAAGAGGAAAATGTACTTGCCGAAGTCCCTCGGCACGTCCTTTATCACTTCATACGGGTTCATGTTCTGGGCCATCATGTGCTCGAAGTCTATGCAGAAGCGGAGAGCAGGCGAGTTTATCTTCTTCATGAGGTGGTAAGCGCTCCTCACGTCGTACAGTCTGTAAAGCCCTTCCTTCCCCTGGCCCGCTTCCGGGTTCTCGAAAAGTATCTTTATGTTTTTTTCCTTCGCGAATTCAAGCACGCTCATGCCGTCTAGGAACTTCTTGTTGAATGGGTGCTCCTTCAAGATAAGATGGCCCTCGATGTACTTCATCGCGACGGCCTCGTTGAACTCCTTGACCTCGTTGTTGTAGGCGTCCTGAACTCTCTTGGATTTCAAGACATTAGTCCACAGGAGGTCGCCTGTCTCTATCATGTACTGCGCCACGGCCCAGTAGGCCCCTATCTCGCCGAAATTGACGTAATATTTTCCGAAATCCGACTTCTTCCACATTTCGAAAAGCGTGTCGCCGCTCGGGAGTTCGCCGCTTCTCAGTTTCCTGATAACATCGTCCCTTTTGTCAGCTATTATCCTGTTTCTGGTGCCATCTTCCAGTTCCAGTATTCTTCTTTCCCCCTCCTGCCTCGATATCACTCCGTCCTTTACTGCAGCCTCTATCTCCTCTATGCGCCTCCTGTATTCGCCGCTTTTCTTGAACTCATCAAAGTCCTTCCGTCCCTCCATCTCCGCATTCTCGATTGCCTTTTTCTGGCACTCCTCCATGAGATTCTCGTCCACGCTGTATCCTCTGGCTATCAGGTGGTCTATGGCGAATTGTTTAGTTTCCTTTCTGTCGTTTATGAAATTCGCAAGGGGTGTGCCTTCTGGCGACACGATTTGATAGGTGTGGCCAAAAGGCCTTAGCCTCTCCTCTTCTTGCTGGACCTGCACGTTCGTCGATAAATGGTAATTGACGTAGATGAAGCCTAGCTCTGCCGCGTTCTTCATGGTAGTGACAAGCCTGAAGTGGACCTGCTCCCACGTCTTCCTCATGGCGCTCTCGAAGCCCGAAGTCTCGCCAATTTCTCCGTGAAGCCCGACTTCGATGCCGAGGTCTTTCTTGAGCTTCTTCATGTTTTCCTTGAGCCTGGGCTCCTGGAATTCGCTTATCGTCTCCATGTCGACCTGGTTGAACTGTATGCCGCCTGTCGCCCCGAAGCCCCCGGCCTTCTGCGCTAATCCAAGTAAGTTCGGGTCCTTCCCTATGTTCCAGAATCCGGACGATATTCCCACTTTGTATGCGGGCATTTACTTCACCCCGAAGCCGGCTTTCTTTTTTATCAGGCCTGTTATCGGGCCGTACCTGTCCCCGGCTATGGGCGCCAGGTAGTATTTGGTTATCCTGTCCTCGAAATCCCTTTCGTACGGGCCCCGCCCCTTGAAGAGCTGTAAAGGGAACATGCCTGCAAATTTCCTCATGTTCCCCCATATGTCTTTGGCCGGGCCGCCCGGAACAGAGCCGGGAATCTCGCGCCTCAGGCCGAGAAGGCTGTCCACATATCTGTTTAATTCCTCTTTCTTGGCCTCGAGCTCCAGCAGCTTCACGAAAAGGACGTTCTTGCTCATCACTATGAGGTTCACGTCGAAGACGCCGTCCTCCAGCTCGTCTCCAGCAGGCAGCCTCACGTTGCCTTTCTCCAGCGCTATTTCGAAGAACGAGTAATAAGGCTTCCTCGTCAGCCATCCGGGCGTGGGGCCGGTGGGCTGGTGGAACTGGTTCAGCTTGTCCTGGCACCATTCGAGCGTTATCCACGGATACTTGTTAATTAGGCCCCATTTCTTCCCGAATATGAGGTTGTCGAGAGTCCATCTGTCAATTGGCTTCCCTGCAGGGAGCACAGGCTTCTTCGCGTAGTCTTCCGCCCCGCCCTTGTAGATTTCAGGCGACAGGAAGTCCTTCCACGTCCAGAGAGTTATTATGGAGAACGACAGCGCCTGGCCTTCGGCCCATATGGGATTCGTCCTCCATGCGGCCCTTCCTTGCGGCGTTCCCAAGCCTTCTGCAAGCATGTTGTGCCTCGCTATCACGGGCTTCAGCCATTCCCTGTACTGCTCTATCGAACTCTTTCTGCTGCGGACAAGCTCCTCTATCCTGATGTACCTGTCCTTCAGCTGGGTAAGGAAGAGCTTCTTCCATTCCTGGTACAGCTTGTTCTTCGTTAACAAGACGACGGCTTCGGCTTTCGAAACGTCCAGGGACTTCATTATGTCCTCCGGCTTCAGTTCCTTGTCCTCCATGCGCATGAAGTCGGTTATCAGCGTGGGCCATCTGCTGACTATGCTCCTCATCGATATCCCCTCGCCCGTGTGCATGTCCACCTGGTCGACGAACACCGCCTTCAGCGAGTGATTATCAACATTTTTCTCCTTGTCCTTCCTCTTCTTCTCGTCGCTGTCGACGGAAAAATCCATGTCGTCCCCGTCGCTGCCCTTGTATTGGGGATTAAGTTCTTTCTTCGTCCTGTATCCCATGTAGCGCAGGAATTCCCTGTATTTCCTCAGGTCGTGCATGAGGAGCTCCATGTCAGCGACAGCCTGCGACGCCGACGCGAGACCGGACTTTATCCTGGTTTCAAGGTCTTCCTTCTGCTTTGATGTCAGCTGGTAGTATGTCCCGTGGACCGGCGACACTTCCAGGAATTCGTCCGCTTTCTGGACGACGTATTCCCACTTGCCAAGCTGGAAAACGAGGCTGTAATAGATGCCTGAGCTGCTCCCTATGGGGCCAGTGAAGTTTATCCTGACATGAGCCTCGAAGGGGGTGAGGCACCATGCCCTGTCAAGCGGGAGCTCCCTCCTGAAATTCACCTTCGTTTCGCCGGTGACCTTGTTCCTGCTGAAATCTCCGAGTATGTAATCTCCCATATTTACACCTTGAATATACATTTGTGCGGGCCCTTATATTAAATTTTCTCTAGAAAAGTATCAGGTAAATGCCTATTATGGCCATTATGAAGCCTATTATGATGCCCGTGAATGACATGTCGTTCGGCTGGTAGTCGGGCACGTCAGGGAAGCCGAATATGAGGAAGAGCCCTATGCCGCCTATTATCAGGCCAGCTATCTTCCTCAGTATTATCCCCAGCGTAAGCGTGTTTATTATGAGCCACGCGCCCCCTATGATGGCGAGAACGCCCGCGAGTATCACCACCAGGGTTTTGGGGTCGGAAAAGCCCTCGCCGGCACTGATGAATATTGCAAAGAACCCGAAGGCTATCAGTATTGCGCCGCCAATCACTTCTAGCATGAATAGTATTTTCCTGCGTAATATAAATTCTTTATAAGGAGGCATGGCTAAAGTCTATGTAGGTGTTTGAATGGTTTGGGCAAGGACAAAACTGCTTATCTGGGACTACATATTCGAGCCGGCCAAGGACATAAAGCTCGGGATGACCACCAAGAACGCCGAATCCTACTACAAGAAGGTGAACGAGCTCATAAGGACAGTCTTCAACGTCCCTGACGCCTACGTCCAGGAGAAGTTGTATGACTGGGACAGGGGAGAGGACTCCAGCAAGTTCGAGGTCGAATGGGAAGTCAACAAGATACTGGACAGGTATTCGTACCTCTCGATAGAGGTGGAGCTCAAGGGATTCGCATCGAAAGCCGGCGACGGCAAGGTCTCAATAAGGATAAAGCCGCGCCTCATAACCGAATACCCGCAGGACACCGTTTGGCAGCAGAGCATACTCTACGAGATGCTGAGAAGATTCTGGCACAAGCTTTACTACCACAAGAAGAGGATGGAATACCTGAACTTCGGCAAAGAAGTCATTACAAGCTTCGAGAGCAGCATAAAGCACTATTCAGAGACGATAAACCAGTAGTAGGACGTGTTTTCATGGGAACCATAAACATCGTGGACGATATTCTGGCTCCGGCAGACACCATTAAGCTCCATTACGAGGGCAAGAACACCTTCAAGGTATTCGACATGGTGAAAGGCCTCCTCAGGGATGTGATGAAAATCTCCTCGAAGGACATACTTGAGACAGACGCAAGGTGGGACGTGTTCGCCGACCCGCGCGCGTTCTACGGCATGTGGATGGGGAAGAGGAAGGAGGACCAGTGGACCATGACTTATATAAGGATAATCATGCAGGGCGAGATGGACATGAAGACCAGGCTTGGCTGGCTGGACATCAGGTTCAAGGGGACGGTAGAGACGAAGTATGAGTGGACGAACTTCGTCCAGCGCGGCTTCTGGTGGACCTACAACAGGACGTTCTACTACAAGCAGAGAAGGATGTATCTCGAGTTCGCGAAGGACAACGTATATACCATAAGGCGGAAGATGCAGCAGGCCCTCGGCATCGCGCCTCCGGGCGAATCATGAGACGGTGTAGCCGAAGGCAAGACTCGAATTCTTCACTTGAAAGATAGCCAAAAAACTTATAAAAATCCGCCTCGGTGATGACGTGCCTATAAGCATAATTTTTTAAGGTTTGTCCCCTATTTCTCTGAATGCGTCAGATGAAACTGATAATTATCGTGAGTCTTATCGTGTTAGTGCTCATAGCAGCGAAAACGGTGGTTCACGCGCTCAATTTTGAGATCATCGCGCTGACCGGGCTTGTGACAGCCCTCATAGGAGGCGTCACGTTCACGATAAGCATACTTTTGGCAGGAACATTGCCTGACTACAAGGAAAGCGAAAAGATACCCGGAGATATCGCCCTGTCTATAAAGAGCCTTTACAAGGATGCCAGGATAGTGGCTTCAAAGGACAAGAAGGTGCGGGAGAAGATGCAGCAGCACATCAGAAATGTCATGAATGCAATGCTGGAAAACTTCAAGAACGGCACATGGAAACAGAGTGAAATAAACAAAGAAATCGACCTCGTTGATGATGATATAGCCAGGCTCGCTGAAAGCGGAGTCCAGCCAAATTATATAATAAAAATTAGGAATGAGGTGTCAAACATAGAGCGCCTTTCCAACAGGGTTGAGACCATAAAGGAAACTCAATTCATGCCAGCTGCTTATACGATAGCAAGGCTGGTAGTAGCGATGGTTCTTGTTGTATTGATTTTCGTGAAGGTCGAACCATATTATGAAGGACTGACAATAACAGCCATAATAGACTTCCTCCTGGTGGGATTGGTTTATCTCATCAGGGACATCGATGACCCGTTCGAAAAGGAGAATATATCCTTCGCGGATGTCGAGCTTGAGCACCTGTTCAAGGTCCAGAGATTCATGGAAGCCAAGAATAGTTCATGATTCATCCGCAGTTCTAATCCAGACTATAGAAAATTCACGAACGTGTTTCTAGGTGTAGAAATGCGGCGAATAATTTGCTGCATGCATTCCGGATTCTTTTGTCATGAATAGAAATACTCGCCGCTCTCCTTCTGCTCCCTGTCCTTCACGCTCTCCGGCTTGTTTGCCCTCGGCCTTCTGCTCTCCTCGTCCCTTCGGAATGTGACTCCCACATCCTTCAGGAACTTGTTGAAGCCTTCCCGCAGGCCCATGGCCTCGGCCTCGCCGTACTTCCCGGGCTCGCCCATGAATACCATCGTCCTGTCAGAAATGTAGCTTAGGAACAGCAGGTCGTGGTCTATCACGAGTGCGGTCCTGCCGCGTATGGCCTTTGCCACCGCAAGGCGCTGGTCGACGTCGAGATATGCCGAAGGCTCGTCCAGCAGGTATACGTCGGCATTCTTCGCCAGGCAGAGGAGTATGGCGACGCGCTGCAGCTCCCCGCCTGAAAGGTTCTTCGCGCTCTTGTCCATCAGCCGCTCGACGCTGAGATGCCTCGCGAGTATGGGGAAGTCGTCACTGTCCGCCACACCCTGCAGCACGTTGCGCACGGGCCCTTCGTAATCGGTCTCTATGTACTGGGGCTTGTAGGATATGACAACCTTCTTTGACAATGGCGCATGGCCTTCAGCAAGTATCTTCGCGAATGTCGTCTTGCCCAGCGCATTCGCTCCGAGTATGCCCAGCACCTCGTTCCTGTATATCTCTCCCTTCTGCACGCTGAGCTCGAAGTCGCCGGCCTTGTGGCTTATCTCGCCGAAGGATGTCAGGATGCTTCCGGTCTTCTTCGTCTTCTCGACTTCCTCGAATACCGTGCTATCGCGTATCCTCACGTTGTCGTCCGGCATGTACCCGTCGAGGAAAGCGTTTATGCCGTTCCTCACCGCATAAGGCTTCGACACTATGCCGTACACGCCTGGGACTCCGTAGAATACGTGTATCTTGTCCGCGAGGAAGTCAAGCGTCGCAAGGTCGTGCTCGACAACCATGAAATACCTGTCCTGCGCGTACCGGCGGATTGTCTTGGCGACATTTATGCGCTGCCTTACGTCCAGGTAGCTTGAAGGCTCGTCGATGTAGTAGATGTCGGCTTCCCTTGAAAGCGCGACGCCTATGGCAAGCCTCTGCAATTCACCGCCCGACAGCGCGGCTACGTCCCTGTCGGCGCAGTTATGCAGCTCAAATTCCTTTATCATCGCTTCGCCCAGCAGGTCGTTGACCCTGCCTGAAGTTACCTTCGGTATCATGCTGACCTGCTGCGGCTTGTAGACGGTCTTTTTGCTCTGCTTCTCGAGCTCCCTGAAGTATTCCTGGAGCTCGCTTCCCCTGTAAGATTTCGATATGTCCTTTGTCGAATCGGTGCCGTACATGCCCATGTTGGGCTTCGTCTGGCCGGAAAGTATGCGCATGACTGTGCTCTTCCCGGTGCCGTTGGAGCCCAGCAGTCCCACGACTCCTTTCGCAGGCACCGGGAGCCTGAACATCACGAATTCGTTCTCTCCGAACCTGTGGACAGGCTGCTCATGCAGCTGCTCCGGCGTGTTGACTATGCTTATCGCCCCGAACGGGCACTTGTTTATACATATTCCGCATCCAATGCAAGTCTCCTCTATTATGAAAGGCCTCAGCCTCTTTGCGCTGCCCTCTATCCTGTCCTTCTTGACTATGCAGTCCTCGCCCTTGCGGTTGACGGGGCATAGCCTGGCGCACAGGAAATTGCCGCACTTGTCGGGATGGCACAGTTCGTAGTCAATGACTGCTATTCTTGGCATCAAAACACCTGTAGAAATAATTATACTGCATTCATTCAAATACTATCTCTGACTTGCCTATTATGGACTCGATGACTTTTTTGGATTCCGCTCTGAACCTTGGCTTCGATTTCCTGTCTATCCTTACCCTGTAGAACTCTTCCGGGCCGAAGACCTTGTTGACCCCGTTCACGCGTATGTTGAGGGCCTTTTCTATCATTTCCTTGCTGCCTTCCTTCTCAAGGACCTTCACCTGCTTTCCAAGCATCTCGCACAGCTTCCTGACGTTCTTTCCCGATTTCCCGATAACGGAGCCCATCTGTTGCGTGTCTACTATTATGTAAATCCTTCCCGCGGCCTCGAAACTGTCTATGAAATCCGCGCCGTCCTGGAGCTTGCCGAGTGCGCGGCTTATGGTGACGCTGTCCATGCTTATCTCGCCTCGCTCGACTTTCCTGCTGCACGCGCTGCAAAGTATGTCGTTCTTTACACATATGCTGCATATCTTCATGATGATGATTTGAAATGCAATTTTATAAGCCTTCAAGTGGATTTCATCTCATGGCCGAGATAGGTCTGGTCGGGGCCCCGTCTAGCGGGAAGAGCACTTTCTTCAAGGCATGCACCCTGAAGGACGTCAAGATAGCCCCTTACCCTTTCACGACGCTTGAGCCCAACGAGGGGCTTGCGTATGTAAGGGCTGCCTGCCCATGCAAAGAAAGGCCGGGCCCGTCAGGAAATTGTGGGAAATGTGTTTCAGGCGTGAGATTTGTCCCGATAAAGCTGTGGGACGTTGCCGGCCTGGTCCCGGACGCGCACAAGGGCCGTGGTCGCGGCAACGCTTTTCTTTCGGACGTGATGAAATCGGACGCCCTTGTCCATGTTGTTGACATGTCCGGCACAGTGGATTACGAGGGAAATCCCGCATCCGGATTCGACCCTTTGCTGACAATAGAGATGCTGGAAAGGGAGGTCGACTACTGGCTCCTTTCCCTCGTGATGAAGGACTGGAAAATAATAGAGACGTTGAAGGATCCGTCGGTTATAATAGAGAAGCGCCTGTCCGGGCTTGGAATATCCAAGTCAAGCATAGACTCGTCCCTCCGCGGCAGCCTGAAGTCCATGAACGAGAATGAGCTCCTGGGTTTCGTGTCGTCGCTCAGGAAGAAGTCCAAGCCGATACTTATAGCAGGGAACAAGTTCGACATGAAAAGCGCCGGAGGCAATGTGAAGGGGATACAGAGGACAAGGGAAGTGATTCCGTGCAGCGCCGAGGTCGAGCTTGCGCTGCGCGAGGCCGCGAAAGGAGCTCTGATAGAATATGTCCCTGGAAGTTCGTCTTTCAGGATTATCAAAGAGGTTTCTGAAAAGCAGAAAAGCGCTGTCGACTTCATGAAGAAGTATCTGGACGACAACGGCGGCACCGGGGTTCAGCAGTGCCTTGACAGGCTTGTGTTCGACGTCCTCGGGATGGTCGTCGTATTCCCCGTCGAGGATGAGAAGAAATGGAGCAGCAAGAAAGGCGAAGTCCTTCCTGACGCGTTCATCATGAAGAAAGGTTCCGCTGCCGTCGACCTGGCATACCGCATTCATCAGGACATAGGGAGCAAATTCATCTCCGCCGTCAACGCGAAAACCGGCAAGAATATTTCTTCGGATTACGTCCTGCAGAACGGCGATGTTATCTCGATAAAGAGCGGGAGATGAATAATAGCCTTTAATTCTTATTCGTTATAGGCGATACCTTACAGAGCATTAATAAGAATGTATATGGAAGAATGCCTAGACCCTGTCATGGAGCCGGAAGACATGAAGTTTTATGTATCCAGTTTAAGAGAACATTAGTGGCGTTATGGATGGCGCAAGAGAAAATAGTGACCAAGAAACTGTTCGAGGATTGGAAGATGTATTAGAATTGTTGGATAAAACTGAAGCTCATTATCAGGTTATTGTAGAAAATGAAAGTGTCATAAGAGAATGTGATGAACGAATTAGAATACTTACCGAAAAAAGAAGAGCAGATAAAAATTAGGAAGAACTAAGAAGAGATTTGGAATATTTCAGTACCTTCTTCCGCCAGTCAGCTTGAATTCCAGGTTCTTCAGGCGCTCGTTTATGGTCTCGGTCTGGGAGCGTATGGCCTGAAGCTGCGATTCTATGACGTCCAAGCGCTGCAATACATCATAGTCCTTCGAAGGTCCGCGGAATCCCTTTTCATAAGGGCCTTGACCGACATCCTCGAACTCAAGGTCCTTCCTTCCCGGGAACGACGGCACCCATTCGTCCTGCTTCTGCTCCGTGAAGGCCCTGCCCGCATCTATGGTGTCCCGCTCTGGCTGCCTGCCGGTTATGGTATTCTTTATGTCAAAGAAGTCGTCCATTTCTTCCTTTCTTTTCTTCTTCAGGAATCCGAACATTTTCAGACACCCAATCCCCCGGCTCCGCCGGCCAGTATAAGCAAGGCTATCAATATGAAAAGCACTATTATTATAATTCTATAGTCCAAAGCCCCTTTCATCCTACTTTTCAGTTGGTTTTTCATCTCTTGCACCATGTTTTATTTCCAGCTTTGCCAGTCTTTCATGCAAATCCCATATAGCCAATGCAAATATCACCAAAGCGCCTACTATTATTGATATTACTTCATTTTTGGTATAATAAAAGGTTCCGCCGCCGGAAAGTATGACAAGAATGATTATAGAATAGGTTGATTTGGCCTTTTCTTCTATGCTTTTTAATCCCATAAATTTATTTGCACAATGTTATTTATAAGTCTGAGAAAGCGCCTGCAACAAGGAGGGGAAATATTATTGTGGCGTCGCCCCACACCCTTGCATGCCTTCCGCTGGACGATATCTTGCCCCATGACAGCGCCTCTTCCGGCAATGCGCCGGAAAGGGAGCCGTCGTCCTCGCCGCCGCTGTCTATGTAGACAGCATACTTCAGCCCTTCCCGCATCATGTTGGCGTTCAGTATGTGATGCTTCGGCAAAGCACCTCCAAGTATTATAGCGCCCGTCTCCTTGGCATCCATGGCAAGGTTGTTCATGAGCATCATGTCGTCGGTTATCTCTATCCTGAAGTCCGGATACTCATGCTTGAAGAAGAATATCATGTCGCCTATGGAGCCGTCAGTCAGTGCAGGACATATCACTGGTATGTTATTCTTGTAGGCCCAGTACAATATCGAGGACTCGTCATCAACGGCCCTGCCGAGCTCTCTTATGAATTCAGACGGCGTTATCGCTTTTCCCGTCTTCTTCTGCAAGTCGTAAAGCTCCTTGAGGAATTTCTTCATGAAGCCTTCGAATGCGACGTAGCGGTCGTTCGGGACCAGTATGTTCCCTATCCGGTTTATGCCCTTTCTGCGCAGCTCCTTGCCGTCCATCCTGAATGAACCGAGGACGAAAGGCTTGAGGCATTTTATTATGTCCTCCTCTACGCCGCCAGCCGTGGTGACTATGGCATCTATATGCTTGTTCTTCGTGAGGTAAGCTATGGGCTCCCTGAGGCCCGACGAGACCATGTTCGACGTATACCCGAAAAATACAGCGACCTTGTCCCTGCGCATGAGCTTCACAACTTCAATGGCATCCTTGAGGTGTGTGGCCTGGAATCCGGTGCTTCCGTAAGCGTCAAGGAATTTCCTCATGTCGAAGGGCTTGGAAAAGTCGTATCCTGATACCTCGGCGCCCTTTACTGGGGTGCTCTTCTTGAATATGCTTTTCCTCGCCTTGTCCAGTTTCTTCATGGTATGTTTGTGACAGGAGGGTTTAAATCCGGATCTCAGATTTGGATTAATCGGTATCAATAGATGCCGATTTAAAAATCCACAGATGACTTTTAAACACGTTCCGACAAGAATATTACAATGGAACCTTTCCTGAAGTTCCGAAAAGAATGTGAAAAGATTTGCAGGCCTAACGGAAGCCTCCTTGAGAAGCCGCCGAGGGAGGTCGATGCTGACTTGGCTTTGCCGTGCTTCACCCTTGCGAAAGAAGGCAGAAACGCGGTGGAAATCGCCAGGGACATATCAAAAAAATTCAAGAAAGGCATGTACGTGCAGCGCGTCGAGCCTGTCGGTCCATACGTGAACTTCTACGCCGACTGGAGGAACCTCGGAAAGGATGTCGTTTCGTCGGCATCAAAGAAAGCTTTTGGGCGCGGCACCATCAAGAAGGAGCAGGTCATGGTGGAATTCTCCCAGCCGAACACCCACAAGGGCTTCCATATAGGCCATCTGCGCAACACGTGCATAGGCGATTCCCTGGTGAGAATCATGAGATTCTCGGGTTTCAATGTGATATCAGCGAACTATCCGGGGGATATAGGGGCTCATGTGGCGAAATGCCTGTGGCTTTACATGAAGAACTACAGGGGTCAGGAGCCGGCCTCTGGCAGGGGGAGGTGGCTGGGGGAAATTTACGCCGAGGCGTCGCAGCTCCTGGAAAAAAGCTCCGAGTATGAGAAGGAGTATCTTGAAGTCCTTCGCAAACTTTACTCATGGGACAAAGGGATAATGCCTGTGTGGAAAAAGACCCGGGAATGGAGCCTTGAGGAATTCAGGAACATATACAGGGGGTTGGGAGTTTCATTCGACGTGTGGTTCTACGAGAGCGACGCCGAGAAGCGCGGGAAGGATTTCGCGCTTCAGGCGCTTAAGCGCGGCATAGCGAAACGCAGCGACGGCGCCATAATATTCGACCTCAAGGAATACGGCCTTGACATTCTTGTCGTATTGCGAAGCGACGGGACGCCGCTCTATTCTACGAAGGACCTTGCGCTTGCCGAGACGAAGTTCACGAAATACAGGATAGACAAGTCGGTTTATGTCGTTGGCTCCGAGCAAAAATTATACTTCCAGCAGCTGTTCAAGGCCCTGGAGCTTCTGGGTTTCGAGCAGGCAAAACAGTGCAAGCACCTGTCTTACGAGCTCGTCATGCTGAAGGAGGGAAAGATGTCGTCGCGGGCCGGCAACGTGATTCTTTTCGAGGATATAATGGAAGATGCAGTAGAGAAGGCGAAGAAGATATCCCCGGATTCGGCGAAGGACGTGGCTATTGCCGCCCTGAAGTACTCCATGCTCAGCCACGATTCCGGCAGGGTTATCGTCTTCGATGCCGACGAGGCCATGAGTTTCGAGGGCGACACGGGCCCCTATCTGCAGTATACTTATGCCCGGGCGCGCTCCATACTGAAGAAATCCAAAAAGAAACCGGTGTTCAAGGCGGCCGACGAAGCCCGGCCAATCATAAAGAAGATGGCGGAATTCCCGTCAGTCATCCGGCATGCGTGCGATGACATGAAGCCGCACTACCTTGCGAATTACCTTCATGAGCTGGCCGCCGTGTTCAACGAATTCTACCACGCGAACAAGGTCATCGGCGGCGGGAACGAGGCTTCTCTCCTTGCTGTTGTAAAATCATTCTCTCAAGTGATGAAGTCGGGGATGTCTCTTCTAGGAATTCCTGTAATTGAGAGGATGTAGCCGCTAAGTATACCTCTTCCTTGCGAGCACGACATACTCGTTCTCCTGTCCGCGCACCTCGAATTCCATGAGGATTTCGAAGCCGCGGAGCTTGTCGTGAAGCAGCTTCACCCTTTCCTGCCTGTTGTCGTCGTTGAAGAAAAGTCCCAGAAGGGTATGGCCCCTCTTCCTCAGGACGCGCCTGAAGTCGTCGCTGCCTATCAGATGCATCGTGTCTATGCTGACAACGAAGTCGAAGCTCTCGTCCCTGAAAGGCAGCTGTGCGCCGTCTCCAATGACGAACTTTTCTGCAGAGGCCGGCCTTGTGTCTATCCCATAGAGGTCGGCGGCGGTGCCGCGCGATTCAAGAAATTTTTTCATGAATCCGGCGCCGTATCCTATGTCTAGGCTCCTGGAGCGGAACAGTTTCGACAGGAATCCGTCGCCGAGGACGCGGAAGATGCCTTCATACTTCTCCCTCTGCTTCTCCTCCCAGCTTCCGTAGATGTCGGGGAAGAACATGTCAGAGCCTCTTCACGAGACCCGAAGTCTCCTTCCTGAGTATCTCGCCGGTGCCGGCGTCAATGTCGTATATGGTGACGCTGAGCTCCTGGGTGACGGCCGACAGTGTCCATACCGTCCTTCCGCCCTTCATGTGAAGCGACACTAGGAGATTGACCAGTCTCCCTTCAAAGTCTTCCTTGACCTTGTTTATGGCGTAAGCATCATCCTTCATTATGCATGCCTTGTCAAGCCTCTCGGATTCATTCAGGGCCGGGCTCTCCCCGGATATCTCCGCGCTTTTGCCGTCGCATGTGCATTCGATGACGTTGCGGCTCCCAGGATTGTAGAATATGACCGTCCATTCGCCTGCAGGCGAGAAGTCCTTCAGCGAGGCAAAACAGGAACATAGAAAAAAATCTTTCTTTCCGAGCATTTTCTCTTCTGCCGTCCGTATGGCGTCAAGAACGCGCATCTTCAGACTTCCTTGAGCTTTTTTGAAAGGAAATCTATCACTTCGTCATTTATTGGAACGGTGAAGGATTTCCTGTATCTCTTCTCGCCTGTCGGCGTCACGAAGCCTCTCGAAAGGGATATGAAAGTGTTTTCCCCTTCCTCCGTTATGGCCTTCTTTCTGGCAACTTCTATGAAGTTGTTGTTGCCGAACTTGACCTCTTCCGCCTTTATCGTCTCGAATTGTACCATCTGAAAACCTCCGGTGTGCAGCTTGCCCGCTGCTGTTGTTTATTAAATCATAATCAGTTAAGAATTAAAACTCGTTCAGGCGGCGCTGCTGGAGGATGACGCTCCTTTTCGCGTATTCCTTCATTGGGATGTGGAGCTTCCCTTGGAGGTATCCAACGACTTCGGCGTATGAAGAGAATTCGAGTGGCTTCTTTTTCATCGCATCTCTTACTGTTTGACGTATAACCCAAACCCCCAACGGTACGCTGTATCCCTTCCCGATTTCCCTGAAAACTATGACCCTTGCCTGCTTTCGCATGCGCTTCAGCGCCTCGCACACCGCGAACCGCGCCGCGTAGTATCCTCCGCCTTCCTTCTCCGCGTAAGCCTTCCTGCCGTGGAAGGGCTCGTATTCCTCCACCATCAGGCCGTCGTCAGGCGACGATTCGAAGTTCTCGTATTCCCATTTGCCCGGCATGAGCAGGATGTGGAAGGAGTTGTACAGAAAGACTGAGGAGAAGAGCATGTACTTGCCTGTTTCGGGGAACTGCCTTATTTCGTCCATCATGCCCTTGCACAGCGTGTCGTCGATGCCAGTTATGCTCCACCTTGTCGGCACCATTTTCTTTTTTATCCCAAGTACGCCGGACGAGAGTATGTTAGAAAGCTGGTAGACATCCACGCCCTCCTTGTAAAGCATGCCTGTAGCGTCGGCAGCCATTATGTCGTCCCTGACTATCTGCTCCACCCTGCCGCTTATCTTTGGGCTTCCTGCCAATGTAAGCTTCACCAGTTCAGCCGAAGGCCCCATGGGCTGCGTCACAGGCGAAAACGTCATCTTATGAACCGGTTTTTTCCTGAACAGCATCTCTATGTCGGTGGGGCTCTTTGCGATTACAATGTCCTGCATATCCGACACCGTTCTGTCGGAGGAGCGTACGCTTCTTTTTTCCTTGGACCTTATGATGGAAAACCGCATGGATATTATGTCGGAATATCGCATGCCGAACCATTCGGAAGGCGAGTCTGCCAAGCTGGTTCCGAGAATGCCGAGCGGCCCGGCAAAGACATCGGGATACCCTGTCCTGCCGACGAATATGCCTGACGAGGGTCCGAAGAAGCTTTCCTTCACCGGAGGCGGCGCCACGGCTATCTTCGGGCAGCGCCACGGAGCATGGAAGCCTCCACACGGGCATAATGAAGAGCGCACTTTCATGCCATATAATTGGAAGGAAAAAAATAAGTTATAGAAGAAGTCACTTCTTTGCCTTCTGCGCCTGCTCTTTCTTCTCCCTGGACTCCCATCTCAGATCCTCATATTCTATCCACGCCACTATCAGGCCGAGGAATATGAGGAACAGGCCGAAGACTCCCATGAAGACTGTTTTCAGGTCGGCCAGCGTGCTGCCTAGGGAGTTGCCGGGCATGTACCAGTAAAGGCCGGCAATGAATATCAGAATTCCAATTATCAGCTTTATTCCGGAATGCATCATACCACCTCAAGGCACTTAAATAATTTCTAGTAAACTCATAACTATTAAAAGTTAATTCGGAATGTAAGTTTCGGTGCTGGAAATGAAAAGCTCTTACAGTTATGCGGAAGATGCGTGGCGTGCAGCCGACAAGACAGCCCTCAAGGAGAAGACAGATGAGTGGAGGAAAGGGCTCGTCATCGAGCGCCTTGACCGGCCGTCGAAACTGGGCCGCGCCCGCTCGCTCGGATACAGGGCAAAGCAGGGCTACGCCGTCGTGAGAGTGCGCATCAGGAAAGGCGGGAGGAAGCGAAGGACGATAAGGAAAGGGAGGCATCCCTCGAAATCCGGCCTCGTCAGGTTCACGACATCAATGAGCAAGCAAGCCATAGCCGAGAGCCGCGCATCGAAGAAATTTCCGAATCTCGAGGTCCTGAATTCATACTACACGGCCGAGGACGGCAGGAATATCTATTATGAGATAATAATGGTGGACCCCTCACATCCGGTCATAAAATACGACCGCAGGATAAGCTGGATATCCGGGAAGCGCGGCCGCTCGTACAGGAGCCTTACCGCAGCCGCGAAGAGGAGCAGGCAGGCATAGTTGTTTTTTAAAAGCTTTTTTTGATATAATATAATCATGCAATTCTACGACCTTCACGTCCACTCCACGCTCTCCATAGGCGAAGACAGCGCTGAAGACATGGCCGGAATGGCCAGGCGCCTCGGGCTTTCTGGGATAGGGGTAGTCAGGTATTATTCGGAGAAGATGCAGCCCCTTCCCAAGGTCGAAGGCATAGATATCGTGTCTTCGGTGATCATCAAGTCCCAGACGCCGGAGGCGATGAGGAAGGCCGTAAGCGATGTGAGGAGAAGATGTGATATCGTGATGGTGCATGGGGGCGATTACTGGATGAACCGCGCGGCCTGCGAGAATTCCATGGTCGATGTGCTGTGCCATCCGGAACTCGGAAGAAGGGATTCCGGACTCGACCACATCTGCGCAAAAGCTGCAAAGGAGAATGGCGTCGCCCTTGAGATAAACTTCCGTGAGATACTGGAGTCGCACAAGAGGAGCCGCTCGTTCGTCCTGTCGTCAATGAAAAAGAATGTGAGGCTTTTCTCGAAATATGGTGCCGGGACAGTCGTTACCTCCTCGGCCGTGACCAGGTGGGGAATGAGGGCCGGAAGGGAGCTTGCGTCCATCGCCAGCCTTCTTGGCATGGAGCTGGGAAATGCCATAGAAGCGGCGTCATCGGTTCCGGAAGGCATCGTGAAGCTGAATAGGGAAAAGATCGCCGGGAAAAGATGGGAAGGCATTTACATACAGGAGGGCGGCGGCGATGTCTGAAAATAGCAGGCCGAAGACCCTGCCGCCTGCGATGAGGCTCAAGAAAAGGTACATATTGTTCGAGCTCATTTCGGAGCATCCGGTCGAATACGGGGACATTTCGGATGCGGTCTGGACGTCGCTTCTGGATCTCTCGGGGGAAGTAGGGGCGTCAGACTCGAGGATATGGATGATACCCGATATGTACGATGACAAGAGGCAGGCCGGCGTCATGAAATGCAGCAATACTTCGGTCGAGACCGTGAGGGCCGCGCTCTCCTTGGTTCAAATAGTCAGCGAAAACAGGTGTATAATCAGAGTCCTCGGGGTGACCGGTACCCTTAAGTCTGCAAAGGCAAAATACATTGGGGATGAAAGTGGATTATCTTGAAATGCTGAAGAGGGCGAGGAACAACCTCCCGGAGAGGAAGGCCGATTCCAGGTTTGAGACGCCAAGGGCGTCCTTGTATGCCGTTGGCAGGCTCACGTCAATACGGAATTTTGCCGACATAGCAAAGGCCCTGAGGAGGAACACATCGGATATAGCAAAGTTTCTGTTCAAGGAGCTTGGCGTGCCGGGGGAATTGAAGGGGAATGAACTTGTTCTCAACGGGAAGATAAGCGAAAGGCTGATAAACCAGAGGCTTGAGGAATACGTCGGCGAATATGTAATCTGCAAGGAATGCAAGAAGCCTGACACGGACATGAAAAAGGAGAAAGACTTTTTCATACTGAAGTGCCAGGCATGCGGGGCCAGAAGGAGCTTCAAGGCATGAATCCCGAAAAAATTTTTGGGAGATAGGAGGATGAAGAATTTATCCTCCTCAAAGTTCTGCTTCAGGCTGCACGAGGCAGGTAGCGACAGAATCCTCGCCATATGCGATGCATCGGCGCTCGGCTCGTCTCTGGAGGAAGGGGAGCTCATGCTCGAAGTTTCCAGGGATTTTTATTCAGGGAACGAATGCGATGAAAGCGGGGCCCTGGAGCTGCTTGAATCAAGCACGATAGTGAACGCGGTCGGGGAAGAAATAATAAGTCTCATGCTCAAGAATAGACTGGTAAAGGAAAGCAATGTGCTTAGGATTTCAGGTGTCCCTCATGCGCAGCTCATCTCGATCGGGTAAGAAAGGGCAGTGGTTCATAATATCGGCCGTGATTATAAGCGGTGTTTTCGTGGTCATATCTTCCATGCTGCGCGTGTCGTTCGGCATAGACTCATCGGATGTCGGGCGCAGGAACGAATATTTCTATTTCGGTAACATCCTCGAGCAGATAGGAAACGTCGAAGCGGAATGCGGCGACATGGAGAGGAACATGAGGGAGTTCGAGCATTTCTCGCGTATGTTCGCGGAGTCGAGGGGATATTTCTTCTTCATGAACTACACCATAAGCGGGTGCGACGTCAACGACGTGGGGCTCATGATAGCTTCGGAGAAGGGGATGTTCTACCAGAACGTCGACCCCAACGAGCTCATACCAGGGATAATCTAGAGCCCTCGAATCTCTTCCTTCGTCAGGCCGAGCTCGCTCGATGAGTTCTTCAGGAGCTTCCTCATGTAATGCATTTCGCCGGAAAGCTTCCACGCGGACATGTGGAGCATAGGCGATATCTTCCGCATGGCATCCGGACTCCTTCGTGGGAAGAATCTAGGCGCCCTGTATCTCGTGAATGCGGCGCCTGGCCCGGCCTTGCTGAGGGCGACGCCGCTGAAAGCGAACGCATAAGAATATTTCTTCAGGTTCCAGCTTTGTCTCGCGATTATCCTGGAATTCATTATGTCCGCCTTGGAAATGAAATGCATGGCTCCGGCCAGGCCCGGCGCGTCGTATTCGGATGCGGCGTTCTCCTCCAGCCATGCCAGCGCTGCATCGGGCTCGCTGCATCTCCTCAGGGCGGCAGTAGCCGCTTCGATTGAATTTGCCTTGAACACCATCCTGACGGTGCTGAACATGTCGTCGGTGTCGTCCCTGTACCCGACGCTTGAAACGTTTTCCATGTCGGCCTTCCGCATCTGCTCCATGTCAAGTAAAGCCGCCCTCACATCGCCATTGGCCATCCTGGACAGCTGGTCCAGGGCGCGCTGCTCGTAAGCCAGGCCTTCGGATTCGCATATTCCCCTGAGGAATTTCGATATGGAGTCGTACCTGACTTTCGACAGCCTGATTTGATGGCACTTCCTCCGCAGGGCGGCCATGCTTTTTTCGTATATGTCCCCCACCATCATGACGACCGGGTAGAGGCTCTTTTCAGCCAGCTCGGCGACGGATTTCTTTGACTCCAGCTGTTCCATGTCATCGATAAGGATGAGTTTTTTCTTCCCTGAAAAACTGTACTGCATGGACGAGCCTATTATGGATTTCATGTCGCCGGCTTTCCTTTCCTCGTCGGCCCCGCTCTCCAGGATCTCGTACCCATCCTCGGCCGCTATCAGCCTCACTGCCATGGTTTTCCCCGTGCCAGGCGGGCCGTGTACGATGAGGGCGCGGCCCCTTTTCCACGAGGACAGCCATTTCCTTATCTCCTGCAGGGCGTAGGCGTTGCCCACGAAATCCTTCGTGCTCTTTGGATTGTATTTGTCAAGAAGCATCTGAGTATAATGTCCCGAACAGATAAGAAACGTTCCTTTCTTATAATTTCACAGGATATTATCATAATGCCGCGAAAATACATAAAGAAGAAGTTCAGCATAAAATGCATAAGGTGTAGCAAGTCGTTTCCGAGCATAAGGAGCCTCAAAGCGCACACCAAGACGCACCTCCACAAGATGAAGGAGATGAGCATGCTGCAGGAAGGCCATATTCCAGGCGAGAGCAAGATAGGCTCGGGATTCAAGGGCAAGAACAGGGTCGTAATATCTTAAGCTGCCTTTCTTACGGCAGCCATTTCCCTCTGGTAATCTTTTTCAGTGGCCCTTATGGGGTCTTCGCCTCTTGCCATGGCTTCCTTTATGTTGCTTCCCAGATGCTGGAGCGTGCGCCTCGCGGACCTGTTCCTTTGTATGTCCCTTATGAAGGCCTCATACCCGCTCGCGCCGTCCGTGCTCCTGTAGAATTTGTCGACGTACATCCCGAATTTCACCGAGGGTGTGTACGGAGTTGTAGTCAATATCTCCCCTTTTCCGCGCGGGTCGGCCTTGATGCCTCCGAACTCCGCATACGACTCCATGATAAGCGTCCTGGTGTGATGGCCTACGTCCATGTAATCAAGGAGAGGCGTTGATACAGCATGCATAAGCTCGTGTTCCGCTACCCTTCCGGCCTTCCTGCCCCTGACCTTTCTGTTTATTCCTATCCTTTTTGGCCTGGCTCTTCCATTGTAACGTTCAAACTCCGTTACTCCGAGGTAGGGCGAATTCGACGGGTCGAGCTCGACAGGCACGGTTCCGTCCACGGTTTCATACATGCCTATTCTTGGCCTTTGTCTAACCCTGTGATAAGCTCCCCTTATCTGGTGCACGGTATCGTCCGGCATGTCTGGGGACGTGATTATTCCAGGCATGTAGAGGGAAATAGGAAGGTATCTTCTGATTTCAGGCGCCTGCCTTAGCGCGCTTTCGCGGAAAAGCTCGTCCGCAAGTCTATTTGGTATTGCCACCATATGAATCACGGTTAATACTTGCCGGCGCCGCTTTTAAAAGTAGCCCTTTAAGCGCCTTTTGATAAGCACAACATATATCTTTGAAGGAATATAATTCCTTCAAGACCTCAGAAAGCAAAGCTTTCTGCAGATGTTAAAGAGGAACTTAACCTGCATAGGTTAAAATCTTTATTCATCAGACCCTGAACTTGCCTATCTTGCCCAGGACGTTGACATGCGTCAGGAACAGCGCCCTGCAGCAGTACCTCTCGAGGCCAAGCTCGTCCATGACTTTGGCCGGGTTCTCGCCGTTTGTTGTGCGCTGCTTGAACTTCTCGTAAAGCCCTCCAACGGGCTTGCCACAACTTATGCATCGGATTGGGATTATCATTTTGCTTCACATATGATTTTTTGGTCAAATATAAAAAACCATTCAGTGGTAGTCGTGCGACAGGCTGTCAACAAAGCCCTCCGCAAAGCCGTGCTCCTTCGCATGGGAGTGGACTTTCTCGAGCTCACCCCTGTCCAGCCACATGCCGTGCTCGTCGCACACGTCAACAATGACGCCGTGCATCTCTTTCACGTATAATCTCTTCTGGCATACCGGGCAGTTCATCTTATCTCCTCTTCTTACCTCTTCGACTGCTGCTTGCTCCTTCTGGGGCCTGCAGTAGACCTCGAAGGCTTGTGGGGCTCTGTCCTTCTGGAGTCTGATACAAGGAGCGACCTGTCGTAGTCTGTGTAAGCATATTTGAGGGTGTCGCTCTTGCTCCACGAAACGAGCGCGTTGGCTATCGCGGTGCGGCAGGCGTCCGTCTGGCCCCATGTGCCGCCGCCCTTCACGCTCACCGAGACGTCGACGCCGTTCGCGAGCTCGCCGGCTATCAGTATGGGCTCCTTTATCCTGAGCTTCCTGTATCTAGAGTCTATGCTCTCAATAGGCTTTTTGTTGACGGTGAACTTTCCGGTGCCCTCTGTTATGATGGCCCGCGCTATCGCCTTCTTTCTCTTGCCCGTCGCTATGAGCATCTTCTTTTTCTTTTTCACGGGCTCCTGTTCCATAAATATCACTTTCTCCATCCAAGGATTTTCGCGACGTCGCCTACCGTCACGTAGCTGGTCTTCACGGTTTTCTGCGCCATCCTTTCAGCGCTGCTGCCGTCGTGCCCTATTGAGACCGTGAGGTTCTTGAAAGCCGCCCTTCCCCTGTTGGTCTTGTATGGGAGCATGCCTCTGATGCATCTCCTGACTATGGCCTCTGGTCTTGTCGGGAAGAACGGGCCGTGGTGGGGCGAACCTCTTCGTCTCCTTTCCAGGTAGTCATTCATTATCTGCTTCCTGTCGCCTGTTATTATAACCTTTTCGGCGTTTACTATGCATATCTTCTCCCCCCTGAGGAGCTGCTTGGCCGTCATTGAGGCAAGCCTTCCCATTATCGAATTCGAGCCGTCTATCGTCTTCATATCAATATCCTTCCTTTTGCGCCGTCCTTCATGAGCTGCGACAGGGGCAGGCATTTGCCGCCATTCTCCTCTATCTTCCGCCTGGCAGACGCGCTGAACTTCATGGCGTATACGGTGACCTTCTTGTCGAGCACGCCTTCGCCAAGGCATGCATGCGGTATTATGACTGTTTCGCCGCTGGCCGACGTCCTGTTTATCTTCCCGACGTTGACGCCTTCCTTCGCCCTTCTCGGCCTGGAAAGATGCCTGGCCACGTCTGGATACGCCTTCTTTCTCTTCATCTCGGCTATGATGCCTGTTGCCTCCGGATTCATCGGACCTGTTGGTTTTGGCATGATTATCACTTTACTGGGCCTACTGGTTTGATGGGGCCTACTGGTTTGATGGGGGGGCTCCTGATTTCCTGAAAGGAAATCAGTGCGGGGGGAGAGATTCGAACTCTCGTAGACACTAAGCCACAGGATTTCTTATTCCAAGTCTTGTCTTAAGTTTGGCGGACGACGAGCCCATTTATCTCGTTGTCTCCTGCCCCTTTGACCAGACTTGGGTACCCCCGCAATGACTTAGTGTTATCTTATTTTTTTGACTATTAAATCTGTCATTTAACAGCCTTCCTGAAGCTTGAGGCGAAGTCCTCCGCGCGCCTCTCTATTTCGTCTATCGCCTTCGCCAGCACATCATCCGCCGAAAGTCCTGAAACGCTCTCTACCCTGAATATGAAGCTGTTCTCGTCAGATGTGACGATGGCAGCGTTGTCCTTTGCCACCTCGACGCACCTCATGCAAAGGTTGCAGTCCTCGGGCCTGGCGACCTTTACGCCGCCTTCCTTCCTGTCAAAGACGTTCTTGGGGCATACATCAATAGTATATCCTTCAACGTCCTTGTCCCGCTCGGGATATATCTTCACGTTCGCCACGCACCTGTATCCGGCTGTCGCAGCCTGCCACTTCATGTGGTTCTTGCCGTAGCCAAGCTGCGCTATGGCCTCGAACTTGAGCCTCTGGCCGTCAAGGAGCTCGGCTATGGGTATGTCGCCGTCCACTGCCCTGACGTCGTCGTTCGTGGACTTCATGTCGCTCGCGTATACGATGCACGGCCCCTGCTTCTCGGCCACAAGGGTGACCTGGCACATGCTGCATCCCTTGCCGTCGCATTTGCACTCTTCCCTGAAGCTGAACTTCTTCGGTATTGTAAGCGGCACGAGGCCGAGCCTGTGCGCCAGCATCTCGTCGAACATCCCGGAGCCGTTCTCCTCCACGTCGACCGTTTCCACGGCGAGCGTCGGTAGCTCGTTTATCATTATCCTCCTCAGGGCGTTGGCGAACGCCGGCGAGGCATCCTCTAAAGAAAACTTCATTTTAGTGCCGTCTTTCTCGATTATCTTGAGTTTCATCATTATCACCCTACACCCTGCGGCCGCGCCTTCCTCCCTTCTTCCTGGATGAATCGTGGCTCACCGGAGTTATGTCCTCTATCTGGCCTATGCGAAACCCGGCCCTTGCTAGGGCCCTTATCGCAGGCTGCGCGCCCTGGCCCGGTATCCTGGACTTGTTGCCTCCAGGGGCGCGTATCCTTATGTGAAGATTGGTAATTCCATAGGCTATGGCCTTCTCCGCGGCCTTCCTGGAGGCCCTCATCGCGGTGAACGGCTTGCCCTTGTCCATGTCCCTGTCTGTGACCTGGCCGCCGCTCGCTATCGCTATCGTCTCCGCGCCTGTCACGTCCGTTATGTGGATTATTGTGTTGTTTATAGACGAGTAAATATATGCTATTCCCCACTTTTCCCTAGGCATCTTTCTTCTCCTCGCTCTGCAGTTTTATCTTCTTGTCCATCGTTATCTTGTCCTCTTCGTCGCCCGAGACTATGTAACTGGGATACATGATTTTTCTTCCGCCGACCGATACATGGCCATGAACGACAAGCTGCCTGGACTGCTTCATCGTGTTGGCGAGGCCATTCTTGTGGACTATGGTCTGGAGCCTCCTGGAAAGTATGTCGTCAAGGCCGATTTCGAGGACATTTTCCAGGTTGTCGCATTTTATCCCCATATTTCTTAGCGTCCTGAGGAGTGTCGCCTCGTCCTTCTCGTTCCTGTTGTCCTGGAGCGCCCTTGCGCGCTGTCTGAAGCTCCTAAGTATACTCTCCGCCTGCCATATCTCCTTCTTCCTGCGGAGGCCGAAGTTGTCCTTCACGGCCCTCTCTTTCTCTATGCGGGCCTTGTCGTAAGGCTTCATGGGGCTGTCATACTTCTTCCGCTGCTTTTTCGGGTGTCCCATAAATTATCACTTCTTCTCCGCCGGCGCCGCCTTGGCTGCTGAGCGCAGGCTTTTCTTGGAGACGCCTACCGTTTTCTGCGTCCTGAAGGAGCTTCGGGTGCGCTGCCCCCTGACCGGCTGGCCCAGCTCGTGCCTCACGCCCTTGTAGGATTTTATCCTTCTCAGCAGGTTTATGTCCTCCCTTTTCTTCAGCTCCAGGTCCGACATGACAACGTGAAGGTCCTTGCCAGTCTCGCAGTCCTTTCTCCTGTTCAGCATCCATTGCGGGAATGTGGGGCTCTTTACGAATGATTCTATGCGTTTCAGCTCCTCGTCGTTTAGCGTGCCTATCTTCCTCTTCCCGTCAAGCCCGAGGGATACGCATGTATTTCTTGAGAACATGAAGCTTACGCCCTTTATCTTGCGCATGGCCCTCTGGAGGCCTAGGTTTCCGTCTATGTCAGTGGACAGAAGCCTGATTATCTTTCTTGTTTCAGCCATTATACCACCAAGGTTCGACGCCTTTCGGCTAGCCTTGCAGGGTAATTCTTGGATATAAAGGATTAAAAGGCTTTACACACAGGCAGGAAACTTCTTATTCATGGATGCCCATTTGTCTTCTATGAAAATCGGAGACATAATGTCGAGGAAAGTCGTTTCCGCAAGGCCGGAGGAAAGTTTCGGCGACGCCGTGAGGAAGCTTTCATCCAGGAACATAACAGGGATGCCGGTCGTGTCCAGCGGCAGGGTCGTCGGCATCGTGACCCAGTCAGATATCATAAGGAGCCTCGACGTGTTCTCGAGAATAAACGACGCTTCGGACGCCGCGGCTGTCAGGAAGCTTTTGAAGGACGCCGACGTCTCGAGGGATGCCGTGAGGAAGGTCCGCGGCAAGAAGGTGAAGGACATAATGAGCAGGAAGGTCGTGACAGTGGACGAGGAAAAGAGCATCTACGAGGCCGCGAAGCTGATAAACAAGAACTCCATAGACAGGCTGCCTGTCGTCTCCAGGGGCCGCCTTGTAGGAATCGTCACCAAGAAGGACCTGATAAGGGCTATAATGAAGATTAATTCCTAGCCCACTTGAAGTTCCTAGGATCCCTGTTGAGCTTCACTCTGTTCTTCTCGCACTTGTTCGAGCAGAAATTAAGCACCTTGCCGTTGTTCTGTATGAGGGACTTTCCGGTCCCGGTCTCTATGTCCCTGGAGCAGAATGAGCATTTCATCGTTTACCGCCTTCCATAGCTGCTCGAAGAATCCATCTCGGTCTCCCTCAGCATGACGACGTCGCCTATCCTTACCGGGCCCATTATGTTCCTCGTGAGTATCTTTCCTTTGTCGCGGCCGTCAACGACCCTGCACTTCACGCGGTTTACCCCCTTGGTTCCTGCTCTTCCCATGAGCGCTATGATTTCGGCTGGCGTTACGTCGTCCGGCATTGAATCACAACTCAGACAGCTTCTTCTTCGCCTCTCCGGCATCGACAACCGCTATGGCTGCCGATGAAACGTCAAGGCCTGCTGCTCGCCCAAGCTCGTTCTTGGTGGGGACCTTGTGGAAAGGTATCTTCTTCTCCTCGCAGAGGGGCGGCAGATGCATCACGATTTCCTTCGGGTCGACGTCCTCGGCGACCACCACGAGCTTTGCGATGCCCCTTTCGACGGCCTTCGTGGCCTCGTTCACGCCCTTTCTTATCTTCCCTGTTTCCCTTGCAGCCTCTATTATTTCTAGAATGTCTTCAGTTTTTGTCATAGGTTTGCACCTCTAATGTATAGTGAAACAAGAAAATAATACCGACATTATAGCTTGTTTCACATATAGTGCCCAATGATATAATATCCTTTTTATTTCATTGGAGCACTATACCTCTGGATGTTTATAATTACTCTGACTTCGTAAAAGCTTTTAAAACGATGAGCCGGAAAGCAATTTAAGTCTGAATTTGAGAAATTCGGACTAATCGGTATTGGCAGATACCGATTTAAGCGTTTGCGCAGTGTTATGCTCATGGAAACTCCCGAAAGCAAGTTCCTGAAGGTCAAGTGCAAGAAATGCAAGAACGAGCAGATAGTGTTCAGCAAGGCGTGCAACGAAGTGAAGTGCCTCATCTGCGAGACAGTCCTAGCAAAGCCGACAGGCGGCCACGCTGAAATACTCACCGGCGTCGTCGAAGTTCTCGGATGAGGTTGGCATATTTGTGCTGTCTTCTATAAAGTTCTTCTAAGGAGTCGTCGGAAAGACCTCTCCTTTCACTCAAGAAATTTCTGATCTGATTATTTGTAGCTCTCATTTCCATTTCAGCCATGAATTTTTCATCTTCTGTGAAAAGTTTCCACATACTTGCTTCGCTCAGTGGATTTTCATATATCCGTCTGGCATGGTAGCCTTCATGGTCTATAAGACTGGACATAAAACCGCCAAAGGGAGGGTAAATGCAAAAGGAAATGCAATTACATCATATCTTAGTCTTCTGATGCCTAACAATGAAAGAAATGGTACGTTAGTCTGCATAATCAACGTAGATCGGTACTGGCGTTGATTGGGACAATAAACAACCCTGCTCACATAAGGCCTTGCATCCTCCATGTCGATGCTGTCAAGGAATTCCTGCCTGTACGCAGGCTCTTCGACAGCCCTCCTGTAATCCGCTTCAGTTATCATTCTATAAATGAAAATCCTTGTTTTTATAAAGGTTGTCAAATATGATGGAGTAGAAAGATAAGGTCTGTGTTCCTATGTTCTTTTGGGGTTCATACAGACCTTTTCTTGCAAGAAAAGGGATGTATAATGGTAAAAAAGCGCGGCTTCCCGATGCTCGGCGAAATTGTCATATGCAGGATTACCAAAATCAATCCAAACTCTGCATTCGCATCTCTTGATGAATACGGCATCGAGGGCATGATACACATCTCCGAGATAAGCCGCGGGTGGGTCCGGGACATAAGGCAGTTCGTCAAGCCCAACCAGAGCGTCATAGCGAAGGTGGTCAGGCTGGACGAGCGCGCCGGCGAGCTTTCCCTTTCTCTCAAGCGGGTCGACGAGAAGCAGCAGAATGAGAAGATGAAGGAGTACAACCTCAACAAGAAAGCGGAGAAGATGCTCGAGATATGCGCCAAGAAGATGGGAATTTCGCTGGACAAGACTTACAACGAGGTCGGTTACGCCCTGCAGGAGAATTTCGGCACCCTGTATGAAGGCTTCAAGACCGCTCTCAAGAACCCGAAGCTCCTGGAAAAGAGGGGCATACCAGAGAAGTGGGTAACTGTCCTGAAGGAAATAGCCGAGAAGGGGATAGAGCAGAAGGAGTTCGAGTTCAGGTCGCGTCTTATCGTGAAGTCTTTCAAGCCGGATGGCATAGTTCATATAAGGGCGCTGATGCAGCAGGCCGGGAAGCTCGGCCTGGAAGTGAAGTACATAGCGGCGCCGGAATACCTCGTGAAGTTCAGGACGCTTGACGCCAAGAAAGGCGAGAGGGAGTTCGAGGAGAAACTCTCCAAGGTCGTCGAGATTGCGAAGCCGAACGCAGAGGCGCATTACGAAGTGATAAGGTGAACCTCCTTAGAAAATGCCCGGCCTGTGGAAGATACTCGCTGTCTGAAACGTGCAAATGCAGCTCTCCGACCAGGACGCCCCATCCCCCGAAGTTTTCCGCTGGCGACAGATACGCCGAATACAGGCGGAAGGCCAAGAAATTTATATAAGCTAAAGGGCGCAATCTAATGGTATGCAGACCCAAATAAAGCTCCTTGAAAAGCCCAGGCTGAAGAAGCCAATATTCATACAGGGGCTGCCCGGGATAGGCAACGTAGGCCGCGTCGCCGCAGGCTATCTTGTATCGGAGCTCAAGATGAAGAAGTTCGCCGAGATGTATTCGCAGCATTTCCTTCCTCTGGTGCTTCTCCACAACGATTCCGTGGCATCCCTGCTGAAGTGCGAGTTCTATTATTACAAAGGGAAGAAAAGGGATGTCGTGGTCCTTACCGGCGACAGCCAGTCCGTCACGCCTGACGGCCATTACGAGATATCCGAGGCGATAGTGAATTTCGTCGATGGACTCGGCGTCAAGGAGGTCATAACGATGGGTGGTTTCGCCGAGGAGAAGCAGGTGGAAACGCCCAGGGTCGTAGGGGCCGTGAGCGACAAGTCAGTCATAAAGAAATACTCAAAGCTGGGCATCGACTTCGGGAAGGAGCACCAGATAGGCACCATAGTCGGGGCGTCCGGTCTCGTCCTTGGAATCTCCGGGATGAAGGGTATGGACGGACTCTGCCTGATGGGCGAGACTGTAGGCATACCGCTGCTGACAGACCCGAAGGCCGCCGACGCCGTCCTGCATATCCTAGTGAAGATATTGAACATGAAGCTGGACCTCTCGAAGCTGGAGAACACCATAATGGAGATGGAGGAAAAGATAAGCCGGACCGACGAGGTCCACAAGAAGATGCTGGCGGAACTTTCCAAGCCGAAGGACGAGAACATAAGGTATATAGGATAATCAGGGCATGACATGATTTGCCGGATTATGCGAGTGTCAATGACCACCGTCTGAAGACCATCAGAAAACGAAGTTTTATGTGATGTCCGCAAAAGAGCGAAGCTCTTTTGAGATGCCAAAGACCTTTGCGCATTGAAAGCCTACGGTTTTCACACATGCCAAAATCCCATATTTCAGGTGCAATGTAGGGGATGAGATTTTAGGCATTTAAAAAGATTTCTATAAATTTTATAGGAAGGTGGATGGATTGTTCTTCTACGAGGACTTGACAAGGTTTGAGAAGACCAGAATAATATCGGCCAGGGCTCTCCAGATATCGATGGGCGCGCCAATTCTGATAAAGACATCCGATTACGATGCGATGGAAATAGCCAAGACGGAGTTCGAGAACAACGTCCTGCCCATAACTGTCAAGCGTTCTCTTCCGAGGAAGCTGAAGTGATTTTTATGAAAAACTTGCTGCTGCCCAGGGAGAAATATCTTTCAGCCGGCGTCCATATAGGCATGACATCGAAGACGGCGGACATGAAGAGGTTCATATACAAGATAAGGCCCAATGGCCTCGCCGTCCTGAATGTCGGCATCCTGGACAGGAGGATAGGCTTGGCAGCCTCGATGATAGCCAATAAGAAGAACGTGCTTATAGCATCGAAGAAGGACAATGCAAACGAGGCTGTGGCCAAGTTCGCCGAAACGACGGGCTCGCGCGCGGTCATCGGCAGGTTCATGCCGGGCTCCCTTACCAATCCCACTTACAAGGACTTCTTCGAGCCTGAGCTTGTCATAGTCACGGACCCCTTCAACGACAAGCAGGTTATCAAGGAAGCGGTGCAGATGCGCATACCTATAATAGGCTTCGCCGGCACCTACAACGAAACATCCTTTATTGACCTTGTCCTGCCATGCAACAACAAGGGAAAGAAGTCGATGGCCCTCATCCTGTGGCTCCTGGCCAAGCTGGTCGCGGAGAAGCGCGGGCAGCAGTTCGATGTCAAGCCGGAAGACTTCGGCTACGCAGAATAGGTTTCTATTTCCTTAAATCACATCTTCTTTGTATACCCACGCCCGTCAAGATTGACCCTGTAGAACCGGAAAGAAGATTCATCATAAAAATGGCGCCCCGGCTCTATCTCTATGTAAGGCCTGCCGCTATGTTGGTCGTATAGAATATTTCTTATCGCGGCAGCATGAACTTGCGGCCCGTAATAAGGCTCTATCTTCATTCCTGCTCTTACACCGCCTTCAGAAAATGCTACGGCAAGGTTCTCCCATCGTTCCACACGTTCGGGCAATAATGGTGGTTTTTCCGTTCCTTCCGCCATTAATACTAGATTTCAAAAGAATACTTAAGCTCAGGCCAGCCTGACCAGGTTGCCGTTCTTCCTTGCCCTCTCGAATATATGCCAGTAGAATGGCAGCGAGATTATGATATAAGCAGTTGCGATGACGAATCCCAGATAAATCGTTGTCGGAGGTATGGAGCCTGTCGTCACTATCGCCCTTGCGCCTTCAAAGACAGTCGTGTACGGCATCACCTGGGCTATGTAGCGCAACGCCTCTGGAGCGGCCGCGAGCGGTATGAACGGCAGCGAGAAGAACACGAAAAGCTGTACAGCAGACCACGAAAGGAACGCGTACTCCCTGCCGAGCCCTATTATCATCGCGCTTATGACAACGGCAAGTCCGACAGAGCCTATTATGGTTATGGCAGACAGCGTCAGTATCTCGGCTAAGTTCGTCGCGATTATACTCATGTCAAACATGCAGTACGCCATGCCAAGCATTATGGCCAGGACGATTATCGAATTGGCTATGGAAACCAGTATGCGGGCGAAAAGATACTCGAACTGCGTGACGCCAGTAAGTATGACCTGCTTGAAGCTGTCGCTCCATACGTCCTCCATTATCAGAATGTTCGTTACGCTCTGTGCCAGGTATGCGAACGACCATAATATGTTAACTGCCAGGACTAGCATGCCGGCCTCAAGCGAGAACGTCTTCGAATACATCGAGAACAGCCCCCATATGAGCACGGTGGTTATAGGAAAGTAGAACGACTCTATGAAACGGACCTTGGACTTCTTCAGTATCGTCATGTCCCTCTTTACAAGGGATTTTATCTTGTAGAGCCTCATTTCTTCACCATCTCCACGAAATAATCCTCAAGCGTCTTCTTTTTTGTGCGCCTCTTGAGGTCCTTTATCCTCCCTATGTCGATTATCCTTCCCTTGTGTATGAATGCTATTCTGTCGCACAGTTCCTCCACTTCCTTCATGTAGTGGCTCGTCAGCAATATCGTAGTATTGTATTTTTTGTTCACGTCAAGTATGAGGTTCCGCGTCTTTATCGCTATGTCCGGATCCAGCCCAAGGGTCGGCTCGTCAAGCAACAGCACCTCGGGGTCGTTTATCAGGGATTTTGCAAGTATGAGTCTCATGCGCTCTCCGGTGGAAAGCCATGCGAACTTCTTGTTCATTATGTTTTCTATCTCGAACATCTCTACAAGAGTGCGTATCTTCTCTTCCCGCCTGTCTTTGGGAACGTTGTAGGCGGAAAGGTAGAAGTTCAGTATCTCCTTCGATGTAAGAAGCCAGTGGAACTTGCTGTCGCCGGACACAGCGTTCATCCTTTCGAGTATGTCGTTGCGGTGCCTGGTTACATCCTTTCCCATGATACTGACGCTGCCCGAGTCGGGAATCAGGAGCCCTGTCAGTATGTTTATCAGTGTCGTTTTGCCGGCCCCGTTCGGGCCCAGAAGGCCGAATATCTCGCCGCGCCCGACGCTGAAATTTATGTCATCAAGCGCGTAGAATTCCTTGCCGGATGACTTGAACTTCTTCGTAACAGACTTTATCTCTATCATCATAAATGAAGAATCTAGGCTGGTTCAGTCACTATGCTACACGGGGTCGGCATCTTGTAGCTTGCCTTATGCAGCGCGGCCTTGGCCGCGGCGACATCCTGGTCGTTGACCTTCAGCTCCATTATCCTCTGGCCTGCGTATACGCGCGCCGCCGTGCCTATGGGCTTGCCGAAGGACATTCGCATCCCCTGCTGGAACCTGTCGGCTCCGGCTCCGGTTGCGAGTGCATTTTCACGTATTACATGGTGCGGATATACGCGCACCCTGAAGAAATATGCGCTGCCTTTGGACAGGTTCTTATCCATCCACTGTATTGTCACGATTCTTCCCGACTCCAAGGCGTTGTGCCTTATCTGCACGTCCCTCTTCGATACCAAGAATACGGAATTCTTGTACTTGCCCCGCGTCCCGAGCTCGAACTCTGTTATCTTGGGCCTCGGCACGCCTTTGACGTAGCCCTTCCTCGGCACTCGTATGCTCTGCCTCGTATTAGGCCTCTCGTGCCTCCTGTAGCATCTTCCAGGTCTCAATGACGCCATATTTATCAGCTCTATTCGGCAGCAAATGTTTAAATAGACTTTTTGGATACGCTATTTATCACATCTTCTTTGTATACCCACGACTTTAGTCGTGGGTTTGTTGGAAGATGGTATCCAGAAGGCGTCTTTAATACATGCCGCCTGAAGGCGGCAGTTTTGGACGCCTTCAAGATAACAGCTGCGTTGATAATTGATTTTTATCTTCTGTAAAGGATTCTGACTGCTAAAGGCCCTGCTATGGCCGTGACGATTACGGAAGCTATCGCCACAGAATAGACGGCGTTCGTTATGACAGAAGCGGACAGGGCTATGCTAACCGCCATGACGGAAAGCTCGCCGCGCGCTATCTTTGATGCCCCTATTATCATGCCATCCCTCCTGTTGAACCCGAGACGCATGCTGAGTAATGAATAAGCAGCGAATGCTGACGCTATCGAGATAATCGAAATTGCGAGTACTGTAGTCATAAGATAAGCCTGAAACTCGACAAGGCTGGCGGAATATGCGAAGAAAAGAGGGGCGAAGAAGCCGTAAGTGAGTATTTTCATCTTGGGCAGTACGGACAACTCGGTGACGGAGGAGCGGCTCATGGCGAGCCCGGCCAGGAAGGCTCCTGCAACGGCCGCTATTCCGTACATGTCGGAAAAGAAGGCAATGATGAATATGGCCGCCAGGGGAACTGACAGCATTATATGTTCATCCTTGAGCCTGCCGACAGCCGAGACGGCCCTCCCTATGTGCCCGGAGCCTGCGATGACTATCAGCGCGGCCGCGATGAATCCGGCGAAAGCGATTATCTGGCCATTCAGTATGAAATAATTCGACAGAAGAGCTATCACGGCGACGGCGGCAAGGTCGCTGAACTTGCTTATGGAAACCATCATGTCATGGGCCTTGCTGCGTATGTCTCCGGTGTCAACCAGCGACTTTATGCCAAGTGACGTGCTTGAGAACATGAGGACGGCGCCGGTGAATATGCCGGCTTCGATGGAGCCAAAGAAATACAGCCCGGCGGCCGCTCCAGCGATGAAGGATATTGCCGAAGCCCCGAACGCGACGGCAGCGCCCTCTGCAGTGTCCCTTCTTCCCTGGTCGAGCTTTATGCTTGTTCCTATGAGGAACGCTATGAAAAGCATCCCGAAATTTGCCATCTGGCCCAGGAAGTCGCCGGGCCTGATGAAGTTCAGGATTGGCCCCAGTATGAGGCCGGCGGCCATTTCCCCGACAAGATGTGACAGCCTGAGCCTTTCCGCTGCCTCGCCAAGGACCTTCGCTGCGAACAGTATGGCGGCAAGCTCAAAGAGGAATACGGGGTCAAATGCCATTAAGCCTCACTGTATAAATATGTTAAACTCATTTCTTATAGTTAACCAGCTACTGGAATTTATTTCATGCCGAGATGGCGGAGCTTGGTCCAACGCGCAAGCCTGGAACAATCTTCTTTAAGAAAGAAGATTAATCAAGAAACTGGAGAACAGTTAGCTTGTATGCATCTGCATGCGGGAGTTCGAATCTCCCTCTCGGCGCTTCATTCCCATTCCGTCGTGCCGCCAGGCTTGTCGGAAACGTCAAACGTCGTCATGCCTGCTTCGCCGCCCAGCCTTTCCCTGAGCCTGTTGCCGATGAGGTCTGTGTGCTGCCCGCCGAACTCAAGAACATAGAACATCTCTATTGCTTGTCGTGAAATTATAAGAGTTTTTCAGCATGTTCCGGAATCATGTCCGGTATGCCGTTATGCACAGCATACTTGAGCCTGCATTTCCTGCATTCCAGTGAGTCTTTGTAGACGAGGTCTCCCTTGCACTTCGTGCAGACGAGTATGTCGAGAAGCTTTTTGTCAATCATGGCTCTTCCTCGGATAAGTGTTCTTGTCTATTATCACCCTGTCGGTCTTCACCGCTATGCCTCTGTGTTTCATAATTTCGTTGCTTGTCATATCCGCCTGCCCGATGCTTACCAGCTCCCCTTTCAGCGTGAATGATGCAACCAGCTCGCCATTCATTATGCCTGACTGCACGCGGGATACGCCGGCAGTGTAGAGAGGCGAACCGTTGGCTACGGAAAATACGGCCGAATCCTTCATCACTATTTTCTTCAGATGCTCCACGCCGGCTTCGACAGGGAGGACGAAGTCCCGTATCGACTCGTCGCCTTCCTTCTTCCATAGTGCGTAAGCGTCTGAGACGTCCTGGAGCCTGCATGACATATCCTCCGTGAAGCGCCCGGCCCGTGTCCTGCGCAGCTCGGACATATGGGCGCCTCCTATCTTGATGCCGATGTCGTGGCAGAGCTTCCTCACGTAAGTCCCGGCTTCGCACGCGACCTTGAACGCGACATTCCTGCCGGATATGTCAAGTATCTCGAATCCGTATATATGCCGTGTCCTCTCTTTCCTGGCGACGGCGCTCCTGACTGGCGGCTTCTGCCTTATGGCTCCGGTGAACGCCGACACAACACGCCTTATCTCCTTTTCAGGAACTTCTTTATGGAGCTTCATGACGCCGACATATTCCTTCTCCATGCCTTGAAGAGCGGGCATTATCTTGCAGGCATTCTCCAGGCATATCACAAGCACGCCGCTTACGGCAGGGTCCAGAGTCCCTGAATGCCCGGCCTTTGCGAGCGACAGGACGTTTTTAACTGTCGATGTTACATCCCGCGAAGTCGGCCCCTGCCACTTGTCGAGTATTATTATGCCGTTCCGGAGCAGCTTGTCAACGCTTCTGGAACCGGGGTACTTGCCGTAGGAATAGTTGGATACGTCATGACCTTTTGTCAGAAACATCTCTCACACGCTTATCTTCATTAGTTTTCTTATCACGATGGCCGCGGGTATTGAAAATATTATGTACCACCCGAGCCATCCGACGCTCTGGTTCACCATAGGAAGCGGGAGCGGCAGACTGGCCACAGTAATGCCGTTGTAGAGGCCGGAAAGGACCGGCAAGAATATTATGACTATCACGAGTGATACAATCATGGGCTTCATGCTCATTCGCATGAGCGCGCCCTGCTCCTGCATCATCCGGCTCATGGCTTTGCTGGCTTCTTCCTTGTTCCCGGACTTCTGGTTCTCCTTCATCTTCTTGCTCAGCTCCGCTATCGTGTCCTTTGCCTCTTTGGCCTTTGTCTGGTTGACCAGAATCCTGTAGAATATGTTTATCAGAACCAGTATCGCTGCCGAATAAATTGAAACAAACACAATGGGGCTGAATGATGCGGCTATGCTCTCAAGGACCATGTTATCACTGTTTCTTTTCCGGGACTGTCATTTCGACTTTCTTTACCCTGAATCCGGTTCCTGTGGCGTGCTTCTTGCCGCATACGGTGCACTTGTACCTGAAATCCAGCTTGCGCGTGGGCTTCTCCCTGCCCTTCGGATTCTCCTTTGGGAACGAGCCGTAGCCGGCCATCTTCCTCAGGAACCGCCTCTGGCTCTTCGTGTTCTGCCTCCTGGGCCTTCTTTTCGCCTCTTCCAGGATATGCTGTGTGTGCTTTCTGCAGAAAGGGCAGTATTTTTTCTGGGATTTGGGGATTTTCATGCTAATCGGCCTTTCCAATAACACCTTTTTTCAGCAAGAACTCATTTAAAGGCTTTGACAGCTGTATGATTTCATTTTTCCTGAGCTTGTAAGTCTTCATGTCCGGTCCTACGAACTCGGGCAAATCGGTCAGAACCCTGTAGAAATCCTTCCTTTCCGCCTTCGCTTCTTCGGCCACGACGCTCTCCTTCCTGTTTATCTCATTGACAACGGACTGGCGGAATCCGTTGACGATGTCGACAAGCCTCTCGAACAGCTCCGACTCCTGATTTGTCAGCGAATCGGGCGGGTTCCCCCCGGTTGTAGTCTCGAAGACATATTCAAGCATCTTTTTCTGGCGCATCTCGAATATTTTCCGTATGCTGTCCCGTATGCGCTCAAGCTCGTTCATGTCGGAGAGCGTTTTCTCCTTTATGGACTCCTTCCTGTTTATGTAGTCCCTCAGCTGCTCTATGAAGTCCTCCGGGATGCGCTGGAGCTTCCTGCTGTCGCGCTCCGCCCTTTCCATGTCGCGTATCTTGTCGAAAGTGAGCATAAGACTATGAAACCCATGAAATTATTTAATGATTCCTTGACTTGTGGTTGTTCAGGGCTTTCATCGTTTCGAACTCCTCGCCGCATATGCAGGAAAAGCCGCGCTTTTTCCTTGTTCCGGGACGCCTGAATGGGTAGTTGACGGGGTTCTTTATCTTTATCTCGGAAGTGCCGCGCCCGTCTGCAGAGAACGGAGTTATCTGAGATATTGAAGGAATTTTATTCCTTCCAAGACATATGGAGTCGGGCCTGCATATCCCTATGTCTGAATAGTACATGGAAAGGCTGCAGTTGGCCGGCGGGGCCTTTTCCCTCCTGACAGCATGGTTCAGCTGGCCCGCAATTACCACCCTAGGCAGGGGCGGGGAATTCTTCTCGTTCCACTCATACACCCTCTGCTCTATTTCCTCCATCGTCCAGTTCATCATGCGCAGGAAGTTTATGAGGGTGAAAACGCTCCTCTTCCTGCCGTCGCTCATCCCGCCCAGGATGGCCTTCATGCACGGCGGAAAAGCGTCCTCACCTATGCGCCCATCGAACTTTTTCCCTCTCGGCGGCTTTTTCTCATCATAGAGCTTTGTCGAGGCGTTCCAGTCCACCGCATCCAGGAGCAGGTTGGAAGCCTCGTCCTTCTCCGCCTCCATTATGCCAATATGCTCTTCCATAGAGAGGACTTTGTCGAACGCCGCCTGTTCGGGTTCGAAACTCCTGATTTCCGAAGCCCTTATGGGGAGGGAGACGAGCCATGTCTTCTCGTTGAAGCTGAAGGGCGCGCGGAACATATGCCTGTTCCCCCAGTCCTTCTCTATCTCGACGACGCTATAGGGCTCGGGCGTGCCGAGCTCCAGCTTCATGTCCTCCTGTATCCGCTCCCGTATGAAGCCTGCTATTATCCTCGGCACCTCAGGATACAGCTTAGAAAGCGGCTTGTCGTCTATCTCTGTTGGGAACATCTCCCACGATAATATTATGTGGAATCCGCGCCTTCCGGAGAATTTTACCGTGTGGTTCTTTATGCCGTACTTATCGAGGAATCTGCAGACGAGCATGGCGCCGGTTTTGGATTCGTCCAGGCCCTTCTTGGAATCTATGTCTATTACTACATCCCATCCTGTCCTCAGCTCGCTGTAATTGGATGAAGTGAGGGCCATCGGATTGCTCCACCTTTCGGCGGAGTAATGAAAAGACGTTATGCCCTTCCTTGCCATCTGCACAACGTCCGAAGGGAACTGGAGCATGTTGGGCCTCTTGTCGTAGCTTCCGTCCCACAATGCCCCTGCAACCTCGCGGCCGGTTGAATAGCGGAATATCTGGCTAGATATCCTTTCATCGGAATAATACTGCAGAATCTGGCTCCTGGTTATCTTCTGCTGCATGATTATATATGAAGTAAAACGACTAAAGAGTTGCAGTTACTTCACGAGAAGCTTTGCCTCGTCGATGCTGTATTTCCAGCCCTTTGGAAGCTTGCCTTCCCTTGCATAGTATTTTCCGAGGCGCCTTATCTTTGACTCCAGCAATTCAAGGCCGTGTTTCGCCTTTGCATCCCCTTTGTTGGCATCCATGTGCTTGTATAGGTTCACGGCCTTCACCATGAGATTGTACATGTCTTCCATCATCTGCTCGCCGGTTTCCTTTTCCGCTATTTTCCTGACGCGGATGCCGAAAACTCTGACATCGGGTATTCCGTACTGGTCCCTCAGAATCGTCCCTATGACGGCCGAGCTGTTTCCGTCCTTTGCGAGCTTCGCTATGAGCTTTTCTGTCTCGTCCTTCTCGTAAGCCATCCAAACATGCTTCTTTCTCGGCGGCTTGTGCGAGCCGTGTTTTCCGTGTTTTCTGCTGTGCATTCGTGCCATTTTGTTTACCTGTATCTGCGCCTCTTCTCTATCCTTTTCAGGCTTCTGAATACGCTTGCGCTGTCTTTACTCTTTTTCCGATAAACTTTTAAAATCGTTTTCCAGGCCCTGTCTAGTATCTCGCAATGGACCGATTCTATGGCCTCGTGTAGAAGATAAAGGTCGGTGGCCTTGTCTTCGGCCCTCTCGGAGCGGAAGCCGAGACCGAAATCTATGGTGTAGACTTCCCTGTCTTTTACTATCATGTTGCTTGTCGTGGGGTCGCCGTGTATTATGCCGGCATTGTGAAGTTTCGCCAGGGAGTCCGCCATCCGGAACGCAAGTTCGTCGCAGTTCTTGGCGTTCATGCAATCTCGGACTTTCTTTCCTTGTATGTATTTCATCCTGATGGAGAATTCGTCGTGGCCAGCGACGGAAGGCGTCTTTATTCCAGAACGCCTCGCCTCTGATATGAGCCTAGCCTCCATGCGGGTCCTTTTCCTCCGTATGGCATCATCAAGCTCGCTTATCCTATAGCCTTTTTTCACCCTCGTTTTAACGGTTTCGCCGCCTTCCTTGGTTATGACGGCCTCGGCTGCTCTGGATATTATCATATCAAATCATTATGAGTGTCAAGTTCTTATATGGAGATGAGCAATATTGAAATCAATGAAGGATTTTATAGTAAAACGGACTGATAGGGGGAAGGGTGTTTTTTCTGGCAGAAACTTCAAAAAAGGGGAAACTTTAGTCCGTTTTCATGGAAAGATTTTCCGCGGAAGCAGCAATCCTCCTGGATTCGCGTCTGACAACAATCATTATCTCCAGGTAGGGGACGACCTGTATATCGCTCCTTCCAGAACCGCCGACAATTACGTAAACCATTCATGCAATCCGAATTCGTGGGTGAAGATAGATGGAAAACGCGCCGCTCTCGTATCTCTGAGGGATATATCTAAAGGCGAGGAAATAACGTTCGATTACTCGACAACCATGTACAAGGACAGTTGGGAGATGAAATGTATTTGCGGGAGCAGGGGCTGCAGAAAAATAGTGAAAGAATTCAGGCTATTGCCTGCATCAGTGAAAAGAAAATACATAAAAATGGGGATAATTCCGGATTACGTGCTTAATGGAATTAAGGCAAAAGTATTTTAACAATGAAAATAATTTATTTTACTAAGCATGGAGGCGAAATAAATCTCTCTGAAAAGCGGTATGTTGGTGAAAAGAGACTCTGTAAGCAGCGGATTGAATCTTTATCACGCAATTATAAATTTGGAAGGCTGCAAGGAAAGCGAGACGTCTGAAGTTAACGAGGTAAAGACCCGTCTTTATGATATTGTAAAGAAATCCGGAATGAATGCCGTGGGGGAAAAATTCCACCAGTTCAAGCCGTCCGGCGTGACCGGCATAATACTTCTTTCTGAGTCCCATATATCGGTACACACATGGCCTGAAAAAAGGTTCATCGCGATGGACATATTCTCATGCGCCGGGAGGAAAAAAGCTGAGGCCGCTATAGAATCCGCCATCGAGTGTTTCACCCACGAGAGATACAAAAGGAAAATCATAAAGAGATAAGCCTATTTATCGACTGAAAACATCGACCTGTGAGAAACACCTGTATAGAACCTGTTTTTAACTGGAAACGCTCTTAGATTATCCGTATCGGTTTTCTCCGTTGAAGCCAAAATGAATCCCCACTCGGTATAAAAAGACGGGATGAAATTCTTGTACGGATACGCAAAGCCGAAACATTTCCTCATCTGTTCCAGGATTTTATTGTAAATATCAGGCTTCATGAAGTCTCCGGCCTGGAAAGCGCATATGGCGCCTTTTTCCATTATTTCTTTCAATGAATCGTAGAACTTCTCGGAAAAGACATGCTTGGCTATGCTGCTTGAAGGGTCAGTGACGTCTATTATTATCACGTCGAACTTCTCCTTGCAATCCTCGACATACCTGAATGCATCGGTATAGAGCAGTTCGGCCCGTTTGTCCGAGAAGCATCCGGCATGCCATTCAGGAAGGTGCTGCTTGCATATCTCCACCAGCCTCTCGTCTATGTCGACCATCACAACCCTGTCTACACCGTGCTTGAGAGCCTCCCTCAGGGTCGCGCCCTCGCCGCCTCCGAGAACCAGGACGCTCTTGGCTCCTGGATGCAGGTGCATTGCCGGCTGCACAAGCGCCTCGTGGTAAAGGTGCTCGTCCGACTGGCATGACTGCATATCGCCGTCAAGAACCAGCATCTTTCCGAAGGACTTGGTGTCGAGTATATAGACGTCCTGGAAATCGGTTTTTCCCTCGTATATCTTGGAATTCACGGGATAAAGAATTACGTTGCCGCCGTAGAAATCTACGGCCGTTCTGGTCGACTCGTCATATATCATTGATATGATAAGCAGGCTAAATTTCTTATACATATCATTATGGAGTTCTGTAATTAGTGTATTTGGATGATTTTTGCGGAAAATATCGTTAAACCGATGTCATCGTGAGCCAAAAATTTTTCCGGAAATTTTAATTAATTTATATTCAAGCGTGTACATTACTTGTAGCATGGAAAAAAACGGGAAGAACGGTGGGAAGAAATTTCTTTTTGTTTCAAATGAAGCTCTCATAAACGACCTTGCATGGCAGATAAAGAAAGAAGGCCATGAAGTGAAGTATTGCATAATTAAGAAGGACCAGAGGGACGTATGCGATGGCTTTGTTGACAAGGTGGACTCGTGGAAAGAGCATGCGGATTGGGCGGACGTGATAGTATTTGACGATACTGAATTCGGGGAAATTGCTGACAGGCTAAGGAAGGAGGGGAAGCTTGTCATAGGCGGTTCGTCATACACCGACAAACTGGAGCTTAGCAGGGAATTCGGGCAGGAAGAGATGAAGAAGGTGGGGATAATGACGCTTCCAAACTGGAATTTTACCGATTTCGAGGAAGCTATAAAATTCATAAAGGATAGTCCAGGAAGGTATGTATTGAAACCCAGCGGTCTTGCGCAGAACGAGAAGGAGCTCCTCTTTATAGGACAGGAAGACGACGGCAGGGACGTCATCCAGGTCCTTGAGCACTACAAAAAGAACTGGTCCAACAAGATAAAGATTTTCCAGCTCCAGAAATACGCCTCAGGAGTCGAGGTTGCAATAGGAGCGTTTTTCAACGGCATGGATTTCATAACTCCCATAAACATAAATTTTGAGCACAAAAGGATGTTCCCTGGGGAGATAGGACCCAGCACTGGCGAGATGGGGACATCCATGTATTATTCGCAGCCTAATGTGATATTCAACCAAACTCTTTTGAAAATGAAGGAAAAGCTTGCCGAGAGCGGATATGTGGGTTATATCGACATAAACTGCATAGTGAATTCAAAGGGTATATATCCTCTCGAATTCACGTCGCGTTTCGGTTATCCACATATAAGCATCGTAATGGAAGGCGTTATCAGCCCGTGGGGGGAATTTCTGTATGCAATTGCAAGCAGGCAGAAATACGACTTGAAGACGAAGAGAGGATTCCAGCTAGGCGTCGTCATTGCCGTACCGCCGTTTCCTTTCAATGACCCTATCGCATTCAAGCGCTATTCTGAAGACGCGGCCATACTATTCAAGAAACCCAACATGGGCGGCATCCATCTGGGCGATGTGAAGTTCGTGGACGATGACTGGCGTCTGGCTGGCAATTCGGGATACGCTCTCGTTGTCACGGGCTCCGGCAGCACCATGGACGCCGCCAGGAAGCAGGCGTATCACCGGGTGAATAACATCATGATACCCAACATGTTCTACAGGACGGACATAGGCCTCAGATGGTACTACGATTCGGACAAGCTCCAGACCTGGGGATACATCTACTAGCTCCGTTGCCTTTATATTTAATGTTACATAAAGTAATTTGTAGTAACTAAGTGTAACAGAAGGTCGATGGGATGCCGGTAGTAAGAATTGATGAAAAGCTTCTCGAGGAGATAAAGAACTTTCTCAGGAAGGAAGAGAACAGATACCAGTACCCTTCTGTTGCAGCATTCATAAACAATGCAGTCTTTGAGAAGCTGAGGGAGAAAAAGAAAAAGTGATTTTATGGTGAGATTAGACAGGATAACGATGCAGGGATTCAAGTCGTTCGCTGGAAAGGTCATGATACCCTTCCCCGACGGTTTCAATGTCATAGCAGGGCCGAACGGCTCCGGAAAATGCCTCCATTATGACAGTCTTGTTACCCTGTCAGACGGCGGAATAGTGAAGATAGGGAAACTGGTAGAAAGCAGACTAGAAAAGTCAAAAAAAGTTTCGGAGATAGAAGACGGTTTTATCGGAGAAGGCGATGAAACTAAAATACTCACGCTTGACAAAAATCTTAAAATATCATCACATCCGATAAAGGCATTTATAAAAAGAAAATCCCCGGATAAGCTGCTGCATATAAAAACCCGTTCCGGAAGAGAGGTAATAGCTACTCCTTATCATCCTTTCTTTGGCATTAATGAAAATGGCATCTTTTCTCTCAAGGCAGAAGAGATAAAAATCGGGAAGAGGATTGCTGTTCCAAGAATCATACCAATATTTGAAAAATCTGTTTTTTCATCTTCGCAAAGGAATTTTGAAAATCTTTATGTTCCGTATTCAGATGAATTAAAAACCGCGATAAAGGTGGAAATAAAGAAAAGACATTTAACCTACAGAGAATTCGCCAAAGAATCCGGCATTCCACATGCCGCAATCAAGGGGCTTTTCGATGGTCGATCTATTCGCCATGATTATTTGAAAAAGCTTTCAGATAAATACAGACTGAAGTTAGATATAGACAATGTCAAATCAAAAAACCAAAATAAAGCCATAAAAATCCCGAGTATTTCAAGCGAAATGGCCCGTTTTCTTGGCTACATGATATCAGAAGGCAGGTCTACGGATTCAAATCAGTTATGGTTTGTAAACGATGATGAGGAGCTTATATCGGACTTCGTCGAAATATGCAAAAATCACCTTGGAGTTGAAGCAAATGTATTTTCGTATAAAGGGGATACAAAAGACGTTATTTTGTTCTCAAAGCCACTCCAAATAGTGCTAGAAGAGTCGTTTGATTTAAAAATAGGCTCAAATTCGTCAGAAAAAGTCGTTCCTGAATTAATTTTTAGATGTGATGGTGATATTATAAAGAATTTCCTTTCGGCATTGTTTGAAGGCGACGGCTACTTTAACCTCGGATCAGGGCAGACATATTTTGAATATTCTACCGCAAGCAAAGAACTTGCAGAAGGAATTCAGCAACTGCTTCTTCGGCTTGGAATATTGTCAGTCATAAAGGAAAAAATAAAATATGCATCAAATACAAAGCGAAAAATAAAGAGAAAATACCATTCTATCTACGTATATGGGGAATCTCTAAAAATCCTTATCGAAAATATAGAGCTAAAAGGCAGGAAAAAAGAAACTGCAGACAAAATAAAAAGGCTTGAATTTGTCAGAAATTCTAACATTGATACGATTCCGGACATAAACGCAATTATAAAATCGCTTGTAAGAGAATGTAAAATAAGCATCAAAAAAACAAGGTCTGAATGCCCAAAGCTTGCGGCATATTATGAAGATAGATGCGCCTGCAGCAGAAACGGAATTAGGGAAATAGTTGAAGTAATCAAAAAATACGGGTCTATAACACCCAGAGCTTCTGCACTCATGAATCAGCTGCTTTTGATAGCAGATTCTGACATCTTATGGGATGAGATAATAGAAATAAAAGAAACCAAGCCTTCTGAGTGGGTTTATGATCTGACTGTAGATGAGACACATAATTATATTGCAAACGGTTTCTTCGTCCACAACAGCAATGTCATAGATGCCATCACATTCGTCCTGGGCACGACATCGGCGCGCAGCATCCGCGCAGAGAAACTGCAGAACCTTCTCTTCAACGGGGCCAGGGACAGGAAACCGGCGGACTTCTGCGAAGTCTCCCTGTATCTGGACAATTCCGACGACAAGATACCAGGCGAGAAGGAGATGAAAGTCTCGAGGAAGATAACGAGGAGCGGCATCTCGGTGTACAAGATAAACGGCCGCAACACGACCAGGGCGAAAGTCCTCGATATACTCTCATACGCCAACCTCTTCACCGAGGGCTACAACATAATCATGCAGGGTGATGTCACCAAGATAATAGAGATGTCCGCCCAGGAAAGGCGCTCCATCCTTGACGAGATATCGGGCATAAGCGAATTCGACGAGAAGAAGCAGAAAGCCTCCATAGAGCTGGAGAAGGTTGAATCGAGGGTGAAGGAGAACATGATAGTCGTCGCCGAGAAGCAGCGCCTGGTTGAGAGGCTGAAACAGGAGAAGGAAGTGGCGGAGAAGTATATCATGCTTAGTGACGAGCTGAAGAAATCAAAGGCATCTCTCGTCAGAAAAAAACTGTCCGATGCAGAGGAGAAATACTCGCTCATTGATACGGAAATAAAAAGCGGCGAGGAAAGCTTCGGCGTGCTGGAATCAGAATTCGAGTCTGTGGAGAAGGAGCTCGAGAAGAAGGAGAAGAACGTGTTCAGGAAGAGCGACGAGCTGATAAAGAAGTCCAGAAACTACGACATACAGAGGAAAATCGACGGGATGCAGACCGAGATAATAAGGAAAAACGACCGCATAGACCTCATAGACAGGGAGTTGGAGAGGCTCAGGGAGCTTTCCGCAGGCAGGCAGAACCCGGCTGTCAAGGAAGTTCTGAAGCTCGGGCATCCGGGTATCAGGGGCACGCTGATGTCCCTTCTGTCGGTGCCCAAAAGGTACGAGATAGCGATACAGGTCGCCGTGGGAAGGCATGCCGACGACATAGTGGTCGATGACGACGATGTAGCCTCGGAATGCGTCAGGATGCTCAAGGAGAAGAGGATAGGCAGGGCGCGCTTCCTTCCGCTCAACAAGATAAGGGGTGGAAAGAGGAAGGACGTAAGGGGCGACTATATCGGATGGGCGTCGGACCTGGTGAAATTCAACAAGGATTGTCTTCCGGCTGTGGATTACGTCCTTGGAAGCACCGTCATAACGGACAGCCTTGACAAGGCGCGCCGGCTTGGCAGGCTCAGGGCGGCGACCTTGGATGGCGACCTTATAGAGGCGTCCGGCGCCATAATAGGCGGGTTCTACAGGAAGAAGGCCGGCGACCAGTACTCGGGCCATGTCGCGAAGGCTGAAGAAGAAAAGGGCGCCCTGGAAGCCGAAGTCTCCGGGCTTGAATCAAAGCTCGAAGAGCTGAAGGGACAGGAACAGGAGGAGACGAAAGAGGTGACAAAGCTCCAGGAGGAAAAAAGCGCTGAGGAGAAGGAAATAGACGGCATGAGGAAGAAAAGGAAGGAATTGTATGAGCAGCGCCTAGTGCAGCAGAGCAGGGTGAGCAAGCTCAGGATAGAGAAGGCCAGGCTTGAAGCCTCGCTTGACAACTTTCGCATCGAGTTCGGTGAGTACAGGGACGTCCAGGAATTTTACGACAAGTCAGTGGACGAGCTCCAGGAAAAGCTCCGCTTCTGCGTCATAGAGATAAACCGTCTGGGGCCGATAAACATGAGGGCCATAGAAGAATACGGTACGATAGGCGTCGAGTTCGACGAGATGAAGAGAAAGCTGGAGAAGCTCCTTGAGGAGAAGGACGCCATACTAAGGATAGTTCACGAGGTCGAGAAGAGGCGGTACGACAAGTTCATGGAGGTCATGGTGAAGATAAGGGAGAACTTCGCCAAGATATACGAGGACCTGACAGGCGGCATCGGCATACTCAGGCTGGAGGAGGAGAACAACATAGACACAGGCCTTGTCATAGAGGCGTCGCCAATGGGGAAAAGGGTCGTGAATCTGGATGCGATGAGCGGCGGCGAGAAGACTCTCACATCCCTTGCGTTCCTTTTCGCTATAATGCAGTACAGTTCCGCGCCCTTCTATGTCCTGGACGAGATAGACGCCGCCCTGGACAAGGCAAACACGAAGAAAATTGCCGGACTCATAAAGAAATACTCTGCTCAGGTGCAGTTCATAGTCATAAGTCACAACGACATCACGATACAGGAAGCCGACAAGGTGTTCGGCGTCTCCATAGAGGGCGGCGTATCAAAGGTGTTCGGCATAGACATGACGAGGGCGGGTTAGCATGATGGAAGAAGAATCCATGATACAGATGATAGTCCTGGGCTCGGACTGGCAGGAAATCATATCCAACATAGTGATGGAGGAGGGAATGAATCCTCTTGACATAGACATAATAAGGCTTGCCGACTCGTTCATGCATCACATGGAGCGCCTCAGGTCGTTCGACTTCAAGGTCCCGGCAAGGTTCGTGCTGATATCCGCCATCCTCCTGAGGATGAAGTGCGAGCTCATATTTGAGGAGGAAGAGAAAAAGGGGATGCAGAAGAAGGACGTGGAGCCTCTGAACATAGACGTACCCATACTGCCTTCTCCGGTCACCAGGAAGCCGACAAGGAAGGTCACGCTCACTGAGCTTGTAACTGCGCTCAACCGGGCGTTCGACTTCAGGGAGAAGAAGGAGACGAAGCAGTTCAGGATGAGGCGGGCTGTGGAGAACCTCATAGTCGAGGAGGAGGACATTGAGGAAAGGATAGGCAAGATACTGTCGGACATAAAGGCTCGGAAAAGCGTCCTCTTCTCCCAGCTGGTGCCTTCCTGGAAGAGGAGGGAGATAGTGACGACATTCCTCCCGCTGCTGTACCTGTGCCAGCGCGGCAGGATATCGTGCGAGCAGGAGAGCATGTTCGCCGACATAAACATAAGGTTCATGGAGGAAGTCCAATGACGCAGGAAAAATCCCTTGGTATGCTGGAGTCCATCCTGTTTACGACATCGGAGCCGATTTCCCTGGAATCTATACAAAAGATAATGAAGCTCAGGAAGGATTCCATAGAGAAGATGCTGAAAAAGCTGGAGGAAAAGTATGCAAGCCCCGAATCCGGCATAACGCTGTCGAGCATCGGCGGGTACAAGCTTGTCGTGAAGGACCAGTTCGTCGAGAACGTCTCGAACCTCACGCCGCACTCGGATCTTTCGAGAGGCCTTTTAAGGGTGCTGTCAATAATAGCTTATCACGAGCCGATAAACCAGGCCGACATAGTGAAAGTCGTTGGAAACCGGACATACGACTATGTGAAGGAGCTCGAGCAGCGCGGCCTCATAAAAACCGAGAAGAAGTCAAGGACGAAAGTCCTGGTGACGACGACGCATTTCGAGGAGTATTTCGGGGCGAAGAAGCATGAGATCAAGAAAGGGTTCGAGGAATCCATTGAGGATAACAAGCCTGGAGATAATGCGGCTGGCGAGTGAGCTGCAGAAATTCGTGGGGTGCAGGATAGACAATGTTTTTCACGGCGGCCGCAGGCTCTTTCTCAAGGTATCGTCAAGGAACGGCATTGAGATACGGCCGGACGTCGCTTTTGCGTCCGAAGGCTTCAGCGGCCAGGCGACCGGATTTTCCCAAATTCTCAGGAAACACCTGAAGGGGAGGAAGATATCCTCCTTGTCGCAGCATAGGTTCGACCGCATAATAGTAATAGGATTTTCTTCCAGGACGCTGGTTATAGAGATGTTCCATAAGGGGAATGTCGTCCTGTGCGGCCCCGAGATGAGGATAATAACTGCGCTGTCCCAGAGGGAATGGAAGGACAGGAGCCTGATGCCCGGAAGCGTCTACAAATTTCCTGAAAGCGTGGACATAACGTCTTACGAAGACCTCGGAAAAGGAATGAAAACCGGCGAGAAGATAGTGTCGTTTCTTGTCAAGAATGGCCTGGGATTCCACGCCGAAAACATCCTGGAATCGTGCGGCATAGAGAAGACGAGAGCATCAGAGAGCCTCTCAGAAGCCGACAAAAGAAGCCTTTTTGTAGGTATTCTTTCGGCGCTGAAGGAGACGGAATCCGACATGTTCGGCAGGGCCCTTGAAGCCTCGATAAGGGATGTTTCCGATGAAAGCCATCCCACCATCCTCGACAAGCAGAAGTCGGCCGTGAAAAGGATGGAAGAGCGCGAGCGTGAGGCCAGGGCGAAGGCCGAGAAGATATATGAGAAGTTCTCCGAAATCTCAGAGCTGTTCAAGAAAATGAAGGGCTCGGAGATAGAGCTCGACGGTATGAGAATAAAGCTTGAAAGGTCCCTTAGCCTGCAGAAAAACGCCGAGAAGTACTTCGAGGAGGCCAAGAAGATGGGGAAGAAGATAGGGCGCGCCGCGGTCGAAATGAGCAGGGAGAAGGTCGTGAAGAAAGATATCCGGAAGGAGTGGTACCACAAGTTCAGGTGGTTCTTCACCGGCGACGGATTCCTTGTCATAGCGGGCAGGGACGCGAAAACCAACAATGAAATAATAAAGAAGCGGCTGGATGACAGCGATATAGTCATACACGCCGAGATACACGGGGCTGCTTTCGCAGTCGTCAAATGCGGGAAGAAAAGCGCGACGAAGAACGCGCTTGACGAGGCGATGCAGTTTGCGGCATGCTATTCGAAGGCCTGGGCGATGTCGCTGGGCACCATAGACGTTTACTGGGTCAGGCCTGGCCAGCTGAAGAACATGGTCGGCACCGGGACTTTCGGGATAGAAGGGGAGAAGAATTACGTTCGCCGCATGGAGCTCATGCTCGGGGCTGGATACGTGAAAGGCGCTTTCGAAATAATGCCTTTCAGGTCTTTCCGCAATCTGGGCCTCAAGTGCGTCCCCATCTATGCAGGCGACATCAAATCGAGGGACCTGGCCAAGAGTATAAAGGAGAAGATGAAGGCCGTCTTTCCGGAGAAGTCCGCGGAGATAGAAGGCATGCCGCTTGATGCTATTGCCCAGAAGATACCTTATGGCCGCGGTTCGGTTTAAATATTTTAAATGAAACATCTATGAATGAAAAACAAGGACGTCGTCGATTTCATATTCGAGATGGGCCAGCTGAAGATGATAAAGCACGAGGGTTGGAGGCAGGCCGGCGTGGAAAATCCGGAAAGCGTGGCCGACCATGCCCTTCGTGCGGCCCAGATAGGGTTCTTCCTTGCAAATATGGAGAACTACAGGAATCCGCTGGAAGTATGTTCCATACTCGTGTTCCATGACATGGAGGAATGCAGGGTAGGCGATATCCACAGAGTAGCCAAAAGGTATGTCGAGGCGAGGAAAGAGGAGGCCGTCAAGGACCAGACAAAAAATCTCGGTGATGTGGGGAAGAAAATACACGGCCTGTGGAAGCAGATGGAATCCAAGGATACCGAAGCCGGCGTCATTGCGAAGGACGCGGACCTCCTGGAGCAGGCGTTTATGGCGAAGGAGTACATGGAAAGAAACTACACTTTTACACAAGAGTGGATAAATAACGTGTCGAAGGCCCTCGAGACGGAGTCCGCAAAGAGCCTCCTCAAGTCTCTTCTTGCCTCCAAATCAAACGACTGGTGGAAAGGCCTGAAGAAGTTGTAAGCCTCAGCGCCATTTTGGGCGCTGTATCATCTTTTACTTCAGGAATTCGTCTATTATCTTCTTCGTGTCGTCAAGCGTGACGCGCCTGAATATGAGGCCGTCGGGGTAGACGGCTATCGTGGGGCCGTATGCACAGTGGCCGAGGCATTTCGACTTGGTTATGTTGTACTTGTGGAAGAGGCCGTTCCTGTTGACGTGGTCGCGGAGCATATTAAGTATCATTTCTGAATCCCGGCCTGCGCAGCAGTCCCCTTCGGACCTTTCGTTCACGCAGACGAATATGTGGCGTTCGTATTTTGCCTGGACAAGCTCCATTCAGAGAAGATGTTGGTATAATTATTTAACCTGCCAGTTCATATCTTTCCGACGGCCTTTATTATGTCGTTCAGCACCTCTTCAGGCTGCCTGTTGCCGTCTATGATATATGTCTCCGGGAAATAACTCTTCAGAGCCAGGTAGTTCCTTCGTATCTGCTCCAGGCGCTGCTCCTCCTCGAAAAGCTCTATGTGGTGCCGCGCCTTCTTTATGCGCTCTATGCATATCCTGGGCTGTGTGTCGACGAATATCATTGCATTGGGCTTCTTGAAGTCCGCGTTCATCTGTTTCAGGGTGGCTGTAGGGGTAGAGAGGCTGCCGTAAACTATGGACGAGAGGATGTACCTGTCGCATATCACTATCTTTCCCTTCTTCAGCGCAGGCTCTATCTCCGTAGACAGATGATGAGCCCTGTCGGCGGCGAAGAGCATCTGAAGCGTCAGGGGCGTTGTTTTCCACTCCTTCCTGAGGCATGCCTTTATGATGCCGCCAACCAGCCCATCGGTCGGCTCCTTGGTGAGTATGGTGTCCCTGCCCTTGTTCATGAAATAATTCCTCAGGAGAGTAGACTGCGTGGTGATGCCCGAGCCGTCAAGCCCCTCGAAAACAATCATCTTACCGGTAGGCATACTATCACTCTTCACTATTATCTATGACATATAAATTCTTATTCTTCAATATCATCTTTACATGAAAATCTGTATAGTGATACCTGCCTACAACGAGGAAAAGTCCGTTTCAGGCATCGTATCAAAAGCAAAGAAATACGGAACCGTCATCGTCGTCAATGACTGCTCATCCGACAAAACAGCTTATATGGCAAAAAAAGCCGGTGCAGTCGTTGTTTCACACAAGGTCAACCGGGGACTCGGGGCTGCTCTGCGCACCGGCTTCCGAAAGGCGCTGTCCATGAAACCAGGCATCGTGATAACAATGGACGCCGATGGCCAGCACGTGCCTGAAGACCTTGGGAGGTTCATAGAAAAGATAGAAGAAGGCTACGACTTTGTCCTTGGCCAGAGAAGCCTTTCGAGGTATCCGTTCGTGAAGAAGTTCGGGAATTTCTTCCTCAACACAGCCACGAACTTCATCTCTGGCACAAACCTGAAGGACACCGAAAGCGGGTTCCGGGCTTTCCGCGCCGAAACCTTGAAAAAATTTTACCTGAAGTCGGAGCGCTACGAAATCGCGGTGGAGATAATATTCGAGGTCGGGCGCAGCAGGCTGAAGGCGTGCAACATCCCAATTTCTTCGCCGCTATACGTCAAGGGCGTCGGGATGATGGATGGCATTAGGAACTTTCTCTTCCTCATGCACCGCCGCGAGAGGCGCTGGCGCGACTATTTGCAGGACGTGAGGTATGTTCTGAAGAAGTGGATCTAGGCGTCGCTTGCAAGCCTGACGCCTTTGCTCTTGAGAAGCATCTTTATTCCGTCATGCAAACTGATTGAAGGCTGCCATCCAAGGGCCTTTATCTTCGTTATGTCGGCCCTGCTGCGCTTTATCTCCTTCTTTTCCTGCTCATGCCTCACGTTAGGCTTGTTTCGCGTGAGCGTGAATATCATGTCTATCAGGTTGAGAAGCGTGGTTTCGGTACCGGTCCCGACATTATATGTGCCGCTCTTTTCCAGTCCCATAAGAAGGGCGCTCAAGACGTCGTTGACATGGACAAAGTCTCTTGTCTGCAGGCCGTTCCCGAAGACGTGGATTTCCTTGTATTCCGGGATGCGCTCGCAAAATATGTTCACTACTCCGCCGCCCCTTGCTCCGTATACGTTGAACATCCTGGCTATGAAGGCGCTCTCGCCAGCGGCTTTTTCCGCACGCAATTTGTTCTTCCCGTACTCGCTTACAGGCTTACACTTGCTGTCCTCTTTGCACGCCCCCTGCTTGTCGCCGTACACCGCTGCGGATGAGGTGAATATTATCTTCGAGTTGTTTTCCTTCGCGGCGTCAAAGACGTTCTTGGCCCCCAGATAGTTCGTCTTGTAGCTGCTGTCCTCGTCCGCTGCCCTCGCATCAGTCTGGGCCGCAAGATGGAAGACGGCACCGCATCCGCTGATGGCCGACATTATGTCGTCTTCATCCATTATGTCGCCTTTGAAGAACTTTGCCTTGGCGTTGACGTTTTCCTTCCTCCCTGCAGTCATGGAGTCGAGTATATTAACGCTGTGGCCGTCTTTTATGAGCCGGTCTGCCAGGTTGCTGCCTATGAAGCCTGCGCCGCCTGTTACCAGAATCTTCATAGATTCATTATATATGAAAAGTTTTTATCTGCAAAGAGTATGGCTAAAGCCTGAAAACATTAAGAATACTTATGATTTCCGAAGAATCATCCGAAGAACTTAAGTATGAGAACTACGGTGGCAAAGCCTATGCTTATTGCAGCGACATGCTGCGGCTTTATCTTGACCTGCTGCTCAACGTCGAAATACTGTATAAGGCCCGCGCCGCTCTGCGGCATATACCTCTTTTCCTTCTCGCTCATAAACATAATTCAGGAAAAGCATATTTAAAGGCTTCACGAACCGATAAATGCCGGCAGCAATTTATATCATGGAGTGCTACATATGCCGGAACGCAGTGCATCAAAAGGCAGTGCAAGCTGCGCTGACGCAGGCGCGGAATTATAGGATTTGCTCTGGATATTTCATTTCAACGCTAACTATATAGCCGGGCAACTGTTATGTATATCATGCGCAATCAGTCCTCTGTCGGCCCGACTCTGCGTTTTCACAGTTCAAGATTCAGGTTCGCCGCAAACTATCTTCTGGCCGCCATTCTCCTGGCTGCGAGCGTCGCGGGCTACGTCCTTGGATATTCACTGGCTGTATATGCATTCTTTGCGGGGCTTGCCGTTTTCATGCTTGTCGTCAGCGAGATGAACATCAGGTCCGACAGCATCGAGCTCAGGCAGGATGCCATGACTGTCGAGCTCGGCCTGTTCTCGAAGAAAACAAGGAAAATCAACTACCACAGCATCTCTGAAATCGACGTGAAGCAGTCGTTCCTGCAGCGTCTGATAGGCTACGGCGACCTGGAGATTGTGGTGCTTGGCGCGCACCTCCACCAGAACATATCCCACCACTTTGCTGGCAAGGGCAACATAACGCTGGGCTCGCCTGACCAGTCAGCGCGCGGCATAATCCTGAAGAACTTCCAGAGCATCAGAGAATAGAAAGCGAAATACTCGCCAGGGAACGCCATCAGCGCAGCAAGCACTAGTTCATTGATGGTGCATTCCTTCCGCCTGTCCTCTCACTCACAAGAAAGGAAAGCTTTGATTTGCCGTATGTCATGTCAAGCTCTGCGTAAAACTTGACGCCGCCGAATGCTCCTATCATTCCGTATTCCCATTTTGTGTATACCCTGCCTTCATAATGCTCTGACTGCACATCCCTTTCAGACTCTCCTGCAAGATGCATATCAGTCGCCTCACAGAGAATTCTAAACTTTTCACCTACCGGAAGGCGCGAGTCCGTGGTCAGGTAAGAGACGCCCCATCTAATACCCTTGATTTCGTGGTCGAACATTCTTCCCACTTATCATAAAAGTATTTAATAAAGAAAATGTGTGACCTGCCATCAAAGATACGGAGAAGGAAGGTGGTTGACGAT
>CAYJVT010000002.1:0-73447 GCA_964373695.1 uncultured archaeon | reverse complement strand
CAATTTTTATTATTTATATGTCAATCTCCTAGTCCGCCTTCGGTCACGGTGAACACGGCTTCTCCTTCCGGCAAGGAAGGGCTGTCTATCAGGCGTGCTATTCTGTTGGTGCCTTTGCTTTTTCGCAAATACATCCGGTAAGAACTGGCATGCCCGAGTATGTGGCCGCCTACAGCAGCCGTCGGGTCGCCGAACATCATGTCAGGCCTCGCCATCACCTGGTTTGTTATGTATATTGCGATGTTGTGGACGTCGGCCGTTTTCTGCAGTGCGTGCAGGTGTCTGTTAAGTTTTTGCTGCCTGGGCGCAAGCTCCCCCCGTCCCGAGTAATCCGACCTGAAATGCGACATGAGGGAGTCTATTATGACAAGCTTTATATCATCTTGTTTTATCATATCCTTTGCTTTTTCAGCCAGAACTACCTGATGGTCCGAATTGTAGGCCTTCGCGACGAAAATATTCTTGAGGACCTTTTTCGGCTCAAGGCCGCGGATCTCGGCCATTTGAATAATCCTTTCCGGTCTGAATGTGCTTTCAGTGTCTATGAATATGCATTTTCCGTTGAGGCCACCGTCCGCCTTCGGCAGCTGCACGTTTATTGCAAGCTGGAATCCCAGCTGCGACTTGCCGGAACCGAATGCTCCGTAAGCCTCGGTTATTGCCTGTGTTTCGACGCCGCCACCAAGAAGCGCATCGAGGGATTTGCTTCCCGTGGTTATTTTGCCTATCTCCTTTCTTCTGTCAAGAACTTCATACGCGGACTTGAATCCACCTACGTCCGCCATCTGCCTGGCCGCGGCTATTATCTTGTCGGCAGTGGCATCGCCTATGTCGCATGCGGCAACTATGTCCCCTGCAGAAGCAGATGCTATGGAAAGAAGTTCTGTATAGCCGGCCTGCCTGAGCTTCTCAGCGCCTTTTGGCCCGACGCCTGGAAGGTCCTCTATGGTTATTTCCTTCGTTTCCACTGTTTCAGAAACTTTTTCTTCCTCTTGATTTTTTTTCGCCATACACACACCCCGTTAAAAATCTCGCTATGCCAAAAGCGTCTCTATTTCCTTCTTTATGTCGATGCCGTTGACATCGTTGACCACAAATTCCAACCTGTCGAAAAGCGCGTTCCTGCTCACGCGCCCGTCTATCATGAGCTCCCGGCCGAGAGGTATTTTTTCTATGACGGCTTCCATTTTTTTCTTTATGTCGAAGAGCCGTTTGGCCTCGAATTTGCTCATCCCTATAATCTTCTCCGCAGCGTCGTTGAATGCCACTATGCGTATGTTTCCAGTGCCGTCGTCGGTAATCCCTGAAACTACCAGGCCGTATTCGGGCTGTATGTCCCCATGCTCCTGGCACTTCCATTCTTTGGCCCTGCCTTTGCATATAGGGCATATCTCATAGAATATGTTTCCGCCAAAAACCTGCACTATAGGTGCCAGTATCTGCCTGTACTGGCCTTCCCTGAGATCCGATATTGGTGACCTTTCATACTCGGTTTTTTTCTCCAAAACGTCCGGTATGGTTTCGTCGCTTCCCGAAAGCGTGCCGTATCTTCCAAGTCTAAGCTCTGGACCGAAAAGGCCTTCTTTTACGAACCCTCTCACATGCACTGTATCTCCCCGGCCAAAACCTGAGAATTTGTCTATTTCGTCGTTCCACAGGGAAAGACGTATGATTCCAGTTTCGTCGCCAAGGATGACGGACATAACTTTCCCTTTGTTCCCGTCTTTTTCGAATTCTTTTTCCGAAACCCTCACAATTTTTCCTATGACATCGACATTTTGCATGCCCATGATTATGTTTCCTATTTTAAGCCTCTGGATTTTTCTTACAGTTATGCCAAGTTCCTTTGCGACTATGTATGCGGCGCCTTCGTCCGATATCATGCCGGAAAGCTCTATCTTCTTTTCCTCTATTTTATCCTTTACCTCGCTTTCTGGTATGCCGGTCTCGGAAGAAATTTTTTGTATTATGTCCGTTATCATGATGATAATTATACGTGAAATTATTTAATCGAAAAATAAATTACGGATGGATTACCCTTATTGATGTTTTGTTGCCTGTTTTATGTCGCGTTTCATCACGGTTCGCCTTCCTCCATGTTCTGACAGTTTCCTGGCCACATCGAGCATTTTCACGGCCCTTTCTTCTAGAACGAGGCCGAGTTCTTCGGCCGCCTTGTCGGACACTCGCTTGGCTCCGGCATTTTTCAGCATCCTTCGCAGGGGCTGGAGAGTTATTTCCATTGGAATAATTAATCAGACTTCAATAAAAAGAGGGTAGAAATCTATATAAAATATATATCATGTAAAATGTTATATATAACATAGGATACGATATATACGAAAAGATATAAAGTAAGGAATATAATATATATCTTAAAAAATATTATATATAAGATATTTCAAGAAACATTAATTCAAAAAAATATTTGTAACTGATAAAATATATAAAGGAGGAAATCCATACACTTATCAGGTATCTTATGACGCCGAAAATGGATGCTGAAGAATTTTTCATCAGAAAAAAGCCTGTTCGCCTTCTCTTAAACATAAAAATAGGTGCCGGGCCAAAATATGTATCTATATTGGCGAAGGAAACCGATTGCACGTACTCGCACACAGTGAAATTGCTGGAAATATTCAAGGACATGGGTGTGGTGGATTTTGACAAGCAGGGCCGGATAAAATACGTGAAGCTCACGCAGGATGGGATGGACCTCGCCAATGATTTCGAGGCCGTCATGAGGAGATTCTCGAAACTCAAGCCGAGAAAAAAGCCGGAAAAGTGATAGTGATATAGATGTGCAAGACACCGAAGCAGTGGGGATATGCGGTTCTGGCAGCCATCCTCGGCGCTGTATTCGCAGTCCTGTTCTTCTCTGCCGTCGTCCAGCAGTTCGTGAACAGGGGCGTTTTGTCAAACAGTGCGGAGACGTGGTACATCCTAGCACAATATTTCGTTTCGATGCTCTTCCTAGGTGCAGCCAAGCACTGCAAGTGGAAGGCGTGCTGTGATGAAAAGCCAAGTGCTGCTAAAAAGAAGCGATAGATTTTCTTTGTATTTTATATTTTTAATTAATTATAGGATATATTTTTATCACTATATGTGTAATAGAATATATAAATATAAAAATATTATTATATGAAATAATGTATAAAAAAGATATTTTATAGATTATATTAAAGATTTTTCTAACTCTCACATAAGAATATAGAATTTATGAAATATACTAAAGGAAGTAATGTACGTATACTATTCAATAAAAAAGATAGATTAGTGAGTAGATTAGCATATAAATACGCCCACTCGGAGGGAGTTACGCCCTCAGCATTAAATACGGGCGTGCATAAGAAAAAGCAACGGATGCATGGAGGGGTGTTCTATGTATACGACAAGGGAATTCGACGACGAAGACTGATTCAGTGGGCCGGAAAAGCCCCCTTTCTATTATTTTAGGTTTCAGAACCTACCATGTTGTCGGAATAAGGGCATATGACGGCAGTAGGGTCGTGGCTGGCGACATAATGTACCTGCCTGAAGTCAAAAACAGCCGTTTCTTCTATCGTTCATTACACAAAAATTTACTACAACCACGTACCGCTATTTATATTTATTATAACTACTTTACAGTAAGTATATCTTTAAATATTACCAAGTCTATATACATATAGGTGAATCGTATGACACTGAAAGAAATGGCAAGAGATTTTAAAAAAGGCTACGAAAGACGGGCCAGAGCAGTTGATTTCTTGACAGACATGCCTGATTATAGTAGAATCGGCGGCCCCAATAACTATGATAAGTGGGGAAATCGAATGATGCGACAAATATTTCGTTATTCTGATATAAAAGATCCAGCATATATGTTATCTTCCGGCCTAACTTATAATACGTTTTTAGATACATTACTTTTGGCCGGACGAAACTTCATAGGAAAGGATATAGAGCCGTCTACGTCATATGATCGTGGTGCCCGTGTTTATGGTATTTTGCATCCCCTGAAAGTCCGGAAAGCAGTGCAAATAGGGGAAGAGATGGTTTTCATGGATGTAGATGAAGACGGAAAGTTTTGGGAAGCTGAAGAAAGAAGGAGAGAACTAGAACAAGTGTAAATTCACTGCGGTCTAATTCTGAATAAAAAAAGCCCATCCCTGACATAAGAAACGACAAAAACAGTCTACTACAGCCTGCATGCGGAATTTTTGCTGCTATCCATAGAAATCATATTTGCCATGCTCAGGCAAGCCTTGCCTGTGGGCAAGGTTATGTACCAGACATATCCAATATGAGAGTTTCGGCGATTTACTACATACTAATTCTGAATGAATCAAAAAACGTCTAGTCTGGGTAAAAAATGAAAAATTGCAAAGGAATATAACTTTCGGAAACACATATATCTCACTTAGTGTGCAAAGAGCGAAGCTCTTTGACATCTCAAAGGAACAATGTTCCTCTGTAGAGAAGACAAAATACCCCCCTCCGGATGCTTTTTTGTCGTGTAAAGGGTGGCCAAATGGACAAAGATGTATATAAAAGAGACGGAAAACGACCCGACTGGGACGAATACTTCATGGATGTCGCCCATGCTGTAAGGCAGCGCGCTGACTGCGTAAGAAGGCAAGTAGGGGCAATTTTGGTCAAAGACAAGAGGATAATATCGACAGGATATAATGGCACTCCACGAGGCACTAAAAACTGTACTGAAGGCGGATGCGAGCGCTGCAACGGCTCGGAAGAAAATTTTCCCCGCGGCATGCATCTTGACAAATGCGCATGTTCGCACGCAGAAGAAAATGCGATCGTGCAGGCGGCCCTTCATGGCGTATCGACAAGGGATGCGGCGCTTTATACGACAAATTCGCCGTGTACGATCTGCTCTAAAATGTTAATTAATGCAGGAATAAAGAAGATTGTAATGGAAGGGGAATATCCCGATGATTTGGGTGCTAAATTACTCGAAGAAGCTGGAATAGAAGTAATCAAATTAAGACGGTGATAAAAATGCCGAAAAAGAAGCTTTCTGACATTGTATTCCAGAGGGTCTCGCCGCCCGACGGCAAGCTGGACCTAACCGTGGAAGACCTTGCCGACGTCCTCGTGAGACGCCTCGGCATCAAGAGGAAGGAATCAAGGGCCAAACATTCCAAATTGCTTCTTGAAATGATCAGGTACAAGAAAGAAAGCATACCTTTGAGCATAGAGCAAATATCCAAGATACTCGAGGTTTCGCAATCGCAGACCTATGAGGAATTGAGGAAGTGGAGGACGCTGGGCTTCATAGAATTCGTCAAGATGCCGGCAGGGGAGGGCTTTGTCAAGGGTTATATGCTGACATCGAACACGGCGAACCGCCTTCTTGACCGCGCAGAAAGCGCTACAAAGAGCTTTTTCCGCAAGACCCGCCGGATAGCGAAGGATTTTGACGACCTTCTTATGTTGGAGATGGCACGCCTTCAGAAGGATGAAAAGCCAGCGCCAAAACAGGAACCAGCAGAAGAAAAAATGGAAATGAAAAACAACGAAATGATACGCGAAGACTGATTTTTTTCTGCGAAAAATGAAGTTTTTCGAGATCATAAAAATCTTCGGTTTTTCTGATGTGAGTGATAACGGAAGAAAATTAAATTATGATATATACAATAGAAAAAATATTATCTATAAAAAATTTTAGAAAGAAGTAGTTTTATAATATATAATAAAGAAAATATTTTCCTTTGTGAGAGATAGAAGGCAATAAATATATTTTATAAAGAATTAATTAAATAATATATAACTAAAAATATATTTTATCATGCAAGCCGGGTTTTGTGAGGGTTAAACAGAGTAGCTATATTATAAACTAGTCAGTTATTGTAATTATAGTTATTTGAAACGGGAATATTCACACCATATTTTGTATTACTTACCCGGCAGTCGCTGTCTTCTTTGGCTCGCCTTTCGTGAGAAGAGGGATGGTTATAGGCGGTGGAAGCCTTACGTCGTCCGCAATCGAGAACGCCTTTATTGAGCATCTCCTGAATACGTGGTTGTATATGTCGATGGCGATTTCCTCGTCAAGAATTTTCTTTTCTTTCCAGGTCTTCAATGCTTTCACGGCTTTCTCGCCTTGGTAAAGGACATGTCCTGAAAAATCTATCTGGCCGATTTTAGGGTCGTAAGACATCGAAAGAAAGAATTCTATTGAGATTATGTCCTTCATGCCGGCAATGTCGTCCTTCTTTTCTATAGATTTTATGGTAGGTAATAATATGTTGACGTTTATATTACCCTTGTAATTCTCATTTTTTATCTCCGCATTTATCTTGTTGAAATTGAATCCAACTATTGGCATTCTTTAAACCCCCACCACTATAAACATAAAAATCATCTTTTAAACGATGATTTTTTATACATCGCAATCTTATTAAATCTGCAAATTCCATGATATTTTTTTGGAGTTTCGGCAAAAATACTCGATGATAGAGGGGCGATGAAATGGTTTCGTTGAATCAAGTGGAGAAAAAAGTTCTTAGAAAGGTGGCGGAAAATAATTTGATGACAAAAATAGAGCTTAGGAGTTTTCTAAAAGGAAGCGGTAATTCTGACAGGGACGTTTCGAACCTTGTCGACACGGTGACGCGTTCCCTGGTGGAGAAAAAGCTTCTGACGGCCATAAGCCCTGTAGGTTCTACATGCTATCTCATAACTCAGACCGGCACGAGAGTTATAGATGACATGAGCTGATTCATTCTTTAACGTTTTGCTTGAATATTTAACAGGAAAGCCCCGTAGCATAGAGGCCAAGTGTTCCCGGCTCTGGAGCATTCGGAGATACCGGGAGACCCAGGTTCGAATCCTGGCGGGGCTATCGAGGTGGAAAAATGCTGCCGAAAGTTAAGAAAGTAGAGCTCGGAAAGATACTTGTCGACGACAAGATGTATGGGGAGATGGACCTCCTTTTGCACCTGAAGGGGCATGAGGAGATAGACAAGACCCATAACATAGGGCTTATGGACTACGAAATAATGATGCTTCGCGACCCTGAAGTACTTATATTCGGGCTGGGGTTTAATAGTGAGGCGAAGCTCAACAGGGATGTGCTTGCGGCCGCGAGGCGCGACAAAGTCGAAGTGATGGCTATGACATCTCAGGATGCGATAAAAAAGTTTTTTGACCTGGCCAGAAAGGGAATGAATGTAGTCGCCAGGATACACACGACAGAGTGATGAAATGAAAAAATCAACGAAGCAGAAGATAGTCGTTCTTTTCATAATAGTCATATTCGGGATGTCGTCAATAGCTTTCTTCTTTATAGGAGTGACTAGCAGCTTCGGGGGCCAGGAGGACACCAAGGATAATTCTATAAGTTCTCCAGTCGTCGAATATGAGATAAGCCCCTCTATCGAATCGCTGTACATACAGAACGGGATAACTTTTCTCAGGTATTACTACACCGAGCCGGACGCTGTTTACGACTATGTCGGCACCTTGCCGGATACGATGACGACATTGGACGGAAAAATACAGTTAGTTGTCGAACGCATAAGCGGGGACTCGAGAAGCCTTTCCATCCAGTCCCTTTATGGCGGTGCCGAGGACATAGAGGACATATCGGCGAGGACAATTTTCTCTGTGCTGTGCAGTCATCTTGTTTCAACGCCTCCAGAATGCGTCCTGAAGTCGATAAATTCAACTCTCTGACATGTCTTTCTTGAATCTTCTGAGAGTCTTTGGTATATCCTTCTCAGGCACTCCAAGAATCCTTGAAATCTCTCTTAGGATTTTCCTTTCTTGCATGCAGTTCGCCTCACAAATTCCATAACATCCTCTATTTTATCCATTTCCGTGCCGAATCCCTGCGCGATGAGTTCTGTGCCGCCGCCGGATCCTTTGAGGATTTTGCACGATTCGAAAACTATTTTTCTTGCGTCCAGTCCCGTGTTTTTCCCTGCTGAACAGAAGACGTATATCTTATCCGACATGCTGGCAAGGAATATGAAAGTATCGTCGTTTGAAAGCGACTTGGAGATTGCCTGGAGCTTCCCAATGTCTGCAAACTCCACGACCTCTATGAGCCTGTTGTCCACAATTTTGTATTTCATTTCTTCGACATTTTCTGTTTTCTGTTTTTTTCTGGATTTTTTCCATTGGGCGAAAAGATTCTTCGATACTTCTATCACTTCTTCATCTTTGGCTCCAAGTATTTTCCCGACCTCGGCCAGCAGTTCTTTCTGCTCTTCGACAAATTTTTCGGCGGCTTTCCAAGATGCTATGTTTATTCTTACCACCCCGTCCTGTATCCTTTCGGTCGATAGAACGACTATTTTGCGTATCTCTCCTGTATCGTCGGCATGCGTACCGCCGCAGCCTTCTGTGTCGAATCCTGGTATCTCTATTATGTTAAGCTCCTTTTCAGGTATGACCCCTCCCTGATATATTCTCATTCCATACATTTTTTCCGCATCGCCTCTGCGGACCTTTGTTTTGACTACTTTCAAAGACTTTTTTACGATGTCATTGGCAATATTTTCTATTTTGTCGGCTTCTTCCTGTGTCAGAGAATTGAAATGCGTTATGTCGAGGTGCGCCTTATCGACGCCCTTGCTGGCGCCGGCCTGCCATACATGATTTCCTAGAACTTTCCTAGCGGCGCCGTTTATTATGTGGACAGCTGTATGGTTCATTGTGAGCTGCTGTCTCCTTTCCTTATCTATCTCACCTTCTATCATATCACCGACTTCAAAATCCGGATTCTCGACGTGATGAACTATGACGTTACCTATTTTCTCGACGTCGTAAACTCTACATTTGTTTATGAAGCCACGATCAGGCTCCTGTCCGCCGGACCTTCCGAAGAATGCAGTCCTGTCAAGGATTACATATTTATTTTCTATTATCTTTGTGACCTTTGCCGTGAATATGGTTTCCCTATTCTTATAAAACAGGAGCTCCGTAGGCTCTAGTCCGTCTATATTTATGCCGGCCTCATGTATCCTGGGTTCCTTCATGTGCTTTGACGATATCTTCTCGTAAAAGTCCTGGGGCATATACATGTCAATTCCCTTCTTCCTCGAGACGCTTTCCATGAATTCCGGAGTTATGCCGCGCGATTCGTAAAGCTCCACAAGCTTGATGGTATCGATTTTACTTCCTTTTTCGATGAGCGCTTCCGCGAATTCCATGTTCTTTTTCTCCGTAGAAATGAATCTTTGTTTTTCAATGTCAAGTATTTTTCTTATGTCGTCAATGGAGTTCGCCAGTCTTGGGTTTATATTTTTCAGGTAATCCGCGTGCCATTCGCAGACGTCTGCAAGGTCAATGTCAAATCCATATTCCTGTATAAAGCCTGTTGCCCTTCTGAGAAGTATCCTGAGGTTATATCCCCCTCCGATGTTGCTTGGAAGCGCGCCGTCTGATATGGCAAGCAGGAGAGTCTTTGCATGGTCTGCTATTGCATATGCAGCTTCGACGGGGGACGTTTTCCTAATGAGTTCCTTGACCGACATCCCAAGCCCGTCCGATATTTTCTTCTTCGCCTTTGTTATGTCCGGAACTTCGTCAAGGTTGAGAGAGCCGGAGACCTTTGAATATCTTACGTAGAAATCTCTATCATAGTCGGTCATCGAGAGGAGTTTTTCTGTCACGGGACCGAAAATGGCGTCGTAGCATGTTGGCGTCCCCTGCGAGAGCCATGCAAACCTCTCCAGGCCGGCGCCCATGTCAACTATTTTATCCGCCATATGTGTGTATTTTTCTGGAGTTCCGAGAAATTCCGTGAATACAGCATTTCCCAGCTCCAGTCCGCGGACGAAATATTCGAGTGAGTATCCGAAAGCGTTAGGGCCAAGCCAGATGTCCTCTACAAATGTCACGTCCTTTTCCGGTATTCTCAATGCATCTGTCAGGAGCTTGAAATCGAGTTCTATGCATCTATCTTTCCAATAACCTTCATTTCCTTTATGCAGCGAATGCTGGCCTATCATGACAAAGTTGGTTCCGTGCCTACCAGTGACGCCCACGTTTGGTATGTCATTGAATCTGAGGCAGTTCTGTGGTATTATGAGGGGATTCTGCGGCAGCTCAAAAACCGTCTTGCCGCCGACGGATCTCTGGAATGCAACTATGCTTGCTATGGTAAAGTAAAGTCCAGGAAACCATCTGCATACGACAGGATACGACGGAATGCTTGCATGGCCGTTTTCAACGAAGAATTTTTCTATGGACTTCCACGTTTCTATATAATCCATTCTCTTCATCGGCGAATTTCCTATGAAGTCATAGTCATCGTGAGAGGGGCATGTATTGCGTTCTGTGTTCAGCGTCCAGAAATGCGAGCCGCATCTGCATTTCTTCCTTTCGAAACCTAAGTCGGAGAAGAGTTTTACTTTATAGTATTTTTCATGGTCGTCGGAGAATTTTTTCCTAAGGGCATCTTTCATCTTTAACACCGATTCATTATTCAAGCTCTTTCAGGCCTGTATATTCATCATGACATCTCTCTATCTGCTTGCTGAGCTCTCCAAGGAACTTCTGCCATGGTGAATATAGTCCCTTCTGTTAGATGACCGCTTACCGTTTTATTCTCGTCGGACGCGGTTACGTGTATGTTGAGCCATCTTTCTCACCCGGCCTGGGCGAATTCTTGGAGACACGGGCTACTGTGCCGCGGGAAGACACCAGTTCCAGGGGGCCCGCAAATTTTCTTTTTATGTATTTTTCAGGAAGTTTTTTGAACATAGTAAAATCTATCAAAGAACGGATAAAAAACACACCCCGGCCTGAAACACCGTAAAAACAAAATAAAATTTATCCGAATAGCGCTGAAAGTCCCTCTGCGGCGCTCTCTGCTTTCTTTTCCTGCTCTTCCTCGTTCTTTTCCTCGTTCTTCTCGGACTTTGCAGGTGATGCAGATGCTGCTACTGGCGCGGCTACAGGCATTGCGGCTTTGCTTATTACTTCTTCTATGTTGACGCCCTCAAGGGCGGCCACCAAAGCCTTCACTTTCGCCTCGTCAGCGTTTCCCCCGGCCGCTGTCACCACTTTCTTTACGTTTTCCTCGTTCACTGGTTTGCCAGCGCTGTGGAGCAGCAGAGCTCCGTATATGTAATTCATTTTTCATACCTCCATTGTCGAATTAAGTGTCATCGCTTGCCTCACTGCCTTCATCAGGACTTCGTCAATGAAATCCTTCTCCAGAGCGTTCGCTTCGATGCATAGCGATTTGCTCTCGATGAAAGCCTTCTGTATCATGATTCTTATTGTTTCCTTTGTTGGATATCCAATGTTGACGGAAAGGTTTATAGCCTCATGAATGCAGTTCTGCAGGGTTTTTAAGTAGTCGTCCATGTCTATGTTGAGGACTGACTTCTCGTAGAGCGTCCCGTCCTCGTAAACATGAGAAATCTTGAGGCCTATTTCCATGGGTTCTATCTTGAGTAGTGAAAGAACTCCCGCCAAATCGTCGCTGATGATATCGCCTTCCTTGCATACGACCTTGTCCTGGAGAACCGCTATCTTGCCTCCCTGTACCGATGCCTTGAGGCCGACTTTCTGAAGGGTTGATATGGCAGGCCCGGGCGGCAGGCTGGTGGCGCCTTTTTGTATTACTATGTCCTTTGTCGCTTTGTCCCCTCCCTTGGCCGAAGCCGGGCTCCTGTTGTCCTTTAGGAATTTGTATATTCTGAAAGGATTTTCATTGGTGGCCAGTATGGCCGGCTCAAAGCCGCAGGTATCAAGTATGCCTTGCAGGGGCTTGATGTCTTTCTTCTGCACATTTTCTATTGCAAGCCTGATAAGGGACTTCTTGCTCATTCTTATGATAGCCTTTCCTTTCAGCTTGTTGCGTATCATCTGCAGCTGCCTGGCGGGCATTTTGTGCATATCCAGTATGCCTATCACAGAATGGCCGTTCATGATGTCTGCAAGCTCTTTCACTTCATTTTCCTTTTTCATAATCATACCTCTAATTTTACCGGCTTCCCCATCGTTAGTTTCAGGTAAACATTCTTTATCTGGGATTTCGGCGGTATGGATTTCTTTACCTCTTCCACTACCCTTTCCAGGTTTTCCTTTATTTCGGAGTCCTTCATATTTTCCGAGCCTACACACGTCTGGATTGTCGGGGAATCCCTTAATTTCACCCTCACGGATTTCTTGGTTTCCTCGACGATGTCTCTGTAGTTTGGCCCGGGAGGCAGGAGCTTGGGCATCTTCCCCTTCGGTCCCAGAAACTTCCCGAGGGTCTTACCTACGAGGGGCATCAGAGGAGCCTCGCACACAAAAAACTCATATTTTCTCAGCACGTTTTTCATGCCCCTCTTGTCGGATGCAAGTTTCTCTATATCGTCCTTCCTGATGGTGGCTTCCTGTATCGTATCGGAAATTATACCAACTTCAACATCTTTCCCGCGTCCGTGTGGGAGTACGACATCCTTCGAGAATTTATTCTCGGTCTTTTTGAGGTCTATATTCCTTATATTGACTACCAGGTCGAATGTCTGCTCGAAATCCCTCTTCGGGTTGTTTTCTCTTATATGCTTTATCGAGTCTTCGATACTTCTGAATGACCTGGTTTCCATTAGTCTCCCTCCTATAGGCAGAACCACCTATAGTAAATGTGGGTCATAACAGTATTGGAGCAAAATATTTAAGCACCTTCATCATGCCTTCTTTCAACTTCGGCAAGCCTGGAATCAAGGCTCATGTAGGAGCTGTCAATCGCTTCCCTCACCCTCTCCAGTTTCTGCTCCAGAATGGAAATTCGGCCTGAAATCTCTGAATATCCCTTTTTCATCTCACCTTGGTAAATGTCGTTGACTACGTTTATTTTGTTGTCAAGGAACTCTATGTTCTTGGAAAAATCCCTTTTCAGCGAATCTATACCGCCTGAAAAGACGTCTATTCTCTGTGATATGACGTCTATCAACCTTCCCCTACTTCCTTCGACGCTCCTTATCTTCTTGTCGGAGGATATCTTCTGCACTACCATGGCCGCCACTATGCCGAGTAGCACTACTGCAAGGTTCCATAGGTCGAAGAATTCAACGGCCACGAAGACCGTTATTGCTGCATATAGGACTAATAAGAGCTTCTCATGAAAATCCATATGACCACTATAAAGTTATGAACATGCCAAACTTTTAAAGCGCATTTTCATGGCACTGTGCGTTTTTTATTCTTATAGGAAGAAGTAGTGAAGGGTTTGATGCCCGAATTGTATGAGAAAACGTCTTCTTGGTATGCCCTGAGGGTAAATAGTCGTATAGTATGTTACCGCAACATGGGATATGTTTTTGCAATGGCCGAATCGGAGAGAAATGGTAATCGCGGCTGTTATTGGACAAAGGAATTTGAGCGACTCAAAAAAATGATTGAAGAAGGAACGCTTGTGAAGGTTTAGGCGCTTATCTTGCCTTCATTTATGTCTTTTATGACCTCACGAGGGTCGCGTCCTTCTACAGTAATGCCACAGCTGAGGCAGGTACCCAGAATCTGTTTTACCTTTTCCTTCATGCCGCCTGAAATGGAGTCCTTGTTTTTTGCTATCTTTACTATGGCGTCTATCTTGATATCCCCGGCCATTTTCCGGGTTTTGTCTTCGTTGACGGTTGCCAGCCTCTGGACACCGAGCTCTTTTCTAAGCATGGAGCTCACGGGCGGCGTCCCGATTGATATCTCGAATTTTTTTGTTTCAGTGTCAACCACTATCTTGACCGGAACCTGCATGCCGCCGAAATCCTTCGTCTTGTCGTTTATCTGCTTGACCACGTCCGAAACGTTAAGTTTAAGCTGCGAAAGCGTCGGCCCTATGGGCGGTGCTGCCGTGGCTTTTCCACCTTCGACCAGAACATCCACAGTTTCTTTTGGCATAATTATCACACCTTTTTCTTCTCGTGCATTCTGACAGAATTTACCGATATGGTCACCGGTATGGGTATGGCGGCTTCCAAAAGCTCTACAGTTATCTCATTTTTTGTCTCGTCTACCCTGGTTATTTTTGCCAGCTCGCCTTTGAACGGTGAACCGACTATTTCCACAATATCTTCAACCTCAAACTTGACCTCGCTCTTCTCGGCTATCATGAACCTTTCGACTTCTTCTACATTGACTTCCTTGTTTATTATCCCTCTTATATGAGGGACATTCTTGATGAGATTTTCCACATCTTCCTGCGCGCCTTCGGCGAATATGTATCCCCGCAGGTCTTCAGGATGCATCAGGGATTTTATTGGAATGTTGTGGTTCTTTATCTTTGTCGACAGCGAATCTATCACAACATTCTCCCGCCCGGTTGTGGTTCTTATAGTCAGCATCATTATAATCCGCCTATCAGGCTGAATATGAGGAATATTGAAAACCCTATTATACCTATGACTACGAAGCCGAGGCCAGTTATCTTGGCCGATTGCCTGTACTCGGTCTTGTCGGGCTTGCTCGATATGAGCAGTATCCTTCTTATCCGCTCTATTATTTCTCTCATAGGTTCACGCTCTAAAGAGTGTTTATAGACATTAATTTATAATACAAAGGCTTAAAACCTGAGGAATATGCCGTATTTATCGGCTGGAATTATGGAATGCCTACTTGTCGATAAAGTCTATGCCGAACATCTTCTCGACATCACGTCTTTTTTCCCTGACCTGGGATTGGGCAACGTTCCTGGAGGGAGAGTTGACGCCGGTTATTATAAGCATGGTCCTTATCGAGTCCCCGAGTTCCTTCACTATCTGGGCCCCCCATATTATTTTGGCATCTTGGCTGAGCCTAACTGAAACCGACTCGACTATCTTCTGGCATTCCCTTATTGTTATGTCGGAGCCGCCAGAAACGTTTATGAGGGCTCCTTTGGCACCGTCGATCTCTATGTCAAGAAGCGGATTGTTGAGGGCTCTTTCCACAGCCTCCACAGCCCTGTTTTCGGAATCGCTGTCGCCCATGCCTATCATTGCCAGGCCGCCACCACTCATCACAGCCCTTATGTCGGCGAAATCGAGGTTAACAAGTCCGGGCCTTGTGATAAGCTCTGTTATACCTTTTACTGCATTCACTAGTATTTCATCCGCGACTTTGAAGGCCGTGCTTAGCGATACATCCGGTACGATTTCAAGAAGCTTGTCGTTCGGTATGACTATGAGCGTATCGACATTTTTCTCCAGTTTCTCCAGACCTTCCCTGGCGTTTTTCATCCTTTGCTTGCCTTCCATAGTGAAAGGCAGTGTGACTATTCCTACCGTCAGCGAGCCCTGTTTCTTTGAAAGGTCCGCCACCACGGGGGATGAGCCTGTTCCAGTGCCGCCTCCGAGGCCACAGGTGATGAAAACAAGGTCCGCCCCCTCAAGGGACTTCTTTATCTCATTCTTGCTTTCCTTTGCGGATTCCTCGCCTATCTTCGGATCAGCCCCGGCCCCGAGGCCGCCAGTTATTTCCTTTCCTATGAGTATTTTTGTGTCCGCATCAGTGTAAAGGAGGTCCTGCGCATCGGTGTTTATGGCTATCGTCTCAGCCCCGACTATTCCTATCTGCATCAGCCTTGAGATTGTGTTTCCGCCTCCGCCTCCCGCTCCGAAAACCTTTATCTCAGCCTTTTTCGCTTCTAGAATCTTCCTCAGTTCCTCGTCAGCCGGCGCTGTCCCAATATCCTTAGAACTCAGTATGCCCATTGTATCACTTTCTATAAAATATGCTGGAGGATATTTAAAGATTCCACGAAAATCGCGGCAAAAAATTCGTAATTTCTTGGCATTACATACGTATTTAAATAGTAGTAGTTGTAGTAGTAATTATGAAGCTCCAGTGCACAAAGTGCGATCATTTGTGGGTTACGAGAAATGACAGGGTACCTGTGGCGTGTCCGAGGTGTAAGTACAGCACTTACTACCACAAGCCTATAGTAGTGAAGAAATAATCAATGCTTCTGGGACACTTTTGCAGCAAATATTCCAATCATCATGGAGTTTGGAGTTATTTCTTTTCGAATGTCTCGGAGAATTTTATCTTCTCGATGCCTTCAACATTATTGGTTATGATATCTGAAATGGTTTCCTTCATCTTGTCCGGAATTCTTGCGCTTATCTCGACACTGCTGCCATCTATTTTTATCGAGGCACTTTTGATGCCGAAGAACTCAAGAACAGATTCTATTTTCTTCTCATTATCATCTATCTTTTCAATAATTTCAACATGATAAAGAAGTGTCTTTCCAGACAGGGGATTGTTGAAGTCTATGCGGACGCGTCCGCCAGAAACGCTCTGTATCCTTCCTTTCATACCAGAGAAATTCACTATCATGCCAGGCTGCGGATCTGTTTTGCTGTCCCGGAATACCCTTGCGTTGACCGTCTTCACAAGCTTCGGGTCGCGCTGGCCGAACGCATCTTCTGGCTGTATCATTACGTCTTTTTTGTCGCCGACGTTCATGCCTTCTATAGCCTTATCGAGGCCTGATATCAGGAAATTGGCGCCTACAACCACCGGCAGAGGGCCGTATTTCATTTTGTCATTATAGACTTTTTCCTTCTTTGCCGTGCCTTCGTCTGTAATGTCAAATATCTCGCCGCTTTCCAGCCTTCCGATGTAATTGATTCTTATGAAGTCCCCTTTTTGCATCCTATAAGCTATTTTCAAAAACTATTTAAGCGGAGCGAACTGCAGCGCAATTACGCTGGAATCACGCCGAAATCCCGTGCAACGAATTTAAAGATTGAATTGAATTACAATTATGCTTTTCAAGGCAGATGATAACTGGAAGAAATACCTTGGGATTGAGGACGAGGAGCACCTCAATAATATTCTCATGAAGGCATCCCGCCACAAGGGAGCCTACAAGAACTCCGACGACATCAAGATGGCGCAGATGTGGTGCGCCCTTCTGGAGATGAGGAAGGAAAACATAATTCTCCAGAAGCGCCTGACCAGGATGGAAGAGATATTTGACAGCATATTCGAGAAGAGCAGGAAGCACGAAAGGGAGAAGCTTGAGCTAGTGGAAAGCCTGGAAAGGTTCTAATCAAGAAGTATGCCAAACTTGTATGGCGTTGAGTTGCGGGCTTTCTGGTTCTGGCTTTTTTTGGCGTCTTCTATGGATATTTCCAGACCAGTCTCGCTCTTAAGGAACCCTTTTGATTCGTTAAGCAATTTTAATTGGTCGTCTCTTCCTATCACCTCAGAGATTTCATTTGATTTGGAATAGGCAGATTGTATGAAGGAAAGCGTAGCCTTTCCGTATCTCCTGGCATCGCTCTGCATTATTTCGCGTGTTATGTCGTCAAGAGGCCTGCTTTTATTCTTTATTATTTTATTCAGAGTCTTGAATTTCCAGTCTTCGGCAACGAATAATGTGCATTTCTTCACTTCCTTGCCTATGATGCCCTTTATCTCTTCTATGTCAGACAATGTCTGCATCATGGTATTTTCCCATAGCTCGGCCCTGTTGTTTGACAAGCCTTTGTCATCAGCCGGCCATGAGGACAGCGAAACGAATCCTCTGCCGCCCACCACCCTCCACATCTCTTCTGATATGTGCGGCACCAGCGGCGCAAGCAGCCTTATTAAGTCGGACATGAAAATTTTCATGGTCTTCTTGTTGGCGTGCTTCATGCCGCCAACCCTTCTCAGGTACCATTTGAGGTCGTTCGTTGTTTCAAAAAGGGTGCTCTGGCACGCCGACCTCAGTCTGAGCTCAGAGAACGCCTCTGTTGCGTCTTTTTTATGCTTTTGCAGCCTGCTGATGAGGTAATCGTCTATGCTCCTGTTTTTCATGGTGCCGGATTTTTCGATGTTCTTTATTGCATCAAATATGAATTCTATCCGGGACCTGTATGTTTTTATGTTCTCAACCCTCCAGTCTGCGTCCTCCAGACCCTCACTGGAGCACGCTATATTGATTCTAGCCATGTCAGCCCCGAAGTTTTTTATGACATCCTTCAGTACTATAAAGTTCCCCCTAGACTTGCTCATCTTCTGCCCTTCTACACTGACGTATCCGTTCGTTGAGATGCCCCTAGGCCAGTACCGATTTCTCCACAACGCCACATGATGCATTATGTAGAATGTCAGGTGGTTTTGTATCAGGTCCTTTGCGCTGTTCCTTATATCGAGCGGATAGAAGTATTCAAACTCTTCCTTCATTGATGCAAGCGTTTTAGCCGGTATTTTGCTCATTTTTGCCACGGCTTTCAGGTCGCCTTTTCCCAGGAAGATGCAGTCAAAGACTTCGTCGGTAAGACTTTTGGCGCTTATTCTGTTTTTGTTTATGATGTCGGCTATCGTATAGTAGGCCATGTAGATGGTGGAGTCGCTAAGAGTCTCGACTATCCAGGCCTTGTCCCATGGGAGAGGCGTGCCGAGTCCGGATTTCCTTGCGCATGCCTTGTCCTTCAGCCAGTCTATTGTATTCTCGAAGTTCTGCCTTGATTCCTCCGGGACTATCCTCATACCAGCCAGACATTTTCTGGCCATGTCCTTCCATGCGTTGTCGGAATATTTCAGGAACCACTGGTTTTCCAGTATTTTGACATGACATCGTGTGGTGCATCTGCACACAACCTTCGGACAATCCCATATAGGATGCGCGATGCCTTTGGATATGAAGTCCGAGATTATTTTTTCCTTCGCTTCGGACACCTTCAATCCTGTGTAAGGCCCGCACTTGTCGTTGAGCACGCCGCCATGGAATTCCTTCTTGTACAGGCTCTTTGTGGCGTCTTCCAGAAGATCCTTCTGGCCCGGGCCTATTATTTTCATCTTGGTGCACAGCTCCATTGCATTCTCCGAACCCGAGTCTACTGCTATTATTGGTTCGATGTCGGACTTTGACAGCCCGTAAACTTCGAGCTCGTTTTTGTCAATGAGCTCCTTAAGCGCCATCCAGTCGTAAGGCGCATGGGCAGGAACGCTCATCACTATACCCGTCGCTGACTCGGAGTCGATGAAATGCGACGGCAGTATCGGTATTTCCCTGTTGCCGACAATGTCGGTGCACCTCTTCCCGGCAAGAGTGACTTCACATACCTTTTCCACATGTTTTATCTGGTCTTTCAGCTTGTAGAAGCACTCCCTGCTCACGATCCACTTCTCGCCGCCGGCCTTTATTTTTACATAGGTGGCGTCCGGATTCACCCATATGTTTGTCACCCCGTACACGGTTTCAGGCCTCAGGGTGGCGCAAACTAGGAAGGCGTCTTCCATTCTGAATTTAATCCCTACATATTCTACAGGGCTTTCTCCTTCACCCTCAAGCCTGTCGTGGTCGCCTGTCGGGGACTGGTCGTGGGGGCACCATATCACTGGATGGGTGCCCTGCACTACGTATCCTTTTTTTCTTAGCGTGTTGTACTGCCATTCTATGAACCTGGAGAACTGAGGGCTTATGGACGTCGTTACGAAGCTTCTTCTCCAGTCTATCGAATATCCCATTGAATCGGAGTCTTCCGTGAATTTTTTCATCCAGAATTTTGCAACAAATTCTGGACCGCGCTTTTTGAAGTCCGAGATGTTTTTTTCGGTGGCACCGAATATCCTGAATGTTTCTGCCTGGCTTTTGTCGCCGTTCTTCAGCCTTTCGACTGCACCTACTATCGGCTCACCGGTAGCATGAAAGCCCTGGGCAAGAAGCGTATTGTACCCCTGCATCCTCTTGAATCTGGCGTAAGCGTCGGTCCTTGTGTATGTATAGCTGTGGCCTATATGCATCCTGCCGTTGACGTATGGTATGATGATGGAAGTGAAGAATTTCTTCTTCTTCTCGGGGTTGGTTTTGAATATCCCAGATTTCTTCCATTTCTGCTGCCATTTCCTTTCTATTTTTGCAAAATCCATCGACGGCACCTGACTTATTTTTCAACGTTTCTGTATTTATAGTGCTCCAAGAAAACATTCAGAATTAGTTTTCTTGGGCACTATATGTGAACTAAATAAGTCATATCATGTTTATTTATTTGGTTCACTATAATGGGCGCGACGGGAAAATCGGCCAACGCCTTAGCGCTTCAGCTTTCGAACCCGCGACCCCCTGCTTAGAAGGCCGACACTTATGAAAGAAGGCCTTTCATAAAAGGTGCTCTATCCAAGCTGAGCTACGCGCCCTTGTAAATGTTTTATACAGTAAAACAGATAAATAACAGACCGGCTTGTCCCGCAATGCGGCCAGAGACGTTTTTTTGTAAGGTAGAGTGAAATCTGAAACGCAGCATTTTCAAGCTTTTAAACCGCCGAGGCAATAATTATCTCTAGGTGTGGTATGACAAGAATAATAGCTTGCGTTTCCGGGAAGGGCGGAGTCGGAAAAACCACCCTAGTTTCGAATCTCGGCGTTGCAATGTCATCCATGGGAAAGAGCGTCGTGGTCGTGGATGCCAACCTGACGACGCCCAACATAGGGATACATTTCGGTATGCCGCTTTATCCTACCACACTCCATGATGTTCTGAAGGGCTCCGTCCCGATAAAGGATGCCATTTATTACCACGACAGTGGCGTCAGGATAATCCCCGCAGGGCTCTCGCTCAGGGACCTGAGGGGGACTGATTCAAGGGACCTGCCGAATGTTCTTTTGGATCTTCTGGGGACCGCTGATATAGTCCTGCTGGATTCCGCCGCCGGACTGGGCAAGGAGACTCTTTCCAGCATGGAGGCAGCAGACGAAATGGTTCTCATAACGAACCCCGAATTGACGTCAGTTACAGACGCTCTCAAAGCGTATAAACTGGCGGAACAGCTCGGAACCAAGATAACAGGTGCGGTCGTAAACAGAGTGAAGAACAAGCCGCACGAGATGCGCATGGAAGACATAAAGAATATGCTGGAAGATACAGATATACTGGCAAGGATTCCTGAGCGCATTGAAGTCCAGAAGTCCATCGCAAGGCGCAAGCCTGTAGTTCTGGACTCGCCGAAATCCCCTGCAAGCAGGGAAATAAGAAGGCTCGCCGGACGCATTGCCGGCGTTGAATACAAAGAAAACAGGCCTTGGTATAGGTTCGTGTTAAGATGACACCTACAAGGAAAAGGAAGAAAAGGCGCGGCGAGAACGATATCAGTCCCGTGAAGTGGAAGCTTTCAGTAAGGAGTTGACATCAGCTTCAAAAGCCGCGACCGGCTTTTCTATGGACCAGTTATTCAGCACTTTGGGGTGTATTTCGCCTACGATGCCGGCTTTATCCCCTCCGATTAATATGTCGGCACATCTGCCCTCTATAAAGCTGGGATGCACCGAAAGCTTCAGTTCGTATTTTGCTCCGATGCCGCAAAGCAGAGCATCTATGCACGAGGATATGTCTTCATAGCCTGCAATTCCGCTTGAAATCGCGCCAGCTATTTTTTGTATTGTTACTGTTCCTGTATATGATTTCTTGTCCCGAATCACACATTCCCCGACCTCGAATACCTTCTGCGGGTATTCGTTATGCATGTTTTTCGTCAGGCATGCAAGAATGCTTGGTAGAACCCAGCTCCTCACATGCGAATAGTTTTCTGACATGACATTTTCTATTTTCAGTGGCTCTGAGGATGTGTTCATCTTATCACACAGGGCAGATTTGCTGGAAAGTATCGCGGACATTATTTCCTGAAATCCGATACCTATCATAACCCTTCTTACATTCTCGGTGAAAAGTGTCTCTTTCATTAGATTGCCGACAGTAAAGCTTTCAATTCCAGATTCCTTGAAGTTCCCGTATCCGTATGCTATTGCTATATCTTCTATCACGTCTGTATAGTGCATCACGTCATTTCTGTAGGGGGGGATGACAACAATTACTTTATCATTGGAGATTTCAGCATCGTATTGCATTTTCTCCAGCAGAGACTTTATTTCCGTGCTTTTCAGGTCAATCCCAAGGACACTCTCCACATTTTTCCTGTTGAATGACATTTTCTGGCAGAAATCATACGGACAAGTAACTGACCTCCCGAACTTTGTTGTGGACGGATATCTGGTCGTTATCGACTCTATATTAGCTCCTCTGTCATAAAGCGAATATGCAAAGATATTGGCAGCAAGAAGGACGGATTTCTGGTCGGTTCCTGTGACTTCTACCATAAGATTTTGCATTCCCAACTTGACCTTTCCGAGATAGTTGCTGTTTATTATTGGTGGGAATGAGAGGACATCTTCCTTCATGTCGATAAGCAGCGGATACAATTTGTGCTCGCGAACAATATATCCATAATCCCTACCTTTGGGGTGTTTGGACAATATATCTCTCATGGTGAGAGGCTTGTCAAGGCCAAGAGGCACGAACTTGTGAGATGGGCTGACGGCCTTGTAATGCGCAGGGAATTTTATCATGTCATAATTGTATATGCCGATGGATATCTTTTTCCTCTTCTTCCCATAGTTTTCATCAAGTTTGTCCTGGAGTTGTATCATATCCAGAAGCAGTTCCTCATCAACATTCACGCCTTTAACGACAAAGCCCGATATGAAAGGTCTTATGCCAAGAATTTTCCTGTCGACTATGATTTCTTTCCCGCTGTTTTTGACGGGAAGTTTCTGGAAGCGTTTTCCCCTGAGAACCCTTGCTATCCCTTCGACGCACCACAAATCAGGCCTGTTTGTATCGCCTATTTCTATCTTTGCCTTGCCGCCTTCGGTTTCTTCTATTTCCCCTTTCACGGCCTCAAGATCTTTTTCCTTCACTTTTCTTCCGGCAAGCTTTTCCAGGGCTTTCATCGAAACTTCTATAGTAGGCATTTTTTCACCTTCAATATGTTACAGGGCTTTTTCTCAAGTAATTAAGGTCGTAGCTGAACAGGTCCCTTATGTCGTTTATCCCGGAACTCATCATGAATATCCTGTCAAGACCGGCTCCCCACGCGATGACAGGATGCTTTATTCCAAGAGGTATTGCCATCTCATGCCTGAATATCCCAGCACCTACAAGTTCAAGCCACCCGAATTTGGGATGCTTTGCCATGAGTTGAACGCTCGGTTCTGTAAAAGGGAAATAGCTGGGCATTATCTTTATTTTGTCGGTGTTTGCGAATTCCCTTGAAAAAAGTTTCAACAGGCCTATTAGGTGCCTCAAATTAAGGTCTTTGTCTATTACAAAACCACCTAGCTGGTAAAAATCCGGCAGGTGAGTGGCGTCTACTACATCATATCTGAAACATCTTGCTACGTGAAAGTATTTTCCTGGAACTTTAAGCTCCGGAGATGAGAGGGTTCTGGGAGAAATTGCCGTGTCATGAGTTCTTAACACAAGCCTGTGGGCTCTCTTGATATCGTACTGGTATTCCCACCCCCTCGACTCCGATGTGCCTTTTTCATGCGTTTTTTTAACTGCATTTAGGATGTTTTTATCAATGGCTCTGGCATATTTTGGTTCTTTTAGGAAATACGCATCATGTATGTCCCTTGCCGCATGGAACTGCGGCATATACAATGCGTCCATATTCCAGAATTCCGTTTCGACTATGGGCCCTGACATTTCTTCGAAGCCAAGGCCAATCATCTTGTTTTTCACCCAGTCCAGAAACGCGGCATAAGGCTGCTTCTTTCCGGGATAGATTTTCTTCCCCAAAGCTTCTACATTGTACGCTCTGATTATTGTTTCACTCCAATAACCAGTTTTTATTATGTCCTCGTTGAGAGCTGATACTTCCGTCCCTTTGTATTTTTCAGCTCTTTTGTATGCATCCTCCTTTTCTTCCTGCAGCAGGTTCCTTTGCAGAAGTATTTGAGCCATATTATTTGAGATTTCTTTGTTGGAGGCGATGCTTTTCAATGCCGTTTCGATTTCGTACGATTCGGGGCATTTTGTAAGAACCAGAAAGTCCTGTCTTATCTCGACCCAGCCGTTCTTTTTTGCCCATTGCAATGCTATTGAAAAGTTTTCAAGCTTTTGTGCTTCCTTAATTTCAATGTTTCCGGATTCCAGGAGCTTTACAAGGTTCATCTCCGGCATGCCGGTTTCCAGGTATTTTCTGCCCTCCTCGGTGAGAACGTATCGCCCCATGATAGAATATTCACGGACTAAAGATATAAATGATTCAGCCGCTAGATTAATCTATGGCGAAGAAAGAAAACAAAATAGAGGAGATAGCAAGGCGCAGGGGAATTTTCTGGGTCTCTTCGGACATATACGGAGGCGTTTCAGGACTCTATGACTACGGCCATATAGGGACTCTGATAAAGAGAAAATGGGAGAATTTATGGAGGAAATATTTCCTTGGGCTGGACTGGAATTTCTTCGAGATAGACTGCAGGAACATGATGCCCGACAGGGTCTTCAAGGCCTCGGGACATGTGGATTCCTTCGTCGACCCGATAACAAAATGCAGTAAATGCGGCAGTCTGGAGCGGGCGGACCACCTTGTAGAATCCATCCTTAAAGAAAGTTTTGAGGGGTTGTCAGCCAATGGACTCACAAAGCTCATTAGGGAACACTGGATAAAATGCCCGAAATGCGGAGGGGAGCTGGAAGAGGTCGGGATTCTGAACATGATGTTCCCTGTTATGATAGGCTCGTCTCTCGGTTATCTGAGGCCAGAAACAGCTCAGGGGGCTTACGTGAGCTTCCCAAGGGAGTTTGAGGTCTTGAGGAAGCGGCTCCCGTTGGGCCTTGCGATACTGGGCCGTGCCTACAGGAACGAGATAAGTCCCAGGAATCTGTTGATACGTATGAGGGAATTCGACCAGGCCGAGCTGCAGATATTTTTCAACCCGGACATGATAAACGGCCACGAAAGGTTCGATGAAGTCTCTTCGTACAATCTAAGGCTTCTTTCGGTTGATTCCAGGAAGTCGGGCATAGTCCATGAGATTTCCTGCAGCAATGCCTCTGTAAAGCTGCCGAAGTTCTACGTTTACTATATGGCAATGATACAAAAATTCTATCTCGAAGTTCTCGGAATAGCGCCGGAAAAGTTCAGGTTCAGGGAGCTCAGTGACGAGGAGAAAGCCTTTTACAATAAGTACCACTGGGACATTGAGCTCGATATCGAGAGCATGGAAGGGTTCAGGGAGGTCGGGGGCATACACTACAGGACCGACCACGATCTTGCGGGCCACCAGAAGGTGTCGGGCCGCAACATGGATATTTTTCACGACGGCAAGAAGTTCATTCCGCACGTGCTGGAGCTTTCCTTCGGGGTCGACAGGAACGTATATGCCGTTCTTGACATGGGATTCGTCGAAGAGACTGTGGGCCAGGAGGAAAGGACTATATTCAGGCTGCCGAGGGTTTTGTCGCCTTTTGATTGTGCCGTCCTGCCGCTTGTAAAAAGGGACGGGATGGACGCCAAGGCCACGGAAATAAGGAAAACCCTCGTGACCGCCGGCATGGATGTTTTTTACGATGATTCCGGCAGCATTGGCCGCAGATACAGAAGAATGGACGAGATAGGGGTCGCCGCCTGCATAACGGTGGATTCAGACACGATTTCATCCGGCACCGTGACACTTCGCGACAGGGATACCATGAAACAGGTCAGGATAAAGGTCAGCGATCTGCCAGGAAAGATGAGGATGTATATATCGGGAGAGCCAGTGGAGTCCCTCGGGGATCCAGTTAAGAAATTATAGCGATGTCTTGCTCTTGAAGTTTCTGGTTTTCTTTCCCATATAGTGTCTTATCTCATTCTCAAGCTTTTTGAACGCTTCTTGTATTGCATCTATCGGATTCCATCCGAGAGAATGAGAAATGAATATACCATTCTCGGTTATTAATCTAGCTCGTATGGAGTATTTGGATTTTGGCCCCTGTTTATGGTAGGTCTCGACATGAACGATCAAGCCCTGGATGTCGCGGAAACTTTTTCCGACTTTCTGCACGAATTTCGTGGTTATGGAGTCCATCTCTGACTGGAATTCCATACCTTCTTCCTGCATCCCGGTCACCTGAACGTAAACGCGCTTTGTCGGCGCGGAAAGGAAAAGTTCTATGATGTCTTTCGGGGTGATTATGCACGTTTTGCCGTTCTCCATTATCACCTGCTCGTTTCTTTGAAGGAGCTTTATGACGTTTTTTATCTTCTCGTCTCCTCTGACGGTCATGGCTTCCGACATTATGGTTGCCGCCTTTATCTCCTCTATCCGTGTCTTTTCCTTGAATCCAGTATCCCGCGTCTTCGATCTGGCCTCGAAGCCCCTCTTAGCTTCGACGGCCTTCACAAGGTCGAGGGTTCCTACAACGCCGACAACCCTCCCGCCTTCGACTATAGGCACTCTAGACACGTTTTCATTCAGCATCAGGTGCCTTATTCTGCCAATGTTGTCGTCCTTCCGCGCATAAACCGATTTGGAAACTATGCCGGTTATCGCTGATTCTGTATTCATGAACTTATCAGCGACGCCGACTATGTCTGTCTCCGAGATTATGCCGGAAACTCTTCCGCCTTCCATGACCGGAAGGGCTCTTGTGCCGTTAGAAATGATAGACTTCGCCGCATCCAGAACATCGTCATCGGGCTTGACGAAGCCCGACTTCTTCATCAAGGTCCCGACCTTAGTTTTTGATATGTCTATATCCTTCGTCACGATGTTCTTCAGCTCTATGATGCCGGCGAACATACCCTTCGTGTTGACGACTATCTGGCTTATCTTTTTGGACTTCATCTTGGCCAGTGCGCTGCTGACGAAGTCTTCAGAGTCCGCAAAAACTACATCTTTTACCATTATATCTCTTACTTTCATTCGGAATGCCTTCCTATCATATGTATTTCAAGAATTAAAAAAGGAAAATTATCCAGTAGATTTATTGGGAAGAACAGGCCATACGTTTGGTCTAGGGCTTCATTCTCTGGATGATGTAATATGTGCAGTCCCCTTCATTGTCGACAATTGCCCAGAGCATTCTTGCTCTTATATTATGGGCAAGTCTTACAGACCTGGAAAGCTCTTGGAAAGACATCGTGAAATCCTCCGGCACGCAGAATACTATCCATTTGGTGTGCTCCTTGGCGCTTTTCGGGCCTTTCTTCAGCTGCACTCCCCTTTCGTACACGCGGAAATCGCAGCCAAACTTGAAGCCTGTCCTGACCAAGAGCCCCCTTTCCCTCAGGTCTTCATATACGCGGTATCTTTCAACAAACCTCTTGTCAAGAGATGCGGCATGTTCATAGAGTTCCTTGAAGCTCATGCTCTTGCCTTCCCTGAACACCTCTATCCTGCCTCTTTTAAGCAGGAGCACGGCTTCCACCAGAGCAAGCTCAAGACGCTCGCCTATCTGCTTTCCGTAGTATCCGGGCTCGTATACCTGTTGCCAGTCCTTGGTGGATATGACCTTGCTCTCTTCCAAGGTCGTGGGTATGTTCTTTACCTTCTCCGGCGGCAGCTCGCTAGCGGCCTCTTCTTTATCTTCTTTTGACATGAAAACACCTCTTCAGTCCAAGAGAAGGGCTCTTGGGTCTTTTAAGAAGCAGGACGAGAAACAGTTCCCTGTTCCTCTATACCCTCTTCTGTGTTGAATATTGGCGTGATGCTTAAAAGCTTGACTTGTATGGGAAGGGAGGGATTTGAACCCTCGACGTCACGGTCTTCAGCCGTTTGAACCAGAATACTTTACATATTCTGTGTGTTCTCCCAGGCTGAACTTAAGGTCTTAATTAATTAGCAATTAAGATTACCTTCCCAACCCAGACACGAAAACTCATTTCTTTTATTAAAACGGTTTTTGAATCTTTTATTCACCTCTTTTCCCCTTATTTTCATTAATTAAAAAGCGCCTCGGGACGGACTCGAACCGTCGACCCTTTGGTTAACAGCCAAATGCTCTTTGTAGAGACTGCTTACCTTTCTCCCTATCCATTGTATAATAGTTTCTTGGGGTTCACCAAGACCTTCTTTACAAAGAAGGGATTTGTACTGAGCTACCGAGGCAGTGTAGAATAACATTTTATGGAATGTTTAAAAATCCACTGTTTGAAAACAGTGGATTTGCATGTTAAAATTCCACCATATTTATACGATAGATGGTGGAATTTTAGACATTTAAAAAGAATAAAATTAATCGAGAAAATCGCCTTTCTTGATTTTGTCCGGCAGGTATTCCTCTGACATGAATTTAAGACCCCTGTGAGAGAGCGCCTCTATCTCGGCTTTCACGCCTTTTTCAAGCATGAGGTTTATTTCTTTCTGCCACTTGGGGTTCTTCTTGAACCATTCATATTCCAGCAGCTCCTTGGCGCGCTTTATGTCAACTTCCTTGAGTTTTATCGTGCATTTCTTGAGGTTATAATCATAGATGTCAGATGTTGTCAGCCCAATGAATTTAGCTTCCGGTGTCGATATTCTGTCTGAAACGTGCGCAAGGCTTATCGAGCCGGATTTTATCACTGAATAAATATAAAAGCCGTAGGCGTCGTTATCGCAAAATACATAAACAGGCAGGTCATATTCAGAATTCAATCTCTGTATCAGAAGTCTGGCGCCTCTTGACGGCTGGCCTCCTGTCCCGACCAATATGCATTTCTGCTTCTGCCAGAACTTGTCCTCGTGCAGGCGCTCGAAGCCGGCATTTTTTTCACAAACAAGAACAAATTTTGCGTCCACCTTTTTGAGTTTGATTTCGTCAACTGTGCTCGGTATCGACCATCCGCCGCTCCCGAGCTTTGACCAGTCTATGCTGTCGCCTCTGTCCTCTATCACGACATTGCCTGCGACTATTCCCTTCCTGTCGGTTGTCAGGTGCAGCTGCTCTCTTAAGACGTCCAGTGCTACTTCCAGATCGACTATAAGCGGGTCGGAATTGTGAAGCATCAGAAGACCGTTCCCGCCTATGAAATTTTCATGTGGCGGAACAGCCAGATCCAGCGTGTAAGGCGGCATTTCGTCGTCTTCTATTGATATTATACTATCCCAATATATGTCGCTTTCTACATGTTCATTTAGTTCATCTAAATAATGCTGCGAAGCGCCGTAAGAATCCAATATCTTTGACATTTTATTTAAAAGAAGTCTGCTTACGCTGTTTTTGTTCTCGATATAATTCCATCCTATATTTCTTTCTCTGTAAACTATGCCTTGCCTGTCACAGGATTTTCTGGTCTTTAGAAGAAGGCTCCCTACGTTTGGTATCATGTCTGAAGAGAAATCTCTTGTTTTTTCTATGTCTATACCCATGAAATCATGTGTTATCTGAGCCATATTTTTGACATATTCCCTCGGGCCAATTCTGATTTCATATGCATCTTTATGGTTCGGATTTTTTTCAGATATTTTATAGTGATATATTCTGGGGAATATTCCATGCCTTAGCAGCAGAAAAACCAAGCCATTTACAAGCATTTTGCCTTCGAATACGCTTCCATCTCCAAGCCTAAAGCTTCTCAGAAATTCCTTTATGCAATCTTGAGGTGCATCGAGAATAACATGTGGAACCTCTTTTTCCCACGCCCTCACAGGTTTATAGCCTATAACATACTCAAGGATATAGCTAAGTGTATCATACCCTATGTTTAGCTTATACACATCATCTTTGCCCAATATGATATTACCATCCGTTGTCTCTCCAAACGAGTGCTTGAATGCATCCCAGAAATTTTGCAGGTGCATCTTTGATTTATTGCTTATGGATACGTATCTTGAATTCCTACCCTCAAATATAGAATGAGAGCCCTCGCTAATGAGAAATCCAAGAACAAAGCCCAAGCTGGAATCCTTGTTTATCAGTACATTATAATAGTGCCTAGATCCCCTGCCGCCGATTTTTAATTTAGATAATATGTCGGACAAATCTACGTCCCTTAAAATCTCTATAGGGACTGTGTTCCAATGCTTCCAGTTAGCTTTTACATCGCTCCATATATTTTTATAATTATTCGAAGAAAAAATTCGTATTCTCTCCTTTCCCACCCTCTTTATTACTTCATTTATTGTGTCTTTGTCTGACTTCACATAGAACAGCTTTACAACATCATCTGGAGCATTTCTAAGAAGGCTATCGATGACATTTATTGGCTTGTTGTTTTCTTTTATAGAAATTTTTCTCGGAAGGGCTATCATGTCGCCCTCTTTGAGTTCATTTGTTTTTATTTCAGTTACTTTCCCGTCTTTAAGAGTAAATAAGCTGTGAGACTTTGTTACTTTTACTTCCCTTCCGGAGGAGGTTTTTATTTTCTTGATTTTATTTGAGGGATGCTTTATGACCATTGATACCTTCTGTTCTCTTATTTTCTGGTTTTCATCAAACGCATAGGTATAGAGGTCTAACCCGACGATTCTTTTCTTGCCGTTTTTGTCGTATATTACCTTCCCGGATTTTTCCGCATGTCTCATGAGGTCTTCTCCGCTCAAAATTCTGAGGTCTCCGTCCATTTTGACAAGCAGGGGCTCATCAGGGCAAATACTCTCGCTCTGCTCATCGAAAGTATTCTCATCGCTCTGCGGAAGCGTCCGCTTGAGGTTGTAGTACATGTCTCTTATGCTGGTATGTATGCCTTCTTCGAGAAGGGAATTGCAGAATCCTGCCACCATAAGGGTCTGCATGAACTTTTTTGAGTGGGCAACATTGAAGAAGTACCTTTTGGCGCTCTTGCCGCCGAGGGTAAGCTGCCCTAATTTTTTGTCGAATATCACGTTGGACAATGTTCTTAGCGGTATGTCTATGTTCGGGTTCTCGCCTTTCTCTATATGGTTTAGCACGGATTCGCCGAGTTTCTTCAGCTCCGCGCCCACGTTTTTTTGCGGCATTATATACTACCTATATTTCTTGCTTCTCTTCCTCATCTTTTATATGCGTCCTCTGGGCTATCATGTTTTTTAGTTTTTTCTCTATGTCTTTCTCGGATTTTTTTGTAAGCAGAGACACCGCAGATGCAACTTCGGCGCTGTACCTTTCAAATATCTGTATTCTCCTCTTGGCATCGCCAGCTCGCCTTTTCCCGGAGAGGTACCTTGAGAGATTCCTGCCGGCATCCTGTACAGCGAGTTTCATCTCTTTTATTATGTCGGGATAGGATGCTATCGCCTCCTTGCTCTCGGATATGAACGGTACCCACGCGGAGCACATGTGAACGACAAGTATCACCGGCCCTATCGGCAAATTATTGCCAGACTGCTGGAGGCCGTATCTCTTCCAGTCGACTTCCTTTATGGCTTCCATCGTGGCGCATGCACCGGCCTGATACAGCAGCGGCACCCTGTTCGCGAGCCTTATAACTTCTATCGGCCCGTCAGATTTTATATCAGGCCCGCCGTAGACTATGCCGACTTCTATCTGGAAAGGGTTGCCTCTGTAGACTTCAGGCGACCTGGTTAGGGTTGTTATGAATTCAGCATCCGGATATTCTTTTTTCAGGCTCTTTTCAAGCTCCTTCTCCCCTATGGGGGAAAGGCAGTCGAGAGGCGGCCTCTGCACCTTTGCTTTTTGCATCGCGCCAAGGAGCTTTTCGATATGCTCTCTTGACAGGTCAATGGGTTTCATATTAGGGTCAAGCTTTGCTATATTGCACATTTCTTTCGCTGTCTGCTGGCCAACGGATGAAAATTCGTTCACGAGGAATGCCTGCAAAGTGCGCGAATTCGTCTGGTTGAGGAATCTCTGCAGAATGCCGAACTCGACGCCGTATGGATGTATCTTTATTTCCTTCGGCGGGACGGGAAGCTCGTTGACAGTCCTCGAAAATAGCATCTTCGTCCCGTCTGGCGCATTGTATGAGATTTTTGCAAACGGGTTCGATATCGAAGTCTGCTTAAGATAGTCATCCACTCCCTGTGACTTCCTGTACCTGCCGACTACATCCATCTCAACCCTTATGCCGGTGCCTTGTATGCCGTCTTCTTTTTCCTCATGTTTTACTATCTCAGGCTCGTTTTTTTTGGTATCTATTATGAGTTCAAACGCCTGGGTTTTTTTCTTTTCATCGGTCTTTGAAAGAACTCGTGTAGGGCTTCCTGTGGTAAGCTGCGAATACAGGACAACGGCTGAATTATGTATTACAAACCCATTTGCTACGAAATTATTACCTATGCCCATAGTTATGTCATAAACATATTCACATGGAGAGTCAATTTCTTTTGTTTCTATTACCTTTGCCCATGTTACATCAGCATTCGCCATTCCTACAAGTTCTTGTACTGGAAGCGGTAGTCTTTCCCCGGAATTTTCAACAAGCACTTCACATAAAGAATTAAGAGTTTCATGGCTTACTGCACTGCCTCTTCTTATAGAAGAAATTTCATTTGGGCTTCTTAAAGCATAATAACTGGTACCGATCTCTTTTACAGAATTTTTAACAGCATACTTAACATGCGGTATGACTTCAAGATTGCATTTTCTGTCATTATAGAATTTTAATGAATCTAATTTTGCTTTATTTGTCTTAATTGTAAAGCCTATTATATTCTTGAATTTTTCTACATTTTTCGCAGATGATATAATTAATCTTGTATGTTTTCCTGCTTTATTAATCCTGCTTACTATGCCAAATCTAAGAAGCATAAGACGTATGACATTGATTACATTTTTGTTACTCAGCATAAGAGTTATGCATTTTCTGTCGCTGCTGACAGAGCCTTCTGCATCAAACAACCCCCCAAGATAAGCAGCAGACAGATCTCCGTTTTGTCGTATCAAATCAGGGATTTCAAATTTCTCGCTTTTTCTACCTCTTGGGACACCGAGTTTTTCTAAAATATCAGCAACTATTGAGGACGAGAATTGTGCCCCTGTCCCGCGGCCTTTTGTATGGGCATAAACATTCGGTCTTATACCAAAAAAATTGTAAACTATGCTGCAGAACTCTTCTATAAGTTTTGTATCATTATTCCAGAAAGATATGTTTGTACCCCATCTGTTTTTTCTCTTTGCCTGGATATTACCATCGCCAGCCACCAAGCCAGCGAGACGTGCTAGTTCAGGGGTCATATATCGAAAAATTTTTATATAAGTCCCAAGCCTGCCAACCCGTATTATGCTCTCTGTTATATAATCTTCAGAGAAGCCTGCATCTTTAGCTAGCATAATATATTGTTTTAGTGTTGGACGTCTTCTGATGCCCATCTTTTTCCACCCCTTCAGAAGATCCTTTTGCAGGCCGTATATATTTCCTAATTTAGACCATGTACCATGTCTTTTTTTCAAAATACTCAGCACTTCACTAAGAAATTCGTAGTTGTCAACACGCACATTTTCATCCAGCAAACTGATAAGTGGAATCTTTTTTTCATTATGATTTATAGAGAGATTTCTTGCCATAGCAATATAATCTCTTGGCGCTACAAGCTCAGCGGGTTTCCAGTTTAAGCCGAAATCTGTCTTTATTAGCACAGGATTCTCTCTTGTTAGTGTCAGGCTCCCGCCCCCGAGCATTTTTATTTTTATCATTTTTTCCGGCGCAGGTAATTTCCAGAATTTTTTCATTTTGTTTGGCACTAGTTTCATGTCCGGTGCGAGTGTAAATATTTCCTCTTCTAATTCCGACTCTACGATATCTTCTATCCTTTTTATGCGCCCGTCTGCAAGAGGTATTAAAGTATCTGGTGTTGTGCATATCCCAATTCCTTGCTGACCTCTGGACTGGCGCAATCGGTGAAATTTAGAGCCATAGAGCAATTTGCCGAATATCCTCGGAACCTGTTCTTTCACTATTCCCGGACCGTTGTCCTGAACCGATACTTTGTATACATCTTCTTTCAGGTTTTTTATTTTCACGGTTATGTCAGGAAGTATCTCGGCCTCTTCACATGCATCAAGAGAATTGTCGACAGCTTCTTTCACAGCCATGAGAAGGGCTTTTGTCGGATTGTCAAAGCCAAGAAGATGCTTGTTCTTTTCAAAGAATTCTGATATGCTTATTTCCTTCTGTTGCTTCGCGAAGTCTTCCGCGGTTTTCTTTGACATGATCATCACCGGCTTACTCAAAATTCATTTTTTCCTGGTTCTCTTCCAGAAACCTGTAAACGGAACTGTGTGTGTCGCCTTTTATAAGTCTTTGAAGCGCCTCTACCACAAACCTCACGTTATCGTACGGACCTATGACCGAAACTGTCTTTCCGAAGACCGATATGCGGGTTTTGGTAAGGTTTTCTATGTTCCTCCTACACTTCCCTTTGGTTCCTATTAATCTTGATTTTATCCTATTTAATTCTTTTCTCTCTTTCGGGAGCTGGATTATCTCCAGCGTGCTGTCTTCCCTGCACAGGATTTCTGAAGCTTCCGGTGAGAATCCTCTGCCGATGGCTTTTATGATGCTCTCTGCGGTCATGACATCCACAGCCTCGCCTTCCACTGTCGCTTCTTCCCCAATGTCGATTTTTGTGTGCGTCAGTCTCTGTATCATGGCTTTAGTTTTTCCATTCTTCCCTATGAGAACCGGTATCCTTTCATCCGGTATTCTGATTTTCTTTATCATCTGCAAAGAGTATGAACACCATGCTTTTAAGTCATACATGATTATATCAGAAGTATTCCTTTTCGCCTCAGCCACCCGGCCTGTGTCGGGTTGTACTTGTATACGATGTCTCCGTGAGTGTCGCCCTGTATCTCCCATATTTTCACCAGGACCGCGTCACCTTCCCTCATCCATATGCGTTTTCTCATTTTGCCGGGTATTCTGCACAGTCTTATTTTGTTGTCCTGACACATTACCTTGAGCTTGTTCGAGCCCATGAGGGTTTCAACCCTTCCCATAACCTCTCCCCTCCCCGGTCTCCTTACTCTTATATCTTCCTGCTCCATCCAAATCATCTCACAGCATAATAGTTCCTGTAAAGCTTTATACTCTTCTTTTCACCAACCAGCTTGTAGGAAGCTTTTACGTCAAATTTTTTCATGAGGGCCTGGATTATCTTCGATGTCTTCTTCTTGCTGGTGATTCTTATGTCGTATCCTGTGGAGGCCCTGGAGATGTTTGCTATGATCTGGGGCTCAGCCATAGAGCTTACTTTCTTGAGGATACTGTCGCTCCTTTCCCCCCTCGCCTGGATAACGGCCTCATGATAGTTTCCGGATATCTTTATACAGTCCTCGCATTTGTGCCTTTTTATTGTGACGGTTGTTTTTTTTCGTTCGGTTTTTGGGATGCCTGATATATAGCCGCTGCATACTACATCCGCTATAATTCTGTTTCCAACTTCTTTTCCGGATATACTTACTCTCTTCAGGGTATTCTTGGTTTTTATGAGACTTGTTATGAAGCCTTCGATGGAAGTCTTGGATTTTTTTATGTGGTATGAATTGCACATCTCGCACGAGTACAGAATTCCGCTGCCTATCTCGAACAGGCTGTTCATTCCGAGGAAGCAGGTTTTGCAGAAATTACCCTTCGACGCTTCCTTGCCGCACTTGATGCAAAACATGAGATTAAGTTTGGCGCAATCCTTATATAGTGGAGCAAGCGAAGGCCGTGTATAAACTTGTTTCACGTATGCCTAGAATATATTCCAGTACTCGACGCCAAATTCGTATGGGTCTCCGTCGTAAACCTCTATGCTGGCCTTTGAAGTAACTTGTGGTATGTTCTTCTCTGTTGGATCCAGCCTGTAGAATTCCCCGCTCAACCACATTATGGATGACTTGACGGCCAGGCTCGTATTTCTATCCCCCCTGTCGTAGTCTGCAAACCATACGGCTCTCCCACGCTCTGTAGTTCTCTCGGCTTTTGCGTGGGAATATTTGCCGTTTGTATCTATCAGGATGGTGCTGTCATTGACGCCTATCTTGTTTATTTCAGGTCCCTTATCGAACTTGTCCATAGAACCTTCGTCCCCGTTAAGCCTCGTAAAATATTTGTATATCTTGAATGAAGCATTGGACGGCGAGTCTTTTCCGTAGAAGACGCCGTTTCCGGATGCCCCTCCGAAATCCATCCAACGGAGGCCGAATGTCGTGTTCATGAAGCCGTCATTTACCTGGTTTTCGTTGACGTTGGCAATCATGAATATGCCCCCTCCGGAGCCAAGGAAGTTCTTCAGCTGGTCCCTGAAAGGCGTCATATCCATATAATTGAAGATGAAGAGCACGTTTGTTTCTCTCCTCATGAGTATGGTATTCTGCGAAATCTCGGCCTTTTCGATACCGATCCTTATAGACCTCCCATTGTACGAAAATTCTCTTGGCTCAAGGATGTCCTCCAGAACCATCTCTTCGTCATCAGAACACAGGCAGCTGACCAGTATGTCGCTGTTTGGTACGCCTTTTATTGACACCGAGAAGTCTATGTTTCTTTTCATCAGCGACGAAATTTCGGAACTCAGCCCATGAGCGTCATTTCTTCTGACGTAGTCGGTCAGTCTGCCGGATTTGTAGATGCTCTCAACAGAATCATGCATTTCCATATGGATGAAGCTGTCTTCCCATCCAAGCTTTTCTACTGAAGGTGTGAAGAAAAACGTCAGTGAGGAAAGTATTATGATGGACGCTATTATTGACTCAAGAATTCTGATAAATCCCTTCACTGCACCACCCTTATGATGACCTTGACTATGTTCCCGCTCAGCGATGAAGTTCTTACCGTCTCTACCCTGTTTCTTATCTGGCTTTCTACATTGGGTGAGCATAGAACGACCGTTTCCCCGGATGTCATGGAAATGTTGAGGTATATATCCTTTGATCTCTCAAGTCCCACGAGGGATAGGAATTTTCTGTACCCATCTTCAGATTCGCATATCTGGTTGAGGCTGTCAACTTTTGAGGCGTCGAGCGAATAAAATCCCGATGACAGACCAAGTCTCTGTACGTTGTCTGGATTCCAGTTGTCCGGCCATCCTCTGTCGAACATGACGAGATTTGATATCTGGTATGCCGATGATTTCATGTCCTCCACTTCTAGATCGGACCTCATCGCCGAGACGCTGTTTATTATCTGTAGAGTTATGAAGCTCATTATGCTTATGAATACGACGACGGATATTATAAATTCGAAGTTTATCTGGCCTTTCATCCTATACGAGCCCCAGCCTGGTTATTATCATAAATATAGAAAAGCCTGATATCAGCATGACGAGGCTGTGCTTGAACCCGGCCACTATGGAGTCGTTAGATATCTGGCCCGCTATGAGGCCGGTGAAAAGCCCCTGTATCATTATCATCGTCAGAAATAATGACTTGTAGTACGATGCAGCGTCCTCCCTTTTACCGAGCTCGAAAGCGTCTGATACGGTGAAGAATGTCTGGCATCCTATGCAGACCGCATCCGTGCTTTGGAGGCAGAAGCCGCATGGGTTGGCATTGAAGTTCTCAAGAATGGAAAATCCCCCTACCTGACTCTGGGTCTGGAGGAGGGGTATAAGGAATTTTATGAGAGCCAGCGTTATACCCAGGAAAATGAAGAATATGGCGTACATCATTATGACCTGCTGGTTGAGGAGGAGTGATTTTTCCTGCTGGACTTCCCGTATCGATTCCATATTTGACGCTAGAGATTCCATGACCTCCTCTATATTTCCCCCGGATTTGTTGGCCTGGTCTATTATTATTATGGCCCTGACTACAGTCTCGCTTTTTTTCATGTTATGGGAAAATTTCTTCAGGACCTTTTCCAGAGGTATGTTCCAGCTGAGCTGGTTGTTCATCTTCCTTATCTCATTTGTCAGGGACCCATATTCGGACTTGGATGCTGATTTCAATGCTTCTATTATACTTAGGCCGGCTCTCTGGGATTCCGCGATGTCCCTAAGAAAAGTCGGGAATTCGTTCTCGTAAGCCCTTATCCTTTTCAGTTCTACGAACTTGAAGATGCTATATGGGATGAGAAGGACGAGTATGGCTGCCAGAACAAGGTTCAGCGAAATGGCAGCGCTTGTCGACAGGATTATGGCCGTCAGTATGATGACGGCTCCGCCGGCGCCAGACGCGGCAAGTATTTTGTTCTGAATGTCCATATAATTATAATCCAGGGCCGAGTATTTAGTGTTTATCCGCAGAAGCCTCTATAAACTCTATAACTTTAGTTATGGGATAATATCACAAAGAGGCTTCTGGGATGACAAAGATAGGGAAATTGCCATCTAAAGACGGCAGTGTAACTATCTTTGTTCATAGGTTATTCCAGCGGGGACATGGATTTTATTATCACTATAAAGCCGGACGACAGCGCCGGAAGGAGGCCGAAAACCACGAAGCTCTGTATGAGGGTCGTCGACGAGTCGCTGGAAAGGGTGGCTATTATGGCCGACAGCACTATGAAGAAAATGGAACCTGTTATTATGAGCGTGAGGTATATCTCCACATACAGAGACAAATCCTGGGAGTACTTTCTTATCCTCCTCCTGTAGTCTGCCATGAGGTCGTCGCTCTTCTGCTTGAGGAAAAGCGACAGGTCGCCGCCCGATATCATTATCGTGTTCATGCTCCACAGGAGGTCCCTCAGGTCCTTCGACGGCGTCCTTTTGGCCCATTTCTTCAGCGCCGACGAGACCGTTAGGCCGAAGAATTCTATATCCCTGGCTATATTGGAGCATAGCTTGGTTATCTCTCCGTATTCCTTGAACTCCCTCATCGATTTGAACATAATTACAGGGTTTTGTTTGGAACTTGCTATTGAAGACATATATGATACTGCGAAAGGCAGGGATTTCTTTATGCTCTTTTCTTTGGATTTGGAGATTGTTGCCGGATACGAATAGAAAAGGAAGAAGATGAAGCTCGAGATTCCCATTGACATCATGAATCCAAGCATGAGAGCTATAAATATATCGAAAAATATTGCGAATATGAAAGACAGGAAGATGGCCTCGAAGAAGAACGTCATAAAGAACACAAAAATAGCTGTTGATATGTATTCTTCCACTGTGTACATTATGCCGGCCCTCTGCAGGTCGTCCCTGAGGTCTAGAAAATACGGCTTCAGTTTCTTTGACGTTTCTCCGAACATTTTCCCGGCTATTTCAAAATAGAACATTTCAGACACCCATTTTCTTCATAACGAATTCGGGGGAAAGATAGTACAGGTTTATGATGGATGATACTTTCCTGTAATCATTTATGTTCTTTTTTGCCATCCATTCGAGTATCTGCGCCCTTCTCCTTATTTCTTCCTGCACATCCTTCGGTGTCATATTGGACCTCTCGGATATTTTCTTGAGAACGGTGCTACCGCTTTTTATATCAAACAGGTCGTTTCTGGGGTTCCATTTTACGATTTCGTTTACGATAGGCGCTTTCTTGATATTGTCTATTCCGGTGATCTCTGTTATTGAGCTGATTCTCCTCTTGTATTTGTTGCCGTGCTTGAACCTGCTTATGAACACCACGAAGTCCAGATTCTCGAGGAGATTCGGGGGCAGCTCTATCGGGGGCGTTGTCAGCCTGTCCACAAGTTTCTGGAAGTTGTCCGCGTGTATTGTCGAGAAGCCCGCATGTCCCGTGGCCATTTGCTGGAAAAGGACGTAGGCTTCCTTTCCCCTGACCTCGCCTACTATTATGTAGTCAGGCCTCTGCCTTAGCGATTCCTTGAGGAGCTCGAACATGTCGACCTCCCTGCCGGAAGATATGGATACCCTTGCGACTTCCGGCACCCAGTGGGAATGTGGAAGCCTCAGTTCAGCCGTGTCTTCTATGCTGACTATTTTCATCTGGGGTTTTATGAAAAGCGAGAATGCGTTCAGGAGGGAGGTCTTTCCAGTGGCAGTCCCGCCGGATACGAGGATGGACGATTGGTATTCCACTGCAAACCACATGGCTGCCATGATTTTGGGGTCGCACATCCCGGTTTTTATGATGTCTATCGGGGTTATCGGCTTTTCAGTGAACATCCTTATGGTGAAATTGCTTCCATGCCTGGCGATATCGCTTCCAAGCGTGGCCTGGATTCTGCTCCCGTCAGGGAGCGATCCGTCAAGCAGGGGCTTTGCCACGGAGACTGATTTGCCGCACCTTTCGGCCAGTTTGTTGATGAAGGAGTCCAGAGATTCCATGTCGTCAAACTTGATGTTGGTTTTTATGGAGCCTATTTTGCTGTTCCTATGGTACACGAATATAGGTATGCCTATGCCGTCGCATGAGATGTCCTCTATCTGCGAGTCCTGGAGAAGGGGTTCTATCTTCTCAAGTCCTATGAAATCCCTTACAATATAGTATCTTATGTCGTCCAGCGTCCTTTCGTCGGTCTTTATTCTGAGGAACCGGATGGCCTTGTCAAAGACATTCATCATATATCCGACTGCGTCTTCCTTCTTTATATGGCCGAAATTCACGTCTATCTTTTCCTGTATGTAGTCCTTTATATCGTTCAGGAAAATTTTAGTCCCGTCATTGAGCTCCGGCTCGTGGAGTTTGTATATCATCTCCCCGGACATCTTGTCGAAGAATATCTCGGCGTAGGAATAGACCCTTCCCCCCTGTTTCGGGTTCTTCGGGATAAGCGGATATTTCATGGACACGGATGATGGGTCGAATGCCTCGTCGGTGTCGTATCTTTCTGAGACGATGTCTGGTATTTCTATACCTTCGACGGTTTCTGTTCTGGTAGACGGAGTTTCCACTGATATTTTTCCGGATATTTGTGCTGACGAGGCCGGAGTCACCGACGGCATCATGCCGGCCAGCCTGACGCGTATTTTCCTTTTCTGTGCTAGAACGGGCTGCTCCTTCGGCGACATGTACGAGAGTTCTTCTTTTATGAGATTCCTTATTTCGTCCGGGGAAATTTCGTTCTTCTGTTCCTCTTTCCTCAACTCTATCCTTACCGGTAATCTTCTGTTCTTTTCCTCTATCTTTTTCTCTAGGGTCTTTATCTTATTTTTCAGTTCTTCTATTTCTTCATGACCTTTCTCTATTCTATGTTTTATGACAACTTTGTGGCCAGAAACCTTCATGCCGTAGCTGCTGTCTTGGCGGCCATTCAGTCTGACTTTCCTGCCGTTTATGGTTATTGTCTTAGACATATTTTTCCGCCCTTTTTATCCTCACGAGCTTGGTGAATGGCGTAGTTTCGTACGTTATTTCGATGTATCTTGAAGCGCTGGGAACCTCGCCCTGTATAATATGGCTGCTGGATATATTAAATAGCCTCTTCGTGATATTAATTTTCGGGTCATTTATGCTGGATATTATTAGGTAGTCGGACGATACCTTTATCTTGTACTGGATCGAGGCTATGGTGTCTGGTATGGCGACCACGACTTTGCCCCTTTCGCTTTTTATGACCTCGGTTATCCCGTTTATCACGGTGTTGGCAACGTTTTCAAAGTTGCTGTATATTGTCGTTTCGCTTGACGTTCTCTGGACCGTCTGGAAGTTTATTATGACAGCGGCCGCTATTGACATTCCTATGGCAAAAAGAAGCACTTCATTTATTATTTGGTTCTGGCCCTTCATTGTAATAACTTGTCGTTTTCTGGATTAATATCTCAGACGATTCTGACCTGAATGAGCGTGTTCACGACGTTTCTCCCGTCTTCGCTGGTTTCCTCGGCTCCAACGTTCTCAATAATCACGTCGTGCGTTTCGCCGGCCGCCGCCCTTTCACCATCCAGCCTTATTCTGAACGATCTGGAGCCAGAATCAAGCCTTATGTACCTCAGCGTATACGTGGTGGTGTATCTGGCATCTCCTATGCTTTTCACGCAGAGGACCTCTGAGTCTTTCTTTCCCCACTCGCCGTTCTGGGCGCTGCAGAGATTTCTGGAAAGCGGTATCTCGGCATTCGTCGCGTATATAGTCCCGTCGGTTTCTACTGAATACGAGAACAAGCCGGAATCGGCCGGGTCGAACCTGAATATCCCGGAAACTGTTATGGTGAGCTTGTCCCTCCCTCCGTTGTTTGCGACGTTCTTTATCTTATCGTTAAGCGCCTTCATGAACTGTTCGGAGTTCTGTAATATTGATATATCCTGGTTCTTTTGTATGAGAGGCAGTCCCCAGAAGTATACGGAACTCACGACGCCTATCAGTATTCCGGATATAAGAACGAGAGATATAACCTGGGTTTGGCCTTTCATAAGACAATTATGGTGACTGGCAGTATAAAAATTTGTTTTCACATACCGGGCCTTGCCATGCTCGGCACAGGCCTTCTCTCTACAGGTTTTTGCATTCGCATCTTGGCGATATTGGAGAGTGCTATTGCATTCAGGCGTTTTTCTATCTTCTCCAGCTTCCTCCCCATCTCGTCATCGGCAGGTTTCTGCTCCGGCTCTTCGCTGACGACTTCTATCTTGTTCATAAAATCGTTCAGCCTCGATGTCAATTGCGTGATGTTGTTAGAAAGTTCCGAAACCTTGGCCATCATCTCGGAATTAACTTTTACAATGTCCTCCACTATCGCCTGATTTGTTTTGACCACATCCACGAGTTCTTTCATCATATCGCCGCCGGCGCCGCCCTTCTCCATCTTGTCGAGCCTTTTCTCAAGCTTGCGTATAGGGCTGAGCGGTATGAGTTCGTATTCTTCCTCGTGCATGATAAATATCTGTAAGAGGCGGTATAAAAAGTTTTATTGAACTCTTTTGGATGAGAGTGAATTGTCAGAAGAAAAGGATTTTGGATATAAAAAATAAAATTGTGGGCTTAATCCATGTCGCCCATGTCACCCATTCCGCCGCCAGGCGGCCCGCCCGGTGGCATTCCGCCTCCGCCGGACTTCGCCGTTATGACGTCGTCTATCCTGAGTATCATCTCGGTCGCTTCCGACGCCGACTTCAGTGCCTGTGTCTTTATCTTCAGAGGCTCTATGACGCCGGCCTCCTTCATGTCCATGGTACCGCCGTTGAACACGTCAACACCGCGGTTTTTCATGCCTTTCTCGTGCTCCATCCTGAGCGCGACCAGTATGTCTATCGGGTCCTTCCCGGTGCTTTCGGCCAGGGTCCTTGGTATGATTTCCACCGCTTCTGCAAAGGCGGTTATTGCGAGCTGTTCCCTGCCTCCGACAGTCTCGGCATATTCCTTTAGCAGGCGCGAAACCTCTATTTCAGTGGCGCCGCCGCCTGGAACCACCTTGCCTACTTCCACTGCCGCCGATATTCCGAGGACTGCGTCGTCCATTGCCCTCTTTACCTCTTCAACGACATGCTCCGTGCCGCCGCGCACGAGTATGGAGACTGCCTTCGGATCCTTGCATTCTCTTACGAAAATCATCTGTTCTCCTGCCATCTTCTTCTCCTCGACGATTCCGGCGAAGCCGAAGTCGTCCTTGGACACTTCGTCTACGCTGGAGACTATCTTGCCTCCCGTAGCCCTTGCGAGCTTTTCCATGTCGCTCTTCTTCACGCGCCTCGCGGCCATGATGCCCTCTTTCGCGAGGTAATGCTGTGCAAGGTCATCTATGCCTTTCTGGCACAGAACGACATTGCACCCGCTTGCCACGATTTTCTTGACCATGTCCTTAAGCATCTTGGACTCCTGGTCCAGGAACGCCTGGAGCTGGTCGGGAGATGTTATTCTTATCTCCGCATTGGTTTCCGTGTCCTTGACCTCCAGAGCGCAGTCAATAAGGGCTATCTTGGCGTTCTTCACGGTTTTAGGCATGTTTGGATGAACTACTTCCTTGTCTATGACTATGCCCCTTATAAGTTCCGCATCCTCGATGCTGCCGCCCTGCTTTTTCTCTATTTTTATGTTTTCCTTTTCTATGACGACCTTCCCGCCAATTTTTTCCGCGACAATTTTCACTGCGTCAACGGCGATTTTTGCGAGGCTTTCCTTTGCGGATTCGCCTCCCTTTCCTGTCATGGCCGTCATTGCTATTTTCTCGAGCTCTTTTGTGTTGTCCAGTGTTATGTTGTCTGCATATGCGTTCAGGACATCAAGCGCCTTGTTTTTCGCCATCCTGAAGCCTCTTATTATCATGGTAGGGTGTATCCCCTCTTCTATCAGGTTCTCGGCCTTCTTCAGGAGCTCCCCTGTTATGACAACGGCCGTTGTGGTTCCGTCCCCCACCTCGTCCTCCTGGGTCTTGGACACTTCAACTATCATCTTTGCGGCAGGATGCTCTATGTCCATCTCTCCGAGAATCGTGGCTCCGTCATTTGTTATGGTGACATCGCCTATGCTGTCCACCAGCATCTTGTCCATACCCTTCGGGCCCAGCGTTGTCCTGATGCTTTCAGCGACTACTTTGGCCGCAGCTATGTTGCGCGATTGCGCATCCCTTCCGGTATTCCTGAGAGTTCCCTCAGGGAGAATGAAAATAGGTTGTCCACTTAGTCCTTGCATATTTAATCTACCTCCGAATATACCGCATTTTAGCGGTCAAATATACACATGGTTTATATGTGCATGAAAGTATACAATATAAGTCTTTAAAAAGCCTTCGATTTTGAGTAGAAAAGCTACCATTTCCTTATAAATCTCTTCAATTCCCTGGCGTCCATGCTTGCAAGGGACTTCTTGTCGATTGAAGGTATGTCTGTTTCCATCTCGGTTTTGCTTATGGCTATCACCGGCTTGCCCGAAAGCTCGGAGAATTTTTTCAGCGAAGCCGCATTTTTTTCTATTCTCTCAGGGACCTCGTCGGCCTCGGATATTATGGAGAATTTTCCTTCCTCGGCCACGATGTTGACAGGCGACCGCCTTATTATTCCTGTCCTGAATCCTTTCTTTTCGAGGTTTTTGGACACGAAAGACTCGAACCTGCTTTCAGGATAGTTTCTCTCGCCGGCGCTTTTTACGGTAATTTTGGCCTTTTCTATTATGCCTTTCCCGAGGATGCCCTCCATCCGCACGGCGCTCTCGTAGGACATCTTCATCATGGACCTTTCGTGCTCGTATACGCTTTTTTTTGTGACGTCCATTCTGGAAGCCAGGACTTCCTGGGTCATGCCGCTCTCATGCCTTCTTTTTCTCATCGTCTCCGGATTTATGTCGACGAAAAGCCCGCCCCTTCTTCTGTATAAAACCGGGGCTTCGTTTTCTACAAAGCTTTCAAATGTCGTTATGCTTATCGCCGGTATTTCGAATCTCTCATATACTATATTGTCGGAAAGAACCTCCCTTCTGGTGGTTGAGCCGACTATCATTGCGCCGGCGTCTATTTCTCTCGTCAGTATCTTGAGGTTCTTGGCCTGGATTTCCTGGAAGGAGTCTATATTACTCAAGACCTTCAGTAAAAGCATGCCCTTCTTTCTTGCCGCTATGTCGAAACATCCCCTGTACTCGCAGTAGTCGTAGCCGTTCCTGTCCAGGATGTTTTCGACTTTGTGAATAAGCATAATTGATTAACTCCGCCAAGGTTTATAAGATTTGACTACAGAGTGTCTTAAAGGGGCCGGTAGCTTAGGCTGGTAGAGCACCTGTCTTATATGACGTATTTTGTTAAAACATGCGTGCATCAAGAACAAAATATTGCTCTAAGCCAACAGGAGACGGCGGCATCCGGAAGGTTCCGCCGACTGAAGTCGTGAGTTCAAATCTCATCCGGCCCATTAATAATTTACCCAAGGTAAATGGACCTGTCCTTCTTGAATTTCAGATCGCCCCAGGCTGACGACATTTTGACGGAGAACTTGAGCATCTTTTCCTGCATGTCGGAGTTCCAGAAATCCCACGTCTTTTTTATCCATTCCGCTATCTTTTTGTCGTCTGGCGATATGAGAAGTATGTTGTTTTCCCATTTGAGCATCTGTATCTTTTTGTAAAGCTCGAAAAGGTCGCGTCTCTCGGCTTCAGTGATCATGTTCTGCTCGAACATGCATGAAAATGAGTCCAGGCCGCCTATCACCGGTTCTATTATCCTCTCGCTGAACATGAAAAGCTTCTCCGACATATCGTTCCTTATCTGGTCGAATATCTTCTCGTCTTCCTCGACGTCTATCTTGAACTTTTCCGTCAGTTCGTCGAGTTGCGGGAGGCTGAATTCTTCCTGCATCTTCCTGTATTTGTCAATAATTTCCTGATTCATTGAATAAAAAATGTCTTGATAACTATAAAAACATGACGCGGGATTTTTTTTCATTTTTACGGAAGATTTTTGCCATTCATATGCGCTTTAATTGTGATTTGCCTTATTTTTTATTCATTTCTCGACAGAAATATTAAGGGCTTGTAGTCTAGAGCATCGCGGACATTGGTATGACGCCTGCTTCACACGCAGGAGGCCGCAGGTTCAATTCCTGCCGAGCCCATCATCTTGATTTTCATCCCTAATTTTGCTTTGCACGCGCCTTTCCTCATCTCCAGGCAGTATTTTGCGCCGGCGCATGAGTACGATTTCCATGTTTTTGGCTTCAGTGTCATTGGCACGGCCTTTTGAATTTTAGATATTATCATGTTTCTGTCAAGGAAAAACAGCTCCAGCTCATGCTTCACGAAAGGCATCCATATGCTGCCGCCGCGGACGAGTGCGCCGTCAATGTTCTTCATATCGTCAAACATGAGGCCCCATATACATGACAGGCCGCGGCAATCCTTCACTGAAAACGTCCTTTTCCCTGAAGATATCCTCATTAGTGATTAATAATTTCTGCACATTAAAATATCATGAGAGTCATTGCAGACCTGCAGATACACTCGAAATATTCCAGGGCGACTTCGCCGAGCATGACGATAGGCGAGATATCAAAATGGTCCAGAACGAAAGGGCTTGGCCTTGTCGGAACCGGCGACATGACGCATCCAATATGGCTTAAAACGCTCAAGGAGACGCTTGACGGCAGCGGCATCTACGATTACGACGGCATGAAGTTCATGCTCACGGGGGAAATATCGCTCATATATTCCCATAATGGGAAGCAAAGGAGGGTTCATCTCCTTCTGCACGCGCCCTCGTTTGATGTCGTTGACCAGATAAACGAATGGCTGGACAGGAAAGGCAGGCGTGACTACGACGGCAGGCCCGTCTTCGGCTTCTCCTGCCAGGAATTTGCCGAGTCCATGATGCAGATAAGCAAGGATATAGAAGTAATACCGGCTCATGCATGGACGCCGTGGTTCTCCCTTTTCGGTTCCATATCCGGATACGATTCCCTCGAAGAATGCTTTGGCGACCAGACAAGATATATACATGCACTGGAAACGGGGATGAGCTCCGACCCGTCGATGAACTGGAGGCTGTCGCAGCTTGACGGCATAACGCTTGTCAGCAACAGCGACTCGCATTCCCCCTACCCGTGGCGTCTTGGCCGGGAGGCAAACGTCTTCGACATGAAGAATGATTTTTCATACGGCGATGTGATAGAATCTATAAGAACGCGGAAGAATTTCATGTTCACGGTGGAAACGCCGCCGGAATACGGGAAATATCATATAGATGGTCACAGGTCCTGCAATTTCTCATGCTCTCCGTCAGAGACAAAAAAACTTGGCGGATTATGCCCGAAATGCGGCAAGAGGCTGACAATAGGAGTTCTGAGCCGCATCGAAGAGCTTGCCGACAGGCCAGAAGGTCATGAGCTAAAGGGTTCTGTACCATTCAAGCGATTGCTGCCTCTCCACGAGCTTATTGCTCATTCCGTGAATTCCGGTATTGAGACGAAAAAAGTGTGGGACGTCTACAACAGGCTTACAGGTGGGGTTGGAAATGAGTTCTCCATACTTCTTGATGCAGGACGCGATGACGTTGCAAAATATTGTGACGAGAAGCTCGCGTCCCTTATCATGCGCAACCGTGAAGGCTTGTTGAAGATAGTGCCGGGATATGACGGCGTATACGGCAGGATAGATGAAGAGAAGGAAAGCCTTGCACGCTTCCTAAGACCTTGACGGCCCTATCACGGTCACTGTTGCGTGCTTGTCCACATAATACCTGTACATTATGTTGAACGTTATGCTGACCGTGCCGACGGGCGTCGTCTGCCATGCGCCCTTGTTTATCGCCACCTTGCATCCGAAGGGGGCCTTTCCGTCGGAGCGCAGCTTCACCAGGTTCGCGACTATATCAGGGCCTATCAGAACTTCCTGTCCGCTCTGGCCCAGGCAGTCCTCGAAACGCGCGCCAGGGCCTGCTATGCTCATCGTCGCGATGACAAATCCGCTCTCGACGCTTATGTCGTTCCCTACGGTTGTCTGCACGTCGCTGAAAGGCAGGGGATATCCCTGTCCTACGTTCCGCAGTTCAATGAGATAATTGAAAGTCTCTTCCGGCAGGGCCGAAAATGTAGTGTCGGTGTTGACAACCATGGGACTTGCGCCCCTGGTTATACCGACCTGTATCGGGGCCGCATGGGTGTTGACGACATTGAGCGGCTGGTCGACGGCTTCCCCTATGTCCTGCCTTCTCTTGTATTCGGCCTTGCTGTAAGCTGGTATGTTAACCTGCGCGTTCGACGTGTAGAAGAATGACGTCCTGGCTGTTACAGGATAGTCGACAGACAGGCCCTCAGGTATCAGAGGGGGCTTCAGAATCCAGTCCGCAGTGAAAGATTGCCCAGGCTTGTTCCTTTCCGGAAGAGGCGGAGAGAGGACTGGCTCAAACTTTATCTTGCCAGGGAACCTTCCGCCTATGTAAGTACAATAATCTGCTGCGAATCTCCTGAAAGACGTGTCTATAGCCGTCGTTATGCTGTAAAAGCCGCCGCTGACCGAGAAGTCGCCGCCTTCAATGGACGCGACTATTCTCCTTCCGCCTTCGACGCTTAGGTCGTTGTAGAAAATGGAGCCTCCCCACCGGTCGTTAACCCTGTGTATGTTGAATCCCCACGACTCGAAGCCTATTGTGATGCCTGGCTGCCCGGCGTTTATCGTCTGCCCTACATACGGAATGGCGAACAGCTGTCCTGTAAGGTCCGTCCATCCTCCCTCAAGCCCGTAAAGCTCTGTCGTCACGCACTGGGCCGTAGTGCCCCCGATGTTCTCGCCGTCCAGGAAGAATCTCACGGTGTCGCCGTATTCCGCAATCTTCGGGTCGGCCGTGAACTCGTTTATAATGATACCGTTGTTCGGGTTCTTCGCCTGCGAAACGCACCCGGCCGCGAGCACAAGGCCGAGAATCATAAGAAGATAGACCTTCATGTAATAATTATAGAAACTTCTGTATATAAAATACTTTAATCAAAAGAAAAAATTACTCCGTTCTTCTTCCCAGAACGTTCACTGTGGCAGTCTGCTTGGTGAAATACGTGTAGTCTATGTTGAAGACAAGGCTCACCTTGTCGGTGGGCGTGTTTTGCCATTCCGATTTTGTAAATTTCAGGTTGCAGACGATAGGAACATTCTGGGTGTCCCTGAGCTTGACTATGACGTCATTGACGCCGCTGTCCTGGAGGGCGACTTCGCGGCCGCTCGTAACACCGAGGCAGCTGGAAAACTCCACGCCAGGCCCGAGAAGCTTTATGGTTCCGGTCAGCCTGCCCTGGTTGGTTGAATCAGTTCCCAGGGGGAATCCGGCGCCGACGTTCCTGAATTCTATCTTGAGCGGGTATATGAATTCGGGCTCGGTCGAGGCTGTGTCAACTATCACGAAGCTGCTTTTCTCAGTCGACGGCACCGACAGTTTCAGCGGTCCTGCGCTGTTCTGCACTACAGGTGGGTCTATCGAGGAGCCTATGACCTGCTGCCTCCTGAATTCCTCGTCGTTCACAGCGGTAAGCTGGAGGAAGCCATTTGTATTATACTTATAAGTGACGCGTGACTCTATGTTCAGCGGCGTCCTGAGACCTTCGGGTATTCTTGGCGTCATGTATTCCCATTGCGCGATGCGGAAGTCGCCGGCTATGTTCCTTTCCGCCTGCGGCGGTCTCAATGATGAGAATGACTTTGCTATGACCTGTGGTGCCGGGACGCCGCCGGTCGTCCTCCACTGGTTCTCTATGCCGGACAGGGTGACCTCGACATCAGAAGCTGTTGTCCCGCCGATGTTCTCAACCTCGACATCGAATATGACTGTGTCGCCCGACAAAACATCGGTTACAGAGGGCGTTGCCGTGAATGACGAGATGCGGACGCCTTCTGTGTCGCTGATAGTGGTCGGCCTCGTGCCGCCGCCGACGCATCCGACCACAAATATAAGAGCAAGAACGGCGAAAAGTCCAATCTTCATTTTTATACCTCTTTATAGTTATGATTACACCTCTTTAAAAAGATTTTTTGGGCTTTATTTTATTATTCTTATGTTGAGATTCTGCCTCGTCTCGTAATCGTAGTTTATCTTCACTTCCATTGGGTAATTGCCTATGACGCCTATTTTTTTGGGAGGCACGAACTCGCACGTCACTCTGGGGAACTTGTCGCCTATTGGTGAAAGCTTCTCCCCGAAGTCGTCGCACCTGACGAGGTTGTCGGCTTGGGTGTTGATAACACTCACGGTTTCTATGTCTGGAAGTATCTGCAAACTTTCAGACGTTTTCTGGGTGACTATGAAATCACCGGGCTCCAGCTCCCTTATGTAGCCGTTCCCTGTATTCCTGACGGTCATGTGTATGAAGTACCTCTTTCCGCTCCTTTCTATCACCGGCATATCCTCGCTGAATTCTATGTCAAGCGCCACGTTGCTGTCGGAATAAGTATATTTCCTTGGCGCTGTGATGAAGGTGCCGGCCGCCTTCCTCCTCTCGTATTCCTGCCTGGATATCATTTCTATGAGCTGCACCGCGTTCAGCTCGGCGCTGAAAGTGGTTTTGGCGCTTATTCTGTTGACAATGGTCTCGCCAACGCTCCCTGCTGCCAGCCTGCATGAGAAAGTCTGGAATTCCTTCGGCACTAGCTTGGGGAAGGATTTCCTGCATGCCGAAACGGTTGTGCCATCCATGATGCGCATGATGCCTGTGTCAAACACCTCGAAGACGACATTGTTGACCTTCTTCACGTCCCTATTGTCTATGTCGATGAAAAGCGTTGTGGCCTGGTTCTGGAATACCTGCGGCGGGTCAGCGAACATGCTGACAACCAGCCCGCCATAGGAGGCGCTCTGGGAGACGCATCCGCTCGCGGCTATCAGGAATGCAAGGATTATTGCATATCTCATAAAAATCAGCTTTCAAACGGCTTTACAGTTATCTCTTGGGTGCCGCGCAACTCGTACCTGTATTTCACAGACGCCCTTATGTCGTACGATACGAAGGGCTGGTTTATGTCGGCCACTCCCTGCACCTCGAAGCGCAGCGAGCCGCGCGTCTGGTCCTTGTACATCTGTATGGCGTCGGCGTTCGTGCATGTCACGTACGTTTCATCACCACTACACGAGAACCTCTCTGTCGTCTGCGTATACTGGCCGGACTCGAAGACGCCGCCTCCAGGAAGCATAAGGCTGCCGCTTCCTATCAGGCTCTTCGGTATGCTTACCTCAAAATTTCCGGCGTCTATCTGGGAGCCTATGACGTTGCCCACTCCTGTATTCGTTATCTTGAATATGAATGTCGCCGACTGTCCCGAAAGTATGTACGGCGTGCCGAAGAGGTCCATGTCAATCCTGACAGGGCCGGTGCCGTAGGACTTCGTCACCTGGACATTGACCTTGTCGTTGCTCCTCTGGTTCTTTATTATCTCGTCCAGGTTGACTGACGGCATTATATATAACGATGACGACTCGAAGTCGTATGTGACCCTGTAGTCGAGGGCCGGCTTGGTCTCTATGCCTACTATTTCATCCTCAGTTGGCGTCTTCAGGTAGAAATTGACCGGAATCTGTTCTCCAGGAAGCATTGTTGTCTCGACAATGCATTTTCCGTTTTCACTACTCTTGCACTTGTCCGGGAGGCATACGCTTCCGCTTCCGGCATTGCATACGCTTCCCCGGGACTCCTCTTTGTCGCTTTTCACGGTCGGTGCGTTGAAGAGGTCCACCACGACATTCGTGGCGTCCTCGGTCTTGTCGACGTTCTCCAGAAGCATCGTAAGCACGAACGACTGTTCAGGGAGCATGGGGGATTTGGGTATCGTCGAGACATCCTTTATGACGATTATGTCCTTCTGCCCCTCCTGGATGAGGTTCTGCTTTATGTTGAGTATGTCGCCCCCGAACACGCCGGACAGTCCGGTGCATCCGGCTGTAAAAACGAGCAAGAGAACAGCTATATACGCCGATTTCATATTGATTTATTAGGTTTTCCCATAATTAAAGTTAGTATGGGTTTCTTCAAGGAATATTTTGTCGACCCAATACTGAACGGCAGCGGATACAATGTTTATAACACTGCTGTGTACGCTGTCTTGCTGATAGCGGCGGCGTTTTTAACCTACAGATTGCTCCGGCGCCTTCGAATAGAGATAGACAGGAAGTTCTTTTTCAGCATAGTGCCCTTCGTGATGCTGGGAGGCTTCCTGCGCGCCCTTGAGGATTACCGCGAATTCGCCGGCCTTGCCAAGAACATATTCCTCATAACTCCATTGATATATATTTCAATTTTTGTCATTGCTCTGGCTGCCTTGCTCTTTTCAAAGCTCATGGAAAGATGGACAAAAACGCCTTATTACAAGATATGGTTTTCGCTCGGCATGATTTTTGTCATTATTGCAGTATCGCAGATGACGCTGCAAAGCGCCTTTGCATTGTACGCCATGCTAGGCATCACAGCAGCATGGGCAGCAGCGATTTTTGCAGGAAGAAAGCTTGGCAGCGCAAGAATCAGGAACTTTCTCTCTGAAGAGAATTCATTCCTAATTGCCGTGCATATGTTCGACGCCACCACGACCTTCGTGGCGCTCCAGTTCTTTCCAAACTACTTTGAGCAGCACGTCCTGCCTGGCTTTATTATAGGCCTTTTGGGCCCCGCCTCCATGTTCATTCTGAAGCTTGTCGTCGTGCCCCTCGTGCTGTACGCCCTTGACAAGGAGCTCTCCAACGAGGTGCAGAAAAGGACTTTCCTGAAGATAGTAGTCCTCGTCCTCGGCCTGGGCCCCGGCCTCCGCAATTTCTCGCGCCTCGTTATGGGCGTTTAAATCCCGAATCGAATTTTAATTAATCGGCATTGCCATATCGATTTTAAAACCACCCAAAAGTAACAAAACCTTTAAATACTTTTCTGCGGTAGTCTTTTAAATAAATGTCACGGCTGTTAAGTGGTGAAAATCCGCTTCACGGCCTTCAAACCAAATACACAAAAAAATCAGGTCTGACATCGATCCAGAACACGCTTCTGTCGAGTCATGTCAGCCTTTGGAATGTTCCCCACCTGAAAAGGACGGGAGCATTCCTTCAGCCGCCCGTCTGGGCGAGGGAAAACACGGCAGGAAAAAAGTAGCCAAACCTAGAATTCTACACGACTTAATTTTATCTAAGGATGTCGGAAGACATCATAGCAGAAAGGACAGATGATGGCGATATGCGCAGCATGCGGCAGCAGCAAAGAGGGCATCGTCCAGCAGCTGTGTGATTCATGAACAGATGTCGCGCATAGATACGTCAACCCCAACGGCAGGTCTGAGGATGCCCGTCATTCAGGACAATCTGCGAGGGCAGATTGTAGTTGATTCCGATCATCATATTCGTTCTGAAGTCCGCCGGCATCGAAAACGCGGAAGACTTGAAGGTTGCCTTAGAGAAAATCAGGGCGGTGGAAGCCAAAGTCTCCGCATGGATGAAAGCCGGAAACAGCTAGCCCTGATGAATCCTGCCTCGATTTCCGGAAGGAGAGACTATGAAAAAAAGGCTAACGTTCACATCCACCCACTCCCATTACAACAGCTTAACGCGCAAGGGAAGGAGAAGAGATGAGCATCATCCCCTATGCAGTAGCCGTACTGGCTTTGATACTGGCAGTTCTGTACCTGCTTCGTATCTGCGTGAGACTCGGCCTCAGCTGGTTCGGAGCGGCAATCATGGCCGGTGTCACAATACTGGTTCTCGTGGTAGTGGCCTCTGTTTTCGCGGCCGTGATTTCCGGCAGTCCTGAAGGCCATAATCAGGCCGCTGTCACAGCCGAACCCACTCACAACAAGCAGTCCTCACCCACAACTTCACGTGATGAAGTGCACGTGCGCAACAAGAGGGAGAGCAAGATGAATGCATTGGCAGGCTGGGTACTGTTCCTCAACATCATCTTCTTCGTCGGCGGCATCCCACTCGCCGTCTGCATGATGCGCAAGCGCGGGCGCCGTCGGAATAACATCAGGAAGATTATGTTAGAATTGGACGGAATCTCAAGGGTTACACCCGATGACGACGAAGGGGACGGCGTCAGAGGACACATCATCCATGCCAGAGAGTTACTCAAAGGCATGGTGGTTCTGGCCGTCATCTTCGCCGCCTCCCCCGCCGCCGCCGACTGGTGGAACCCGGGCACGTGGTTTACTCCAAAAGTTACTCCAAAAGTTACTCCAAACGACGAAGAGCCAGAAGCCGCCGTCCAGGCGCCTGCAGTATACCCCGGTCCTTCACAAGTCAATGTCGTGACCTTCGTGCTGGCCAGCGAGAAGGTTGTAGTGAATCCAGACGGGACGGCCGAGTACCGCCCCACAACAACGAAAGGAGAGGAGCTGCGCTTCGCAGGAACAAAGGAGGAGTGTCGCAATATCGCTGGAATGTTCATCCCGGGCGACGAGCTCGAGTACACTCCTGGCGGGCCGCTGGAGCTGAGGCGTCGGACGTCGGCGTTCCGCATCCCGAAGCGGCAGGATATGGTCATCGTGCAGGACGGTCAGCCTTTCCTCTGGCAGAGCGTGCTGCGTGACATCGCCACGCTGCGCGCCGGCGAGGTCATCACCAAGCTCCGGGTGCAGTACGACGCGCCGGAGTTTTCGGGCGGGAAGAACCAGGTTGTCGTCGAGATACGGAAGAGGGAGGAAGCTCCGGCGCGTGAGTTCCTCAAGAACATGAAGGCAGGCCTGGTGACCTTCTGGTTGGTCGACTACGCGGATGTGGTTGAGCTGCCGGCATCTTTCGACATGAAGCCGCCGACGGCCTACACAGCAGGCTACAGGTCTACGACCTCTATCTCGACCAAATACCCGCTCGTACAGTACGATGACTGGGGCGAGCCGTACATCGTCACTGTGCCCGAAGGCATCAAGTTCAACGACATGGTTGTCCTCCGCGGGGAAGGCTTCCCGACAGCTCCGGCGGTCGGTCTCCTCGAGCCTGGGAAAGTCACCTGGCCCGGCGACCGGAGCCGCATCGACGCCCGCATCCGGCAGCGTCTCGGCGGGCCTGCTGCGCCAGCCGGGAAGAAGGCGGTCTGCGATACCCTGGCTCAGCAGGTCGGCGACCTTCGCGATATGCTGTGCGCCGTGCAGCGCAACGCGGCGGCCAGCAGTGACAGCATCAAGGCGATGGAAGAGCGCATCGCCTCTCTGCATGATGCAGTGAGAGACATGCCGTCCGTCAAGAGCAGCATCGACTCGCTCTTCCTCGAGATTGATAATGTGCAGAAGGACATCGTTGACCTCGCGCGGAACCCGAAGAAGTTCCGCAAAGACCGCGGCATCGGGAAGTAGTCCTCCAACTCCTCGCGGAGGGCTGCAAGGCCGCGCTTTCATGCAGGCCGGAGAGAGGCGTTTGCGCATGGCGCCTCTCTTTTTGTTTATATTGTCAATTTGAAGGGATATAAGACTGTGGCTTTGAATAAAAATTCATACAATGCTTATAGTGCTCAAAGAAAAGATTCAATATATACTTTTCTTTGGCACTATATGTGAAACAAGCAAGGCATCACGGCCGAAGATGTATTCTTCCCTTATAGTGAAACAAGCAAATAAACAGGATATGATTTCATCCGGCGGCTGTGCCCGTTATACAGTGGAGAATAACGGCGATGAGCCGAACCACTGGCTGTAAGCGGCTTTGCACCTGTTTGCATTTATGTTGCCGCTTTCATCTGAATAGCAGCAGATGCCGGCGCCGCTCTGGAGTTTTCCTGCATTCACGAATTGATGCGCAACATCGTCATAATTATCATGGCCAGGCTTCACGCAGACGCCTGAGGTGTCTATTCTGACGTCTTTAAACAGCTTGCCGCACTGCCCGTCCCCTTCGCATCCTCCCTCCCCTTCTATACACAATCCCTGTCCATATGACCAGCTGTTTGCCTTGTTGTTTATATCGATTCTGGCTTCCCTGCAGAAATCCACACTCCCTTTCCCTGCGAATACGGCTTCCATCAAGTTCTCATATCCGCGTACATCATCGATATTCCTGACTATCGCATTTTCAACACAGCTTGCCTTGTCCCTGCATGTGAGCCACCCGTTTACTTTCTCTACATAACTTACTGTCAAATCATTGCATGTGGATGGCGAGTTCCATCCATTATAATATCTGAAAACTGCGTTCCAACCGCTGTATACTCTCTCACAGGCATAAGTTCTTGGGTTGTCGTTGAAATACTGGATGTGCAGGCTCTTGATGAAGTCAACGCCAAGCTTGATGTTGCAGTCCTCATCTAAGGCGGTTTGGCCGTCTGGACATCCGGACAGCAGGGGGTCGAACCATGTCGGATGTGCTCTTTTATTCAGCTGGAAAACTCCTGCCGAATCGCCGCCGTCTCCGGAGACCATCCTGAATCCGCTCTCCTGCGCCGCCACGGCAAGCACCCTCTTCGTATCTTCCCTGTCAAATCCGGCGGCTTTCGACGCCTGTATTATTTTTTCAATTATTGTGCCTGAAAGTATTGCGTTCCTCACGTTACCGTTTATTTGGTTGGGCTTCTGGAAGCACTTGCCTGTCGTCACGCCTATCTCGTTCCTCGCGTCGGCATCCCAGCCGCAGTTGGAGAGGCCGCACTGCGATACTGACTGTTGCTCGCAGCTTTCCTGCGACATGAACTGGTCGCATGTAGGCTCCTGAGCGCAAGAGTGGCACAAGTCGCTGAGCAGGGAGCTTTCTGCGGCTCCCTTATCCTCATAATAGCATTTGTCAAGCGAGATGCATTCGGCTTGGCCTGAGGCTCCACGGCAAATCCTTTCATTGGAGTCGAACAGGATGCCTAGCGGCACTGTTACCGGCACTTCCTTCTCCTTTATGACCGTGAACTCGTATGAAGGCAGTTCTGCCGTCACGAGCCCTGTCTGCGTGAGCGGGCCGGCGCCGCGTACTTCATTTGCCGTGAAGCTGCATATGAACGGGAATATGGAATTGAAGTCCGAGGCCTTTATCTCCACCCTGTCGGCTGTCTTCGGCGAGACTTTGTACCTCACGACCTCCACGCCGGTAATGTCCGGATATCCGTCCGTCTCTTCATGGACAAATCCGTCGCAGTTCAGTCCGCTGCCGACTGAACGCGGCATCCTTATCGTGATTTCGCTTCCTTCATTCAGTATTACGGAACTGTCGTCGCGCGAATTCGATACGGACACAAGCAGCAGAGCGTTCTTCCCGGCAATCAGGGGCTGCGGTCCCACGTTCAGCGAAAGCTGCGCCGGGCCGTTCTTGCCTATCGCGACCACGTTCCTGAAGTTCTTTCCCTCGTTGGTCCTCTTGTTGAGCTCCTCGCTGTTTACCACCTCGACGAAGAGCGAGCTTGTTGTTGAGTATTTGTACGAAACGTTCATCGTGACCTTTGCCAGCCTGTACTCGTTCTCCCTGTTGGTCACTGATTTTGAAATGAAGCCGGAGAACGATGCCACCATTGATTCGCCCTTCAGCAGGATGCTCTGGCCATTCACGGCATTATTTATCATGAAAGCCCCTTTGCTTGTCCTGCTTACGCCTTTATCAGTGGCAGTGACGCCGTCAATTAGGCACCACTGATTGCACGAGAACGCCACTTTCATGTCGGTGACGTTGTCCAGCACGCCTTCGTGCTTCAGGACAGCTGTAACTGCGAACTGCTGCCCGGCCGGCACGCTCGCAGGCAGCGCGTCGAACAGCGTGATCTCCAGTCCCCGCGCCGCGACAGTTGACTTCTCCGGCCTTACATTCTGGACCTGCTGCCTGGCGTACCACTCCGTCGGGTTCGTTGCCAGCAGGTAGACGTCGCCGACCGTCTTCTCCACCGCATCGTACGCGACGACAACAGGCCCTCTTACCTGGTCTATGACCTGTTGATAGTATCCCGAGTACGGCCCCATCGCTATGTACGCGAAGAGGAGGATTATGACGCCGCCCTGGAGCACTATCCTGAATCCGCCTGAATGGTAGAACTGGAAGATGCCGATAAGGCTGAAGAATATCCATATCCCCCAGAACCATCCGGTGCTGACAAAAGTCTGGAATCCGAAGGCCAGCATCAGCAGCACTGCCGTGTACCCGATGATGGCACCCGATGCTAAATGGTTGAACAGGTCAAAAGGCCGCGCCCCGCCCTCGAAAAGGTCCCCGAAGTAAACTAGAAAAGTGAATAAAGCCGTTATTATCGGATATATCAGAAGGTATGTCGGATTGTAGCCTACATATGTAAGTATGAAGAAATACTGGACGACTGCGAACAGCGTTCCCCATATGAAAGGTGCTGTCAGTATTTCCCTCCAGAATTCCCAGAAGCTGTAGTAGGAGGCGCCTACCGTTTTTGCTCCCATGGAGGCGCTTCTTATCATTCCAAGCGGCCCCGATAGGGTGTCCCTGCCCTTCTCCACCATGCTTGTTGCGATTTTCTGGGCCTCTCCTTTCAGCTCACTTTTTATATCGTCCTGTGCGGCCCCGTCTTTTATCTTGAACCTGTAGATGATGCGGCCTGCAACCTGTTCTGCAACCTTTTCCATCCTGTTATTTATGGTTGTCTGCAATTCACTGGCTTTGCTGTGGCTGAAATTCAGCAGCTCCTCCTCGGATTTCGTGAACCTGTTGTAAGCCTGGTTTATCTGGTCTATGAGGAGCCTGGCCTGGACCTCGTTTACCTGTCCGCGCTGCTGGGCGATAGTGACTGAATTTGTCAGGGCATCAGCTCCCCCCTGCCCTTTAAGATAATCCCTCCACCTGCCATACTGCCTTCTTGCCTGGTTTCTTACATCAACCCATTCCCTTCTCCTTCTCCTCCATGTATCCGTGAGGGTTCTTAGTTCGCGCTGAAGCCTCTGGAATTCCGGGCTGAACATCTGCCTGGCCCACCTGTTGAGCTCGCGCTTTCCCTGGTTTACTGCCGATTGCACTGCAATATTGGACCTTATAGCTCCGCGGATGCCCTCTTTGCCCCATGTTCCTGTCCCTTCCTTCTTCTCGCTTCTGATGAAACCGAGGGCTCTGCCCGAGCCCGACATGGGATGCTGCACCCTGTGCATGGCCCGTTCTCCTATTCCTGTCATGGCCTGCCGCCTCGTGTAAGCACCCCTGGGCCCGCCCGCCCAGCCGCCCCCTATGCGCGCCGCTGCCGGCCTCATCCCGACGTACGATGAAAGGGAGCGCGCATGAGTGCCTTCCTCCTCGCCGATGCGTATCCATGTTGTTGCTTCTGCAGTTTCGTTCGTGTTGTTTATGTCGGTGACCTTGAGTGTTATCTGGTACAGGCCTTCGCTAAGGCTTGCCTGCGGGTCGTTTTCATTATTTACAGGATGCGTTTGCCCGCCTCTCGTGAAAGTTTTCCGGCTCACGAAATTTAGCGGGACTTCAGCCGAAGTTTCGTTGAGATCCTGATCCATTGAAGTGGCAGTCCACTTGTAGTCGTAGTTGCCGGAGCCGCCGGAAACTTCGCAGTCGAATGTTATAGGCTCGTGATATGATTCTTCCTTTTCCCCCTTGAGCTCTTTGCCGAAAGTTTTTTTTGGGTCTTCATCTCTCGGCTGTGTTATTACAGCACGCATTTTCCCCCTTGGCTTTGATGTGACTATCAGGAAACATTTTGCTGTCGCGGTATTTCTCCTTCTGTCGGTGACTGTCAGCACGATTTCATGCCTGCCTTCCGTGAGGCTTGCGGCCGGTATGTCAAGGTTTGCATCCGAGTTATTGGGCTCTGCGACAGGATTTTTCTGCCCGCCTCTCTGGAACGTTTTGAACATGTCGTTCGTGCCCTGCCATACGGTATGGTTGTCTATCTTCCATTCATACGTGTAGGGCGTGATGCCGTGCGTGACCTCGCAGTTGAATGTTACAGCCTCGTGCCACCGGTCCCCTGTTGACACGTCCGTATGCAGTTCTATTTCCTTGATGTGTCCGGATTCCGCAGGGCTTGTTATATGGGCTTTTATGTAATTTTTATCCGGTATCAGGCCGCCGACGGTGAAAGTCGTTTCCGCCTGGGCTTCTTTTCTTGTGCTATCCCTGACTGTTACGCGCACCCTATAAGTTCCTGGAGGCAGGCTTGCCCACGGGTCATCCATATGGGTGGCATGAAGCGGCTGGGCATAGTGGAAGTTGTTCCTTATGGTATCTAGGCCGCCCTTGAAGAATTTATAATCCCTGCTGTCAACTTCATCACTCCAGTCATAAGCAATTCCATTTTTATCGTAAGGCCAGAAGTGAATCCAAGTAGTAAATCCCTGTCCAGATACCTGGACTTCCCATTTATATCTAAAGGGTCCTTTGCCGCCTGTAACCTCTGCATCGAAGACAATTTTTTCATGAAACTGCTGTCCTGTTGTAGGCTCTTGATGAAGTTCTATATTATTTTCCCTAGGATTATGCGGATTCGGTTGAAGTATCTTTACCACAAAGTGTTTTTCTTCTATATAATGAGGGCCACGATGTTGTAAGGGGTTATATTTTGGGTGGCCACCACCAATTGTAGTGCCAGTAGTTTCTCCTATTATCTCATTAATAGCAGAAACTACACCATCATGAATCCAATCCCTATTGGTAATATGTGGATTGCGTAATGCGTATCTAGAGATGAGTTGTTCTGCAATTTGTCTAGGGTCTTCATCACTTTGTAGTCTCCTCTTGATATTTCTTTTTTCACTCAAAATATCGTTTTTTATATCTTCTATTGTACGATCTTGTTCTGCCATTTTTCCACGCTCTAGATTAATCTAAGTAATTCTATCTGTTTCTCTGAATATTATTGGAAAAAGGGTGGTAAAAAGGTTAGAAACCGTCAGTAATGCACAGAATGGTATTCCTTCCTGAAAAGGATTTCACTGCGGTCTTTCTCCGGCAGGCCGTTCATGAGGGATTTGAGCCTGCTGTCGAGGATGCGTATCTCCTTCTTCGACTCCGCAAGCGATATTTTGCCAATAGAGTGCATAAGTTTTATGCGTTTTATCTCGTTTTCAAGAGACTTGATTTCGCCGAGGATGTCCTGCATAGATGATATATAGGATCGCAGAAATAAAAGGAAATCAGAAACTTATTACTCGTAGAAAACTGAGTTTTTTCCAGCTATCTTGGTTACTCTTTTAGTTTCCTCGCTGGCATCGTCTTCGCTGCCTCTGGCAAAGAAATAGGGTCTGCCAAAGCATAATCTGAGGAAAGGTCTTGGATTTTTTGATGTTACATTACCCAAATATTCTCTTTGCGGCTCGCTGCCTTCGCCGTTTGGATCATGATTATAGTTAAGGGAATGAATATTCCACAATAAATTTCCTTCAGAATCCCTCCCTTCACGGACTTCATAAGGTGTCTCCCTTCTTATTCTCTTGAGCATTCTGTGCGTGTCGCCAATCATGTTCGTTCAACTCATAAGCTGATAAAAAGACCCTTCTCTATCTTGACGTCAAGCCCCTTCACCAGGAAGGAGGCCCCGTCTATCGCCTCTATCGAGACGACGCTTATGCCCTGCCTGACCTCGTCTTTCGTGAACTCGAATGAGTATGTGCCGGTCTCTGCGCGGGCGAAAGTGCTGAACGTTGTCTCGCCGCCATGCGTTATCCGGATGGCGACGCCGCCGTTTTTGCTGACGTCGACTATCTTGAACCTTACAGTTCCGCGCTTTACGGCCTTCTGCTCGGCCTCGGTCAGGTTGATTATCGCCTTCACTTCCTTCTGCTCGCCATGCTTGTAGAACAGGACCATCGTGGCCTCACCTGAGAACTTCGATTCGGGAGTGGCCGTGAATGTGAGTATGTTCTGCCCTTTCATTATGTCGTTGCTGGAGAAGCGTATTGGCTGGAAATCCCTCGCTATTCCGTCAAATATAACCTTGCCGTTAAGCTCTATCTTGAGTATGCCTGCGTTCTCCTTCAGGTACAGGTCCATCCTTCCGCCCTGCAGCGTCTCGAACTCGTCGCCTACGTTGAATATGTACTGGTCGACATCCTCCTTGAACGCCTTCACGTTTATGCTTATTCCATCCAGGCGGTAGAGGGACGGGGCCCATATTTTCCAGCTGGAGCTTGCAGCAGTTATTTCAAGCACGCTTCCGTCTTCGAAGGGCTCGTCTATCGTCACTTCATGGATGCCTTCCTTGAGGTCATACTTGTATTCATTGCCGTTAAGCCTGAAAATGAGCGGTGTCAGGGCGTTTGTGCTTTCTATCCTGAACTTTACCGTCACGGATTCGCCTTTCTCCAGTGTATATCTGACTGACTTCTCGCCGAACAATATGCCGTTGGACACTTCTCTCTGGCCTATGCTTGCCGTCTTGGCGCCTGCAAGGTTGTCCACGGCAAAGTCGAAGTTGAAAGCCGCGAACTGGTTCGTGAAGTTGGTCCCGGCGAAGAACGCGCCTTTCAGGTCCTTCTCGTCAAAACTCTCCTTAGTCAGGAATCCAGTTCCTGATATCGACGGCTGGACGAACGTGTTGACGTTGAATATGATGAGCAGCACCGCAAGTATCGTGATGCCGGCTACAAACATTGTTGGAAATTCATCTGCCATATATTTGTCACTTAGAAGTAAGTAATTACAGAAAGCTTTAAAGCCTTATTGGAAGCCGTCGAACCTGAAGCCCGGATCTATCGCTCTCAGCTGGGCGGCTATCGAGTTGGCGCGTCCTTCGGCCTCGGCGCGGGCTGCCGGTTCTGTTGCATTCCTTGCATCGGCGTAGGCGTCTGCGAACCATCCATATGCCAGCCTCTTCATGTACGGCATTGCCGCTTCCTGCGCCCCGCTCTGGAACGCAGCCATTTCCTCTATGGACAGTCTTTCTATCAGGCCGAGATGCACGGCTTTCATGTGGCGCAGGACCTCGACGTAAGTGTCGTATCCGGACGCCAGTTTGTCCAGGAATAATTTCATCATGCTTCGTATTCTGGTTCCCGCCAGGGCAGATGCCGCATTTTCATAAAACACGTCCCCGCAGCCTGTTATTTCTGGGTCTTGGTATATGCCGGCATTCAGCAGCCTGAGGTCAGCATTCCTTGCGTAAATCTCGAATCTTCTCCTTTGTGTCTCGGCTGACTCGGCGGCGAATTCGACATCAATGCCTTTCCTTCTCAGACCCGTTTCAGGATTGTCGGTATTGTATCTGCCGAATGCATCTCTGGCAAGAACGCCTGAAATGTAAATGTTAACGTCCTCGTCGCCGTCGGTTTCATTGCCTGTGCCGATTCTTGACTGGAGCCATGCATTGAGCAAGAAGAATGAGAACGGTTCAGTTTCATCACCGGGCATGATTGCATATCTGACAGATTCCATTGCATGTTATTATGGAACTTAAAATATTAATTTACCATGTTTATCTATGAAGCTCCTAAAGAAGGACCTCCGGCACAACATCGTCGTCCTGGTGCCGGAGAATCCGGACGACCTATGGCTTTTGTCGGAAATTCTCGGAAAGGGCGACATAGTCGGCGGCAAAACCCTTCGTTCCATAAAGATAGAGCGCGGCGACACCCACACATCGGTAAGGAAGAGCATATTCGTGCGGGTTTCGGTGGAGAAGGTCGATTTCGAGGGCGACCAGCTCAGGGCCGCCGGGAAGATAGTGGAATGCTCGGAAGGGGAGCGCGGCTGGCACGCCTTCGAAATAATGCCCAACGAGAGCGTCTCCATAGAGAGGGAATGGAAGAAGTACGAGCTCCAGAGGCTCGAGGACGCGAAGGTGAAGCATCCCAAGGTTCTCATATGCGTCATGGACGACAGCGAGGCGGATTTCTTCATTCTCACGGAGAAGCTCCAGCCGCTTGCGTCGTTCAGGGGGGTCACCGGGAAGACATACGGCCATGAAAGGAAGGAGAAGTACTACGACGAGCTCATGGAGTACATGCAGGACAAGGATTGCTTCAGGATAATACTGGCCGGCCCTGGATTCGCGAAGGATGACCTGATGAATCTCATAAAGGAATCCGGCGGCGGCCTGGCGACGAAGATAGTGACGGACGGCATAGCGCATACAGGGGAGTCCGGCGTCAAGGAGCTCCTGCGCCGCGGCACTGTCGAGAAGATAGTGAAATCTTCGGCCGTCGCGGAACAGACGCGGCTCGTAGAGAAGTTTTTTTCTGACCTGGCCGCAGACGGAAAGGTCCTGTACGGCCCGAAAGAGGTGGAAAATGCCGTGGAAATGGGGGCCGTCTCGCTCCTCCTTGTGTCGGACAAGGTCGTGAGGGAAAGAGACAGCCTGCTGAAGACGGCGGAAGCGAGGGGCGCCGAAGTGAAGATAATATATTCCAACCACGAGGCCGGTGAGCGGCTGCTTTCCATGGGCGGAATGGCGGCATTTCTGCGCTATAAAATTGGCATTTAATGTTTTGACGAACAATTTCTACTGAAGCGGGGGTAGCCAAGTCTGGTCAAATCCTTTGTGCAAGCAAAGGGTTGCAGAAAAAGGCGCAAGTATCAGGAAGGATGATTGCGAAACTCAAGTCCAGATGGGCAATCTTGTCGGTTAGTCCGTTCGGCGGTTCGAATCCGCCCTCCCGCACTTATGTTCAATCCTGGCCGGTGTTTTTCCCTCCTGAAAAGGTACGCGAACGCGTCAAGGAATTACCAAGCTTTCCATACCAATGTATTGGGCACTATTGTACACGAAAATATGAAATGCCCGATAGTGGCGATAAAAGTAGGGAACGGCAGGAAAAAAGTCCTTGTCACTGCCGGAATACACGGCGACGAGAAGGCGGCTCCGGAGGCTGCCGTTCGCTTCATAGAGGACAAAAGGACGCCTCCTTTCATGAAGGACTTCTCCCTTACCATCCTTCCCCTGATGAATCCTGTCGGCTTTTCGAAGGACATCAGGAAGAACGGTCCCATAGACATGAACAGGCATTTCGGCTGCAAGAAATTTCACAAAGAAAACTCCATGATTGAGAACTACATGAACGGGAAGAAATTTGATATGATGCTGTCCCTGCATGAGGATATCGACATGGAGTCATTCTACATGTACGAGACGGGGAGCTTCGATGCCAACAGGCTGCGCGAAATAATAGCAGATGACGTCTTGTTCCTCCGCGCTGTCGAGAGGAGGGGGGTTACCATAAATCAGGACAAGATGATATACGGCATTTTGAACCGCGGCGGCATAAAAATAGTGTCGAGCCAGAAAGGCCGGAATCTGGAGCAATATCTGTGGTCTAGGGACATAGTGAAGCGTGTCGTGTGCATAGAAACGCCTGGATTGATAGGCTTCGAGAAGCGCGTTGAAATACACACTCTGGCGCTGAGGCATTTCATGAAGAGCTTTCTGTGATGATTTTTGAGTATCTGGTACTATAACTTATCGCATGTCCTGCAGCTCTCGCTTCAGGTCACCCAGCTGCTTCTGCAAGTCCGTCAGCGAGTTCTCTATGTGCCCTATTTCCTCCTTGCCGCGAATGTCCTCCAGGTCTATTCCCTTCGGCCTCACGAGCTCGGAGTCTATCTCCAGAACACTCTTTTCTAATCTCTGTATGGACGCCCTCATGACCTTCAGCGCGTCCGATCTTATGCTTTCCGTTTCGTGAAGCACGCCGAAAACCTGCTTGATGTTTGATATGAAAAGCTTCATTTCCTGTATGCCGGATATTACATCCCTGTACTTGTCTATCTTTACAAACAGGGGAGCGGATATCACTGGCTTTTCCATCAGGGGTTCCTCGTCATATTCCTTGTAGCTCGTCGGCTCCTCGATGGCATCCTTTATCTCGCTGTAATCATCCTTCTCGCGCCTTTTGAACAGCATAATAAGAAATGGAATTCCCTGCTTAAATAGTTGCATGGAAACGCGCCAGTTTTTAGTGCGCCTGCCTGGATTTCCTCATATAAATGTTCTTTGGGGTTCACCAAGACCTTTCTTACAAGAAAGGGATTGGTAATGCGCCTGCCGGGATTTGAACCCGGGTTTGTCGGGCTTTTATGCCTCGCGACCTTGGCAAGGTCGTATCCTACCACTAGACTACAAGCGCATAATGTTAAATGAAGCTTACGCTTAAATTCATGAAAATTAGGGAAAGAAAAAAAGAAAAAGGTTCAGGTTTATACCTTTATTTTCCTGACGTATTTCTTGGACACTTCGCTGACTGCGTCTTTCAGACCCAATCCCAATGCTATCGCAACGCCGAGGCCTAGCGCTCCTATTATCACGAGCAATATGTTGTCGACCAGCGTTGACGAAACGCCGAGTATAGGCAATGCTAGTGCTATCGCAACGTACATGACGAAGAAGAATAGCACCTTTCCGACGACTGCTCCCAATATCGTGTTTGTCTTCTTTATGTGGCCCTTTATGTATTCGGCCAGCACAAAGGCTACTACGAGGATCAGTGACGCTCCTATTACTCTGGGTATGAAGGCTGTTATTTCGGCTATCCATGTCGCGAGATACGATATTCCCAGCACGTCCCTTGACAGGGCTGCTGAAATGAAAGCCAGGTATATCCACCATCGCGTTATCAAAGAGAATATGTCAGCGAGGCTGTATACAGGCTTCTTCGTCTCCGAGACATAATAGTCGAGCTTCACCCTCAGCAAAACTTCCTTGACGACCCTGCCCACTATCTTGCCGACGATCAGACCGATCACCAGCAGGATTATGGCGCTTATGAGGCTTGGAAGGAAGCTTACCGTGGATTCCGCCAGTCCCGCGAGGATTTGTACTACCATTTTTTTATCTCCTCCTTTTTGGATGTGCACATCTTCAAAGAAGGCGTCTTCTTCAAAGATATCCTATAGGCTGTATTAGACTTGGTAAACCCCGTTAATAAAGGTTTTTGGGACGCATAAATCACGCAGTAATTACAAATGGAGGACGCCAGGAGCAGGATTCGAACCTGCGCATGCAACTTCGAAAAGCCTTCGAGGCTCCTTCAGTGAAGCATACTAGCTCTCAAGGCTAGCGCGTTGGACCATTAGAGACGCTCATAGTCATAAAAGGCTGTAAGACCTTTTCATACCTTGAGCATGTTGCAAATCCATCGATTTGCGACATCCCGAAGGGATTTACCCCTTCATGGATTAGCTCCGCCATCCTGGCACGAATATAGTCATGCAAATAAATGACCGATAATTTAATTTCTTTGCTGACTATATGCGAAACTAATGAATATCACGTTTCTTTATTTGTTTCACTATAGATATTGGATGCAAAAGATAAAAGCGCCGGCGGCAACCTGGCTTATAGCTGTCCGTATTTCTTGTGTGCAGCTTCTGCCGTCATTATTTCGGTGATTTTCACTGTTTTTTCACCTTCTTCTATGACATAGAATGCCCTATAATCGCCGATCCGGATGCGGAAAGCGCTCTTCGAAGTTCCTTTGATTTCTTTTTTGTCGCCCGCTCCTTGGCATGGATAAGGAGATTCTTTCAGAAGGCGCAACGATTCCTTTATGTTTTTCATTCTGCGTCGGTCAAGGGATTCAAGATACTCCACAGCGCCCTTTTCAATAAGGACTTTCCACATCAGTCCAGCCCCACAAATCTGCCTGACTTGGCTATCCTATGCTGTGTTTCCACAAAATAATTATTGCTCACAGCCTCTTCGTAGAACTTGACAAGCCTTTCAATAAGTGAATCATAAGTATCTTCCATTGTTCCCACGCCTTTGAGCCTGTCTCTTGTCCTGCTTTCTATCTGAATTGATGTTTTTGCCATATCTATAATAGTTATATAAAACTATATAAAACTATATAAAACTATTGATTAACAATAAATAGATAAAAGCGCCGGCGGCAGGATTTGAACCTGCAAGTCCAAAGGACACTAGTTTTCGAGATTCGCCTAATTAAATTTTATCTAGCGCAGTGCCAGATTGTGCCACGCCGGCAGCATTTTATGAGAATACCTTCCGAGCTTTTTAATACCTTAAAAGGAGCCCGTCCCTTTTAGCTCTTAATGAACCCCGTTCATTTAAGAATTTCCAGAGGTCACTAAATCAATGAATATAATGATAGACGGAAGGCGTTTGGAGCTTCCGGAAGGCGCCACCGTGGCCGATGTATTGTCGAAGGCGGGCATAAACAGGGAGACCGTCCTTGTCAAGAGGCGCGGGGAGCTGTGCGCCGAGGTCGAGCGCCTTCAGGAAAACGACGTTCTCGAGACTATAAGCGTTATTTCCGGTGGTTGAAGTGAAATGCGAATGCGGAAAGGATATAATATATTATAGGCGATACGAGGGCCGGGGATGGTGCCGCTCATGCTTTGTCCGCAGCGTGGAAAAAAGGTTCCGCAGGACAGTTTCCAAGAACAGTCTCGTGAAAAAAGGCGATATGGTCGCTGTCGCAGTCTCCGGCGGCAAAGACTCCTTGTCCATGCTGTATATGCTTAACGGCATCGCGAAGGGCTTCAGACTCGTCGCATTCTCGGTAGACGAGGGCATTTCCGGATACAGGCCGAAAGGAATAGAATGCGCTGCTGAGCTTGCCCGTTCCCTCGGCATAGAACATTATGTGTACTCGTACAGGGAAGAGTTCGGTATAGAGCTCGACAGGCTGGAGGAGCTTGCCGGAAAGAAGGTCAAGCACTGCACGTATTGCGGCGTTTTCCGGCGCTATGTTCTGAACAAAAAAGCCAGGGAGCTCGGGGCGACAAAGCTCGCTGTCGGCCACAACCTTGACGACGAGGCCCAGAGCATCATGATGAATTTCGTGAGGGGCGACCTCAACCGTTTCAGCAGACTGGGAGCGTCCCACGGCGAAAGCCAGAAATTCGTCCCGAGGATAAAGCCCCTCCGGGACATACCGGAAAGGGAGATAGCCGCTTACGCCGTGATAAAGGGGATAAGGTTCTCCGGAGACGAATGCCCTCATTCGTTCGACAACGTGAGGCGCGACATGCAGAGCGTCCTCAACGATTTCGAGCTGAAGTATCCCGGCACAAAGCAGCAGGTGGTGGGGTTCTATGACAGGCTCAAGGGCTCCCTGCCGCCTCCTGAAGGCTCGCTGAAAGAGTGTGAGGAATGCGGCGAGCCCTCGACAGGGAACATATGCAAGGCATGCGAGCTGCTTTTTTCGGTAAATGTTAAACGGCCGGATCAAAGCTCATAGAGGTATCACAAAGGACACCGACTTATAGCGGAGCTATAAGCCTGAGATGCTCTCCGGCCGAATCATGATTGGAGCCAAGCTTAATAAAAGCTTCACGGCTGTCAGGCAAGCAGCTTTGCCTGTGTTTTTATATATTCAGACGCCTTTTTGTCCTTGATTTCGGCTGCCATGGCGTCCTGTATTGTTATTATATCACGCTCAAAGAGGGTTTTTTTCAGTGCCTTGTCCATCTTTATTATACATATTGGATAGAGTTTCTTCGCCTGTATCATGTTTTCAAGCGAGTTCCTGGCCTTGTATTTCCACCCCGACAGCATGATGTCCCTCCCGTTCGCGTACATCTTGGCGTGCTCGGAGAATTTGGTGTTGGTTATGACCCATGCGGCGGAGAAGTTAAGGCGGTTTTTCCTTTCCATGAAGCCGTCCTGTATGTCTTCCAGCCTTCCCCTGACCTGGAGAATAATCCCGAGACCGCAGAACCTGTGGGGGTTTATGTGGTGCTTGCATTCCACAAGATATTTCTTCCCGCTTTTCTCGGCCAGTATGTCGACCTGATGCTCAACGTACTTGCCTTTTACCAGCACGTTCCACTGGCACTTGTAGCCGTACAATTCAAGCAGCTTTTTCACGTAGAGCTCGAACTTGTCGGACGGTATCTCGGAAACGGCCTCCCTCAGCCTGAAGACCATGGAGGACCTGTCTTCAATCCTCTCCAATTCCTTCAGTACCATCTCATATATGTCGTGGGTTCTTATGCCGTCAAAGAGTCTGGATTCCACTTTCCTTACGATGTTTTCAGCGGCCTTCCTCGACAGCCCGGCCCGCATGCAGGTATTGAGTATCTTATCTGGAGAGAATTCCTCCTTCCTGCCGTCAGCCTTCTTTACTAGTATCATCTCATCATTCCCATTACCTTGGTTATGAGCTCGTGACCTTTTATATTTCCCAGCGAGCCCTCTGCGAAGTCCTTCTCCGAAAAAGTCTTTCTCATACCGTCCGCCTTTCCGTAAAGCACCAGCGGGACGCGGTCGCTGGAATGCGACTTCATCCTGCACGGCGTGGCATGGTCTGACGTTACAACGACTGCGGCATCCAGGCCATTCAGAAAGGAAAACAGGTTCCTGTCAGCAGTCTCTATCATCTTCTTCTTGTCGCCGCGCCTCCCGTCATGTCCTGCAATGTCAAACTCCTTCAGGTGGAGCCAGAAGGCGTCAAAATCGTCGAAACTGTCCTCCAGAAGCTTCTCCGACATCCTCGAAGTCTTTTCCAGTGATGGATGAAAATGCTTTCCATAAAGGTCCTTCAGAGATTTCCCGCTTATTTCCGGATATTTGAAGCGCCTTATTCCCATACCGCACACCTTTGCGATGCCTATTTCCAGCGGCATGCCGACTATGGCGCACCATTTCATTCCGTAAGACGACATGACGGCCTTCATGTCAGGCAGCCTGCTTCCTGCATCCCTTGTAAGGACGGCGTTGGCCTGAAGCATACCCTTTCCGGCGCGCTCTTTGTTTATCCTGTGGGACGACAGGAGTTCGTGCGCCTGCTCTATGAAAGAATCCAGCTCGCGGAGCCCGGATTTCCGCGGGCTGCCGCCTCCTTTGTACGACGGGTCCGTGTCCGCGGCCTTCCAGAACTCCCCTTTCAGGACAAGTGCGCCCCTGTGCTCGACAGTCGGCATGAATGTGAAATCGCAGCCTATGTCAATGCCGTTCAGGGACTTTCCAAGGATTTTCGCCTCTTTTGTCGTCAGGCTCCTCCCGACCCTCCTGTCCTTTACCCTAGAATTCCATATGGAGCCCCTGCTACCAACGGTTTCGAAGTTGGTCCTTAATGCAAGGTAGTTTTTGTCATGTTCCTTTATGCAGCCGCATCCCAGAGCCTCGACAGGCCCCCTTCCAGGATATCCCTTGCTCGTGTCCATTCCCAGAAGCGAGAATATCGCCTCGTCCGACTGCGGAAGCTTCCCGGACTTTGGCAGGACGCTGACGGTTCCCATGCTACCCTTCAGGCACATCTCGTCCATATTCGGTGTATTGCACTCCTCCAGCAGTGTGCCTTTGGGGTCGTCGGCCATGCCGTCCAAGACAACAAGAACGAACTTTTTCATCATTTCACACTCTCTATCAGCATCTTGCTTCCGTCGTGGGAAAGGATGCCGTAAGTTTCCTGGAGGCGCGCCTTGCTGAAGGCCTTCCTCATCTTTTCCTTCTTTTCGGAGTATATGGTAAAGAGTGCTTCGCCCTTCCTTACGCTGTCTCCTATTTTCTTATGCAGCAGTATTCCCGACAGCCTGTCTTTCGGCGTTCCGGCCGAGTTCGATATGGAAACGAGCGACTTGTTGCTTATCGCCCCGACGATGCCGCTTTTCCTGCACTTTACGTCGTTCTTGTAGCGCGCATAAGGTATGTCCTCCGGCATTATATCGGCATTGCCGCCCTGAGCCTTTATTATCTGCCTCATCTTTTTCTCGGCGCCGCCATGCTCCAGCGCCTCCATTATTGTCCTGCTGCTCCCTTTCCTGACCATCTGGAGGAGGAGGCCTCCTATTGACGCGACTTTGTTTACGAGGTCCTCAGGCCCGCGTCCCATCAGGCTCTCCAAAGCCTCTCTTGCTTCGAGCGCAGGCCCTATCGCATGGCCGATTGGCTGGTCGCCGCGGGTTATCGCGCAGTCGACGTTTATCCCGAGTCTTTTGCCGAGCGAGATGAAGTCCTTTGCGAGGCGCTCGGCCTCCTCGTTCGTCTTTATCTTTGTTTCAGGCCCCCTCGGGATGTCTATTGCGACGTACTTCGAGCCGGCGACTTTCTTCTTGCTCATCACCGACGGAAGGAGGAACGGGTCGAGTGCAAGCGGATGCTCCACTCTTATTAACAGGTCGTCTGCAGGTGCCAGGTCCACGGCCCCTCCCCATACAAGGCATGCGTTGCATTTCTTCACAATACGCTTTATACTGTCGGCGCTGTGCTCTACTGGTGCGAGTATTTCCATCCTGTCAGATGTTCCTGCCGGGGATGTTATCGAGCGCGACGACGTCTTGGGCATCGTAAGTCCTATTGATGCCACCGCAGGCACCAGGACCATGGATGTCTTGTCGCCCGGGATTCCTCCCACGGAATGCTTGTCAACCACGGTCCCGGGAAAATGCAGCTTCTTACTCGTTTCAATCATCGTCTTCGAGAAATAGTAGCTTTCCTCCAGCGTCATGCCGCGTATGTGGAAAGCCGTTATCAGCGCGGCTATCTCCAGGTCGTTCAGTTTCCTTTCCATGACATCGTATACTATCTTCCGTGCTTCCTCCTCGCTGAGCTCCCTGCCGTCTATTTTCTTTCTGATGTAAGCCTTGCTCACGAGCTCCTCGCGCGGCTCCACGTCAAGGATGCAGCCTTTCCTGGTGCCGAGGGCCTCCGCCGTCTCGGAATACAGGAATATCTCGCCTTTCCCCACGAACTTCGAGGATGTGTTTATTATGCACGTCACGTGCCTCCTGCCGTTCCTGGCTATTATCCTTTCCAGCGGCGACACCCCGAGCTCCGCCGCATCGTCATCGTTTATGACGGCTATGTACTTCCCGCCTGACTCCATGTCAAGATGCCTTGTTCTCATCCTCATCTCTTTACGCCCCTGTCCGTGATGCACGCTGTCACGTATTTCCACGGAGTTATGTCGAATGCCGGGTTCCTGACCGAAACCCCTCTGATGCGGTTCTTCAGCACTTCTTTGACTGGCCTTTCCTCCATCACTATCTTCTTCCTCCGGTCTTCGGTGAAGCTCGTTGAGACGACATAGAACGGCTTCTTCATTTCCTCCGAGAAGACGGCAAGAGGATAAGTGCCTATTTTGTTCACCACTCCCTCCCTGCGCAGCGCGTCAGCCCCGACCAGGACGAAGTCAGCGCTTTTCATGAACGGCGCCACTGCCGAATCCACGATGTAAGTCACCTTTATCCCTTTCTTCGACAGCTCCATGGCCGTAAGAAGCCCCTGAGCCCGCGGCCTGGTTTCCGTCACTATCACATGCAGCCTGTATTTCCTTTTCAGCTCGGCCAAATCTCCTGCAACAAGCGTTGAATGGCAGTGCGTAAGCACTGTCAGGGATTTCTTCCTGTAGCGTTTCGAGATGAAAGCCAGGAAGTTCTTTGAGGCCTTTTTTCTCGAGGCCATGAGCTCGGCGACTGCCCTGTCGAGCCCTACTGCATCAGCTCTTTCAAGGGCGTTGCGCAGGACGACTGCCGTCGGCCTCGCCATGAGGAGGGCTTTGGCCTCCTTCCGCGGATTCCTGCTTTTCTTCAGGTGTTTCAGCGACATCACCGCTATGGTTGTCGCCGACTGTATCTTCATTCTCCTTACATCGTCCACGAATGTCATGATAATTAATTATCGGCCCTCTAAATAAAACGCGACGAGTCGCCTGAAAAATCTTTATATACGGCGCCCCTCCAAATAACAAACATGAAGAAGGGTATGGAACTCCCAATAAACATGATAGTCATCATAGCGCTTGCCGTGCTCATACTGGTCGTCATCACGGCCTTCACGACAAGCCAGATAGGAAGTGGCGTCAGCAACATAGACGTAGAGCGTGCATTTGCCGCCGCATGCACTCAATTCAGGACCCAGTATAATTGTGCCGATGCC
>CAYJVT010000001.1:2372-101772 GCA_964373695.1 uncultured archaeon | reverse complement strand
AGCCTCTTTCACAGCAACGAGAGAGATAAAATATGGACCAAAATAAAAGAATTTACTTTAAAATAACTACAAGCCGGCGAAGAAAAGCACAGTTGGGACGATAAGCGCGGCCATCATGAGCCCGCGCTTCACGCCGGAAAGGATTGCGTAGATGCCGAGCGAGGCGCACGCAAAAAGAAGCATGATGCCATAGATGCCGGAAAACACGAACGTCATGAAGACGATGAAGGAAATGACGGCGGCGCTTATCCTTGAATAATTCATCTTCTGCATCCTTCCTATGAGGAACTTGGACGCTTTCAGCACGAAAATAGCAGAAATGCCGAGCGAGAGCATGGAGGCGAACACTACCATAAAAACATCGCTGGACGAGAGGCTGTAGACATTATTGACGGCAACGGCAATGCCGCTCCTTGTCTTTCCTATGAGCCATACGGCGAAGATGGACATTATGAAGTTTGACGAGGCTATGGCACCTATAGTTACAAGGAACGATTTCTCATCTTTCTTCAAGGAGAACAGCGATGCGATTTCGCTGGAGCCTACTCCAGGAAGGAATCCGGAAAGAATGCCGCCGGCGCATCCAGTAATAGATGATTTTGCATAGGATTTCTTGCCTGTTGTCAGGTACCCGCCTGACTGTAAGATAATAGAGGAGCGGCTTCTCATCTGAAGAATCATTGATGAGACGCCGAAGAACCCTGCAAGCATCGGAAAGAGAATGAAAGCCGGGTTGACAGGCAGGCCACCGGATACGAGACCTATTACGCCTGCCGCAGAAAACACTATGACAGCGGGGGCTATGCGCTTCTCTGAAAGCACCATTACGCACGATATGAATATGAGGACCGCAAAAATAAAATGGCGCGAAACAGAGAAGGCGGCAGGAACCAAGAAACCGATGAGCGGCGCGATGGAGACAAACGTCACGAAGGAGCAGACAAAGCCTATGAGCATGAACCGTATGGCGCTGTAGCCGTGGCCCTGTGACATGAGGCGCTGCGCTGGAAGGACGGAAAGCTCGCTGCCGGCATCAGGCGCGCTCAGCATGACCGACGGTATGAAGTCGACCATTATATTCGAGACGCCCATGCTTATCAAAAATACCGCCGCGCCTAGAGGCTCGAAGCCGGCGAAGAGCGGCGTGAACGCGACCACAGTATTCGGATGAAGGCCTGGAACTAGGCCGAACACGATTCCGGCCAGAATACCTGCGAGAGCGAAAATAAGGAGCTCCAGCATACTATACATACGGCGCGCTTCTTTATAACACATAAGTCCGGCAATGGTTTTTTAAACGAAGAAGAATAATTAGTCATATGTTCGGCAAAGACCCCAAGAAAATAGAGAAGATGATGAAGAAGCTGAACCTGAACGTGAGGCAGGTCGAGGCGGAGGAAGTTGTAATCATGGGGAAGAGCAAGAAGATAGTCATAAAGAATCCGGAAATAATGATAGCCGACATGGTCGGGCGCGAAGTCTACCAGATAACAGGGGATGTTGAGGAAAGCGTTCCCGCCAGCGAAGAGGACATACAGATGGTAATGGAGAAGACTGGGAAGGACAGGGAGACAGTGGTGGGCAAGCTGGAGGAACTGGACAACGACCTTGCCAAGGTCATAATGGAACTGAAGGAAAAATGACGAATGAATTCTCAGGTGTTATAATCGAGGAAAGCCTCGCGAATAAAGAAGTCCTGAAGGATGTAAAAATTCTCAGCACAAAAACCGAGAGGGTAACCAAGAGGCACATGACGCCTCATCTGGAGAAATGGACGCTGCACACCGTTGAAATTCCTGAAAGCAAGGCCGGTGAAATAGCAAAGGAAATCAGCAAATCCCTGCAGGACAAATGGTATTCGGACTTCAAAAACGATGAATACCACTACATAATTTTCCGCGGCAAAATCTTCAGAATAGACAGGAAAAGCAAAGAGCAATATGCTGAAGCGAGGAGATACGGAATTTCTTCTGGGATACCTGAATACCAGCTAGATTTTTGCTAGGATTATCATTCTTTGATGAGCTTCTCGACTATCGCGCCGAATGCCGGACGCGTGATGAGGATGCCAGCCAGGACGCCTATCATCGTCGTTATTGCAAAGCCGCGCAGGGCGCCGAAGCCGATTATCATAAGCGGCAGCATAGCCGCTATCACCGTGCCGCCAGCGCCAAATATTATGAAGAATGCGTCCCTCAGCTTTTCCCTCATGTTTTTAGTCCTTTCTTTCCTTATGGCCTGGTCGATTATTATTATCTGGGAGTCTATGCCTGTGCCTACAGCGGCTATGATGCCGGCTACAGCAGCGACATCTATCGTCCATCCTATCAGCACCGAAACTCCTAATATTATCAAAACTTCGGACAGAGATATCACAACCATGGGCAGGATGATTCTGAATTTCCTATACCTTATTGTGACAACGCAGACGACTCCAATCATCGCGGCAATGCCCGCCAGAACGGCGCCTTTCAGGAACTCCTCCCCCAAACTTGGCGAGACCGAATCCGTCTGGACGATTTCTATGGAAGCCGGAAGGGCGCCCGACCTCAGTATGGACTGGAGCCTTGCACGCTCCTTGGAAGATTCATCGATAGAATCAGATGAACCCGTTATGGATATTTCAGTTTCCTCCCTCCCCCTCAGAGATGAGACTATGTTCAGCGAGTCGAGCAGGCTGCCATCCAGATAGAAATATATCTGGGAACTCAGGTACGATTCACGGTTGCCAGGGACTACGTCAAGGTTTTTGGTTATCTTGGCGAATCTGGACGCCCCATCCGAGCTCAGCTGTACTGCAAACGACCAGACGTAACCGCCGCCCTCCACTGGCTGTATCCTGGAGCGCTGGGGGTCCGAGAACACGGTTTTTATGTCATCTCCGGTGAACACTGTAGAGCTCATATTGAGCAGCCCCTTCTCCATGCCGGCCAGCTCTATATCCACACCTTCAACGGATATCATAGAGCCCCACGCGTAGGATTTTCCGTCGACTAATATCCCACCGTGCATCACGGAAATGTTGTGGATTTTTTCCATCCTGAGCTGAGTTTTGTTATTTTTGACAGAGAGGAATATGGGTATCTTGGCCTCGAAAACGCCCTGCTGTTCGACCAGGGTCTTCAGCTCGTCCGGCCTTCCGGCAGCCATGCTTATCTCGATGTAGTTCTTGTCGACCTGCCTGAAAGAGGCATCCCTCAGGCCGAAAAAGTTTATCCTGTTCTGAAGAGTCGAAATTACCTGCGCCACCGTGTCCGGCTCCGACGAATTAACCTTCACGAAGGCGCGGGTTCCCCCCTTTATATCAAGGCCAAACTTCAGTTTCGTGGGGTCCACGCCCTCCGCTATTATGTCCATCTTCCCGTCAACCGACGCGAATTTTACACCGGAGCCGGTTTCGAATTTCACGGTTCCTTGATACCTCTTTGACAGAACGTCCTGGGTGACAGGCATATCGTTTATCATGTAAAGTACCTCTCCAGGCTGTAACTTTGAAGAAAGGTTCTCGCCGACGTAGCTTATCTTCATCCCGGATGGCCATGGGTTGGGAGATATGAGTACCAAGGACAGAATTATTGCAGCCAGCAAAATGATTATCCTGATATTCTTAAGCAGCATGTTTTTTCTCCATCCAGTATCTCAATATGCCTGCATTGGTCAGCCACGTAGCGAAGATGTCTACCACAAGCCCTATTATCAGCACTGCGGCTATCTGTTCTATCACGAACGAGCCGGTCGCGAAGTAAAGAGCGGCAAGCGCCACTAGTGTGGTTGCGGTCAGAGTCAGGCCGGTCTTCATGGCCGTTTTTATCCTATCCCTTATTTCTTTATCCCTGGATTTCAGCATGTTAGTGGTCAGAAGTATGTCGGTGTCGACCGAATAGCCTATGAGAGTCATGAGGGCCGCTATCGTGGCCAGGGAAAGCTTCATCTCCAGAAATCCCATGATAGCCACCGTCACTATTATGTCGGTGGCGGCCGCGAACACCACTATAGACGACGGCACGAGGCTCCGGAACACGATGAAAACTATTATCGACATCATGATGAATGCGGCCACAATCGCTATCTGAGCCTGCTGGAAGAACAGCTCTCCTATAATCGGCCCCACTGTTCTGTATGTCGGTTCCCCTCTGGCGTCGGCCGCGTCTTTGATTCTGTTGAATGCGTCAAATTCGTTCATTTCGAGAGGTATTTCCACTATAAGGATGTTGCTGACGCCTTTCGTGAGTCTGACAGAGGCCTCAGGCAGGATGCCCTTCACCTCTTGTATATCCGGGCTGCCGACGCCAATGCTTATCATCTTGCCGCCGACAAGCTCGGTGTCCCTCTCCAGAACGGAGCCGTGAGTCATGATATTTCCGGCCAGAATGAAGACGGATATGGCAAGCAGAACAACCGGTATGAGGGCAAGTTTCTTGTAGTGCCTGTCCAGTGTGCCGAATATCATATTTATCTACAGAGAGTATGAACATTATGGCTTAAAAGGCATTTCTTCCAGGTGAGCATTTAACCATTTTATGCTTAGTCTTTGCATGTACGACGTTATTATAGTCGGTTCCGGAATAGCCGGAAGCACTATTGCGCGAAGCCTTGGCGAGCTCGACGTACTTGTTCTGGAGAAGAACAAAAAAGTCGTGCCGAAGGACTCCGGGATTGTATCAAAAAGATTCCTGGAGCATTACGACAGGAAATTCATAAGGCATGAAATAACAGAGATAGAGCTGGTGTCAAGAAGCAGAAGTTTTTTTCTGAAGGATGAAAATCCGTTTGCTTATATACTTCATAGGGAGAGGTTCGCCGAATTCCTTGTCAAGGAAACAAAAGAAAGTGCTGATTTCAGAAATGAAACGATTATTTCTGCCGATATTTCCAAGGAAATGGCGGCCGTTACGACAGACAAAGGCTCCTACGAAGGCAAGATGATAATCGGCTGTGATGGGGCATCGTCTGTCGTGAGAAAAGCCGCCGGCATAACCCCACCGAAGCTTTCTGTGGGTGTTATGGTGAAAGGGAGCGGCGTCAAATCCAGCCATATAAGGACGTTCTTCAACAAAGACTACTCACCGGACTTCTTCTCATGGATAATTCCCCATAGCGATGAATACGGTCTAATGTCGGGCTCTGGAAGCGGCATGTGTCTCGAAAGATTCATCTCCGAGCAGGGACTTGGTCCCGGGAAGACGTATGCATACATGATTCCTACAGGCATGACAAAAAGCTATTCGGAGAGGTGCATCCTCGTGGGGGACGCGTGCGGCCAGAACAAGCCCCTGACCGGAGGCGGGATAATATTTTCTCTCATTGGCGCAAGACACGCCTCATCCACGATAAAGACGTGCGCCGAAAGGAACAGATTCGACAGAAAAATTTTGTCCATTTACGAAAGAGCGTGGAAAAAAGAGCTATCCCTTGAGATAAGGAAGCAGCTTCTTATGAGGCGCGCGTATGCAAGAATGAACAACGATGGCATAGACAGGATATTCAGCGACTTCGGAAGCCATATGGAGAGTCTCCGTGGATTCGACTACGACAAGTTCAGCAAATCCTGGAGGTATCTGCCAAAAATGAAGCTGGCAAAGTTCGTCATTTCAAACATCCATTCAGCCTTCATCTGAGATTGAAGTCCTTCATGTTTATCTTCCTGCTAAGATAGACGAAAGACAGACCCCCTATCAAAGCCCCGAACCAGAATGTGAGTATCCTGTAGATAAAAACAGCGGACACGGCCAACGCCCCTCCAACACCACTTATTCCCAGAAGGAATATCATCACGAACTCTGATGAGCCTATGCCTCCCGGAAGCGATGAGGCTATTCCTATGAGAAGTGAAAGGGATATTATGCCGGCCAGAAGAATGAAGTTTATTTGCACACCCATCGAAAGCAGGACTATATGGAATATCAGGCCTTCAAGGACCCATGCCGCAAACGTCACAACGAAGCTTTTCAGCACGGCCAGTTTCTTTGTTTTTATGGAGTAAAAACTCTCCATGAAGCTTTCGGAGATGCCCTTCGTCCCAGGAAACCTCTTTATGAATGAAAAAATCCTGATACCAAAGGACCTGCTATGCACGACAAACAGCAGAACGACTATCAGTGCCAGGAAAATAACCATACTGGCGGCGCCCAAGAAAAGAAGATTTGACTCTATGCTCAACGCCTGTATGGCGACGAAAGCCAGTATTATGGTGGATATGATGTCGTTTATGCGCTCCCATATAATTGTAGGGAGAGACGCCGACACCGCAATACCCTTCCTGAGCCTCAACAGGACGCTCTTTGCCGGCTCTGCTATCTTCCCCGGCGTAAAGTTGCTCAGAGTCATCCCTAGCATCTGAATCGGAAAAAGCTCAAAAACCCCCACGTTCTCCAGTATAACCTTCCACTTTACAACACGAAGAAAAACATTCACGCAAGAAAATGCAAGCGCCAGTATAATGTAAGTTTTGTCAATTCCGGAAATAGATATGTATATCTGATAGGGATTGGAAAAATAAATTATAGCGGCTATAATTATTATGCTTATTACGAACGGCACAATTTTTATTTTATTCATCTATAACACGACTATTAAGTCTCGTGATTTTATAAAAGTATAGATAAGACACGTATTTCACGTACCTTATCACTTCCCCGAAGTTTAGTATTTTTGTTGAGCCCCTAATCCTGTCGTGAAAAACATACGGAACTTCCACGACATTCCTGTAATTCCCGCGAACAAGTATGTCAAGGCATATCTTGCAACTTTCCGGATTGAGCTTCATGCCATTTATGACGGATTTTCTGACAAAAAAATATCCGGAGACCGGGTCCTTTACGCCGGCAATCGGCTTCACTATCGCGGTGGCAATTATCGATACGAGTTTCCTGCAAAATGGCCAGTCGCCGATGCCACCTCCCTTTGCATATCTGGAGCCTATGACGAAGTCGGCTCCGGCCCCAAAACGTTCCGATATCTCAGGCAGTATGGAAGGGTCGTGGCTCATGTCAGCGTCCATGACACCCACGATATCGGTATGCGCAGCGACTAGGCCTTCAATTATGGCCGAACCAAGGCCCTTTTTATCCTTCCTATGAATCACCGAGACTGCTTTGTATTTTTTTGCGAGCTTATCGGCCAGTTCTCCCGTGCCGTCTGGAGAATTGTCGTCTACAATGAGTATTTTGAATCCAGTAGGGGCTATCTTTCTGACCATGCCCTCTATATTTTCCCTCTCGTTGTACGTAGGCAGTATTACTGTTATCATAATGAAAACTGTGGCCGCCAGCTCTTATATCTCAAATTCCAATTCCTGGTTGTATTTTATTCCCTTCTTCATGGCTATCTCGGCCTTCTGAAGCTCCTTCCCAAGGTATCCGGCATGGTACAACGCCGTAACCTTGCCAAGCCTGACTATAGTTCCGAGAACGGATTCGGTGGTTTTGCCGACTATCCTGCAGCATTTTTTCATGTTCTCGCCGTAGCCTATGTAGTGCTCCGCGAAAAGGCGGTCCTTCCCCCTTTCTATGCCTATAATGAACCAGTTCTCATCATTCTTCTCGTCGGCAGTCCATCCGCTGTCTGGGTTGTAGTCGGCTTCAACGATTTTTGTTTCCATTGCCTCCGGCGCCGGGGCGCTGTACGGGCCCGGATTCTTCGCGTTACAGTCGTCTATAATTTTCTCTATTTTTTTCGCATCCCTTTCTCCGATGGAGTCTATAACCACCACCTGCTTCCTGAAATAATCAATTTCATCCGCACTCAGGTTCTTCACAAACGGCATGAGACCTTTTGCTCCCCTTATCCTCCCATTCCTCTCGGCCCCGTTTTTCCACAGGCATTTTATCGCAAAGCCAGCGAACCTCGGGACGAGTTCCTCACCGCAGAGAAGAAGGAACCTTATCTTCGGGTTGTTGATAACGGCCTTCACTATGCTCTCAACCCCCAGATTTTCTGTTTTGCACATTCCACGGAGGACTGCTTTGCCTTCCCCAAGGCTTATATCATCGCTGTTGATGGTACAGACCGCAACGCACGATTCCATGCAAAAATAAAAGCAGCAAATCTTTAAAGAGCAAGTTTTCATGAGGTTCGCAGGCACATGAAAGGCGGAGCTCATTTAGCATTTTATAAAACTTATAAACGCTGCGGCGAATCTAGATGCATGAAAGTCCTGTTTATAAGGCCCCCACACCTCGATTTGCAGACCATGGAGCCCCCGAGGGTCGGGATACCTTTGGGGACATTAAGCATAGCAGCTTCCGTCGAGAAGAAGGGGCATGATGTGAAGATATTCGATTCCCTGCTTTACCCGTCAGATACAGAAGACAAGACGCACTTCGGGGCGTCTCTTGAGAGGATAGGGAACGCGGTCCTGGAATTCAGGCCGGACGTGATAGGAATCGCAAACCTGTTCTCCACTCAGATGAAAAAGGCTCTTGGCGTTACGGAGTACATAAAATCCATATACCCCACAGCCAAAATAGTCGTCGGGGGGCCGCACGCGACATCCAGGCCTGGCGAGTTCCTTTCATCCGGAAGCATAGACATGGTCGTCCTGGCTGAGGGTGAAGTAACGCTCTGTGAAGTGCTTGATTATTATTCAGGAAAGAAAAGCATAGACGAAATAAACGGGATAGCATACATGAAAGACGGGGAAATATGCGCAAAGCCGCCGGAATACATACAGGACCTTGATTCCCTGCCATATCCTGCATACCACATGGTTGACATGGAGAAATATTTCAGCCTTGCCATGCAGGGCCTCGGCTCCAGGTACACCGACATATTCCACGAGCCCAAGCGCGAGATAACCGTGATAACAAGCAGGGGATGCCCCTATGAATGCATATTCTGCTCGATACACCCAACCATGGGATACAAGTTCAGGTACCAGTCGCCCGAATATGTTGCCGGACATGTAGAGCTTCTGGTAAAAAAATACGGCGTCCAGCTTATACATTTCGAGGATGACAACCTGACGCTTAACCAGCCCCGTTTCGAGTCCATCCTGGACATTATGTGGGAGCGCGGGCTGAGATTCGAGTGGGACACCCCCAACGGAGTCAGAGCAGACGCCATTAATTTCAGGCTTCTCGAAAAGGTGAAGCGCTCTGGCGTGAGAGAACTCAGGATAGCTGTGGAGTCATCGAATCCGCACGTCCTTAATGACATAGTGAAGAAGAAGCTCGACCTCCAGAAGACGGTTGAGACAATGAAGAACTGCCACAAGCTCAAAATACCGCTGAGCGCCTTCTATATAATAGGATTTCCGGGCGAGACCAAGGAAGACATAAATGGCACCCTGAATTTTGCATTCGAGATGATGAAAAAACACAACGTCACGCCTCATCTGCATATCGCCATACCACTTGTAGGGACGGAAATGTACGAGATAGCCAAGAAGAACGGCTATCTCACCAGCGAGGACTATACAGAAGGCTTCATACAGGGAACGGGGAGGATAAAGACGGAGCACTTCACTCCCGAAGACCTCAGGGAATTTTCCGTGCAGTTCTACAAGAAGGTCAGGAAGGTTTACCTGATGCGCAAGATACAAAACCCGTCCAAGCTCTTACATGATGTCAAGGTCCTTGTCAAGCACCCCAGAAGCACAATAAGAATAGCCAAGATAGCCGCCGGATACACGAAATAAGTGTGCTGGTCTATTTTTAAGCCTATTTTCCAAACACAGAATAATGAAAATACACATGGACGGCGGACTGAAAAAAATACTCGTCATATTCATCGTATACAAAATACTGATACTGTCGTTTGCGACTGCATCCTATTACGCAGTTCCGGAGCAGTTTTCCCACAAGAATACCGAACTGCAGAACCCGTTAATAAGGCCATGGCACCAGTTTGATACAAGGGCTTACCTGGACATAGCCACCATGGGGTACAACTACGAATACGGCGTGACGACAACTAATTTCGGCTGGTACCCGTTCTATCCGTTTCTCATAGCGGCCCTCGGATTCGTGGGACATGATATCGCAGCTTATTTATTACCCCAGATATTCTCATTCCTTGCAATAGCATCCATGTACATACTTCTCAGGCAGACATGGAGCGAACGCCAGACAAGAAAATCCATAATATATATGCTGATGTTCCCGTCAGCGTACTTCCTGACAGCGCTTTATACCGAGCCGATATTCCTGTTTTTCTCCTGTATGACGTTCTATTTTGCCCTAAAAGGCAGGTGGCATTATGCCGGCGTAATGGGATATTTCGCCACGCTGACGCGCTTCGTCGGGATTTCCATGTTCATCCCCCTACTCTACATGTACATGAGGGAGAAGGGCTTCAAGATAAGGAACGTGGACAGGAAAATACTCCTCACGCTTCTCGTGCCGGCCGCTTTTGTCACCGTCATGCTCTATCATTACGCCGCCTTCGGCGACCCCCTGCTCCAGTTCTACACGCAGGGCCAGTTCAGCAGGGGAATAGGGCTTCCTCACACCGCCTTCCTGAACACGCTGAATGAAATAGCCTCGACAGAAAGCCTTTTCGTTGTGCTGTACAATTATTTCAACATAGTGATGTCTCTGGCGTTTATTTCCATACTGGCGCTTTGCTGGAAAAAAATACCCCCGGAATATGTCATGTATGTCGCTTTCAGCTTCATCATGATATTCTCTTCAGGAATACTGTCTTCGGTCACTAGATTCGAGCTTATGATGTTCCCAATATTCGCGGCTATGTCCGGAATTTCCGAAAAGTCCAGAAGGATGTCCATAGCTATTGCCGTAATATTCTCATTGTTTTTCTTCATGCAGCTTCTCGCGCTGGCAAATCACGTAAACGGCGAAATTGACATAGTTTCATTTTACAGAAGCCTTCTGATGTAGTTTTTAATACTTTATATAAAAACTTGGAGAATGAAGCGAAGGGCTTTGGAGTTTATCAAGAAGAACTGGGCCCCCATATGCCTTATCCTTATTGTCCTTCTGACCTTTTACGTGAGGGTGGAGGAGTACAGATGGCAGTATCTCAGGAACATAGACTCTTACACGTTCGCAAGGTTCATGGATGACATCGTCGAGAACGGCGTACTGCCTGAAAGAGATGAGCTGGTCAGATCGCCAGTCGGCACGACGAGGAACTTCGAGCTGCATCCGTACGAATATTTCGGAGCCTACTCATTCATGCTTCTGAGGATATTTATCCCCGAAATGCAGATGTGGCAGTATCTGATATACTTCCCCGCGTTTATCGCTGCGCTCATAGCAATACCCATGTATTTCATAGGGAAGGCTCTGTACGACAAAAAGGCGGGACTTCTCGCGGCCTTCTTCACCGTTTTTGACCTGTCCCTAGTGGCGAGATCCCTTGCCGGCGACCCCGACAACGACGGCTTCGTGCTTCTCATCCCGATGATAGTCATGGCAGTTTTCATCTATTCATACAAATACATAGAACGAACGAGAAAATTCGACAAGAAATTCATCTCATATTCCATCGCCCTTGGAATACTCCTAGGGATATGGGCAAACACATGGATAGGCTACTGGTACATAGTATGGATAATTTCTGGTCTTATCATCCTGAAATTCATGTTCCATCTTGCCGGCAGCAGAAACCTGAAAGCCTCGCTCGGCAGCATAAAGCATATCCTTGCAAGCTATGGAATATACATATTCGTCATGTCGCTGATACTGACATCCATATACGGCGCCGACAAGAACCTGTATGTCTTGAGGGGCCCCTTCGAGTTCCAGAGCATAAAGGGCGAGGAGAAGATAGTATTCCCCAACGTCTATGTGTCCGTGGCAGAGCTTCAGCAGAGCGGCGGAGCGAGGGAAATAATATCCAGGACCAGCGCCGTGCAGGGAATAGGAATACTCATATCGCCGTTCTTCCTCATGCTATACTGCCTCATGTACCTTTTCTACTCGTTCATAAGGAAGAGGCAGCATATAGACACGCTATTCCTTTTGTTTATATGGTTTGTCGGGCCGTTTGCCGCCACGCTTGTCGCCGTCCGCTTCTCAATACTGTTCACGGCGCCAATGGCGATAGGCTCCGGCATAATACTGTCAAAGCTAATACGCATGGCTACCGGAGAGGACGCCAAAATAGAGGATTGATGATATGAAAAGAACAGTCTTGGTCGCAATTGTCATGGCATTCATACTCCTGGTCGCTAATTTCTACTACTTTTCGCCCGCGTCAATCATCGCGAAGAATCAGGGGACCGTCCTGGATGACAACTGGTACGAGGCCCTGACATGGATAAACCAGAACACGGAAGAGTGTGCCGTTATCGCCACATACTGGGACCCTGGGCACTTCATCACAGGACTTGCAAGAAGGCCAGTGGTTTTTGACGGTGCGCACCAAAGCGACACGCTTTATTTTGACGACCCAAAGTATTCGGACATGGAAGAAAACGACATACGCCTGGAAAATTACGACAACGGAATAGTGCAGATAATAAACAAGGCCTACAACTCCGAAACCGATGATGTCACACTCTTCAGGGCCAGGATAAAGGACATCGCCATATCGCTTTTCACATCAAATGAAAGTCTCGCCCTGAAGTACCTGGAGGACTACAAGCAGCCTGGATGCAGCGAATTCTATTACATAGCATCATCTGACTTAATAGGAAAAAGCACATGGTGGACATATTTTGCCACTTGGAGTCCGGAGGGCTCTCCCAGGCCGTGCAATTCCGAGCTCAATAAGGGAAGCTGCTACAATTACATAACTGTGAGATTGCAGCAGGCCAGGCCATCCCCTGCAGACAATGCCATAATCTATTCGTACCCATTTTCCTCACAGCAGTCGTTCCTGATATATGAAATAAACGGGACAAGACGCGCCTTCGTGCAGCAGGGCAATACCGTCGGAACAGTGGAAAACCTCCTTTTCTTCACGCAGTCTAGCGGGGTAATATCGAGGAATGAAAACGCAGAAGTGCCTGGACTTCTAATACAGTCGCCGGACAAGTCGAGTGTCATATTCGTGCCGTCTGAGCTCCAAGGTTCCATGTTTACACGCCTGATGTTCCTTGACGGCTCCGGACTGGAAAACTTCAAGCTTGTCAACAACTGGGGCGGCGAAGTAAAGCTTTACAGGGTGACATTCCCCGAGTCATCCTAGTATTTCCCTGTAAAGATGCGCTATTTCGCCGACTATTTTGTCCCAGTCGAATTCAGATGACGTCCTGAACCCGTTCCTTCTCATCCTTGACATGAGGCCTTTGTCGGAAAGCAGGAGGTCCATCTTGTCTGCTACACGTTTCACATCCCCTATGTTGGCCAGGAACCCGTTCTTCCCATCCCTTATGTAATCCACCGGCCCTTCCGTCCTTGTCGACACCACAACGGCGCCGCACCTCATAGCCTCAAGCGGCACTATGCCGAAATTCTCCCTTGACGATGTAAGTGCAAGTATAGAGGCCTCCTTCATTTCCCTTATCGCTCGTTCGTTGGAAACCTTCCCGACGAACTCGACGTCAATCCCAAGAGAGTTCGAAAGCGACCTTAGCCTTCCAGATTCGCTTCCATCTCCAACTATCCTCAGCGAGGCCTTGTTATTCAGCATCGAAAAGGCCCTGATGAGGATGTCAAGGTTTTTCTGCGGAGCGAGGCGGCCGACATATAACACACGATCGCCAGACTTCCTGCCGGATTTCACCGAATCTATCTTTTTGGTGTCTATGCCGCTGTAGATAACCGAAATACGCTCTTCCGGCACTCCCATAGAAATAAGGCGCTTTTTCGTCGTGTTGTTTAGAAGCACAAGCTTCCGGTAAGGCAGCTTGCACAGGAAGCGCTCGGCGTATTTTCCAGCGAAGGACAGCGGGCTCTTGTACATCGACTTCCAGCTGCTGCCGTAAACATCATGTATGGTGGCCACGGCAGGCCTGCCCGACAGTTTTGATGCCATGAAGCACGGTAACAAGGACAAGTGGCCGTTGGCGTCTATGATGTCGTACCCCTCAAGGGCAAATCTCATTGTGTTTACGGAATATCTGATGCAGTTTCCGTATAACCTTTTCGGAGGTATTGATATCGTAGGGTCGCTGGCCTTTACCGTCCTTATGCCATGGTCGTACTCCTTTCCCAAGGACGTTATGAGAACGGGCTCTATACCATGCTTGGGCAGGCGTTTCGCCATCTCGTAGACGCGGCGCTCGACCCCGTATATGGGGTAGACGGTTTCGGTACAGAGTGCGACCTTCATCATATGAAATAATGAATCAAGCTTTTAACCGTTCTAAGGGGAAAAAACGTACCAAAACGGCTTTATAAGACAAAATGAAAAAACATATATAAAGACCTTTTATAACTTTTATAAATCTTTGAATGAAGTGATTCCAATGAGAATAGTTTTCATAGACCCAAAGGGCGTATGGGAAGGCCTGAACAACGGAATAGCCTACATAGCCACGAATCTGTCCAAGTCCGGCCATTCTGTCAATGTCGTTGATTTTGTCAACAGGCAGGGGAACGAGGACAAACGCCTGGAGATAGCAAAAGACGCTGACTATGTGGGGATATCAATAAAATCCTTCACCCTCGACGAGTCCGTAAGGCTGGCCGATAAGATAAAGAAACTGAACCCTAAAGCCGTCATAATAGCCGGCGGGCCGCACATAATGGTCGACGGCATGAATTTCATGAAGGAAAACCCGATATTTGACGTCGGGATAAAGGGCGAAGCCGAGCTGGCCTTCAAGGAGCTGATGGAAAAACCGCCAAACGAGGTGGACGGCGCACTCTACAGGGAAGGCGGCGAGGTAAGGGAGAACTGCGCGAGGAAGTGGATATCGGAGCTTGACGAGCTTGAGTTCCCTGATTACGACAGCTTCGATTCGGTGAACTACAACGGCGAAATACACAAGATAGACAAGTGGCCGCTTGTCACAAGCAGGGGATGTCCTTACGTTTGCAGCTACTGCTTTCCAAGCGGTACGCTAGTGCATACGGAAAAAGGTATGGTAGAGATAGAAAAACTGAAAGAAAGCCGCGGAATAAGGGTTCTGTCGCATTCCGGCAAATGGATGCCTGTTATACGCTCTTATGAAAGGAGTTATAGCGGCAAATTAGTCAAAATAAAAGCGCGAAAACTGCCGACCATAAAAGCCACGCTAAATCACAAATTCCATGTACTTAGGAACGGCATAAAGATGGAGCTTGGAGCAGAGGAAATTCAAAAAGGAGATTATATGGCTGTCCAGATTCCCTATACAGAACATACTGAATATATTGATGTCAAGCAAGTTATAGGCAACCATGAATTAATATACGAATATTCGAGAAAAATCCCCTTTGAAAAAATTAAAGTTGCAGTACAGTTGCATAAAGAAGGATTTTCAACAAGACAAATAGCATCAAAGACGGGTCTTAGCAAAAGCTTTGTCCATACAGCAATGAATAACGTCTTTGAAGAGAAAAAGAGAGTAAAAAATTCATTTAATGAAAAGGAAGGCATAGCTAAATTTACGCTCTCTAAAGGAATCCCTTCAAAAATACCTATAACAAAAGATTTGTCCAGGCTTTTTGGATATTATCTGGCAGAGGGTTCGGTAACAAAGAGCAAAAGAAGGCCAAATAGCTATACAATATCATGGACATTCAGAAATGATGAAATTGCATACATAGAAGATGTAAAATACCTGATAAAGAATATTTTTGATTTAGATCCACTAATTGTGAATCAAAATAGTGTAACAAGAGTTTATGTTTCAAATGCCCCGATTTCAATGCTTTTCGAAAAGCTCTTTGGCTCAGGTTCAGGCAAAAAATCAATACCTGAAATCATAATGAAATCTGACGCGGTGACTTTAGAAGGGCTTCTAAAGGGCTGGATACTCGGAGATGGCGGAATAGTCAGATATGAAGGCAAAAAGATGATAAAGGCTTCAACTGTATCGCATTCCCTCGCCTACCAGTTTTTCATAATCGCCCAAAAAATAGGGTTTTCGCCCAGCCTCCAGAAAAACAACGCTGGTAGCAGCGAAATAAACGGCAGGAAAATAGACTCCTGCGGCTACAATTATCATCTTAGTTTCAAGTCAAAAAGGGATGTGAAAAGACTATCTGAGAGCATTTTTGGAATAGAAATTGCAGAGGATGCAGGAAGAACAGAAATTGAGATAAGAGATGAAAATGCCGTATACTTCCCGGTAGAAAGCGCTGATACCGAGGATTTCACCGGCATTGTATATAACATAGAAGTAGAAGAAGACCACACCTACACGGCAAACGGCTTCCTTGTGAACAACTGTAATGTCCCGACAGTAATAGGCAGGAAGTTCAGGACGCGCTCTGGCGAGAACATAATGAATGAGCTGAGATATGCCCAGGAGAAATACGGATGCACGGAATTCAAGGTGCTTGACGACAACTTCACGCTCCTGATGGACAGGGCAAAGGACATATGCAGGTTCTTCATCGACGAAGGGCTGGACATGAAATGGACATGCCCCAACGGCATACGGGCGGACAGGCTTGATGACGAGCTGTGCGAGCTCATGGTGAAGGCCGGATGCTACTCGGTGTCGATAGGGGTGGAAAGCGGCGACCCCGAGGTATTCAGGAAGATAAACAAGGGCGAGAAGCTCGAGGACGTGGAGCATGGCATAGCAATTGCAAAGAAAGCCGGCCTCAAGGTCCACGGATTCTTCATACTTGGTCTGGTCGGAAGCACCTACGAGACTGACAAACGCTCGATGGAATTCGTGAAAAAGGTCGGGCTTGAATCGGCTTCGTGGGGAATACTTGTGCCCTACCCAGGGACAGAGGTATGGAACCAGGTGAGGGCCGACCCGAACGTGAGGATGCTGAGGGACTGGAAGGAAGGGTTCCACATAGGCGCCAGGCCGAAGCCCGTATTCGACACACCCGAATACCCGGCGGACGAGAGGGTAAAAGCTTTCTATCTGGCAAACCTGAAGTTCACCAAGAAGAGGGACTATCCGCGCGCCGCGAAGATGGTCATAAAGAGCCTTCTCGCCGGAAAGTAATTTCAAGCATTGTTCTAAGATTCCTTTTAAAACGTCGATTCGATAAGGAACAAATGGCTGTGCTTATAACAGGAGGCGCAGGGTACATAGGCTCTGTGACCAATGCGGTTCTTCAGGAGAAGGGCTTTGACACCATAGTCTTCGACAATTTTTCATCAGGCCGCGCCCCTCCGAAAGGCGTCAATATAGTAAAAGGCGATATCACGAACAAATCCCAGATAGACGATGTTATGGGAAAAGGCGACATAGATGCTGTGATGCATCTGGCGGCGCTGGCGCATGTCGGGGATTCAATGAAACGGCCAGGAGCTTACTTCGTGAACAATGTTTCAGGGACCGTAAACCTGCTCGGCTCGATGGATGACTTCGGAATAAAAAAAATCATATTCTCGTCGTCGTGCGCCGTTTATGGCATCCCGAAAAGACTGCCAGTGACGGAGGAAACGCCAATAAGTCCGGAAAGCGTATACGCCGAAACGAAAGCCATGGCGGAAAAGACACTTCTCTGGTACGAAAAACAGCGCGGATTCGAATGCACAATACTCAGGTATTTCAACGTCGCGGGAGCCAGCCGCGGCACAGGCGAAATGTCCGGAAGGCTCGTATCCAACGCGCTCGGCGCCGCTCTCGGCGGGCATGCGCTTGACATATACGGCAACGACTACCCGACAAGGGACGGCACGTGCATACGGGACTACGTGCATGTCGAGGACATAGCGCAGGCGCACATACTTTCGCTGGACAAGACAGGGACATACAACATAGGATACGGCTCCGGCGTTTCCAACATGGAGATAGTCAGGGTTGTCGAGGAGGTCACAGGAAAGGACATACGTCTCAGGATATTGCCGAGGATGCCGGGCGACCCTCCCGAAGTATTTGCAGATGAAACGAGGGCCAGAAAAGTTCTCGGATGGAAGCCGCGGCATGATATAAGGTCTATAGTGGAGAGCGCGGCTGAATGGATGAAAGAGGCGTCTGGATGAGAGTGTCTATAATTGGCACCGGATATGTCGGCCTTTGCACGGGCGCAGGATTTGCCTCTCTTGGAAACAAAGTGATATGCGTCGATACCGACGAGAACAAAATAAATATGATAAGGGGCGGAAAGTCGCCTATATACGAGAAAGGGCTGGATGAAAAACTCCTTGACGCGGTGAAGGGAGGCATGCTCGAGGCGACAACTGACTGCAGGCACGCCGTAGAAAACAGCGATATAACGTTTATAGCGGTCGGAACGCCCATAAAAAGCGGAAAGATAGACTTGTCTTACATAAAAGAGGCTGCAAAATCAGTTGGAGCGGCCCTGAAAGGCAAAACGTCTTATCATGTGGTTGTAATAAAATCTACTGTAGTGCCTGGCACCACAGAAAGCCTCTTCGAAAACCCGTCTGCATTCGGATTGTGCGTAAACCCCGAATTCCTGAGGGAAGGCAGTGCAATGCACGATTTCATGAACCCCGACAGGATAGTCATAGGCTCTGGTAGCGAAAAAGCCATGTCAGTTCTTTCCGAGCTTTACAGGAATTTCAACGCTCCCATACTGTCTACAGACATGAGAACTGCGGAAATGATAAAGTACGCGTCAAACGCGTTTCTTGCGACGAAGATATCCTTCATAAACGACATAGGAAACCTGTGCAAAAAGCTCGGCATAGACACATACAAAGTCGCGGAAGGCATGGGATATGACAGCAGGATAGGCAGGCAGTTCTTGGATTCTGGAATAGGGTTTGGCGGCAGCTGTTTCAGAAAGGACGCCGAAGCCATACTTAATGAATCAAGAGAATCCGGAAGCGAACTGGAAATACTCAAGGCAACTCTGAAGGTGAACGAGAGCCAGCCGGAGAAGCTCGTAGAGATTCTCGAGAAAAAAACGGACATAAAGGGAAAGACAATAGCCCTTTTAGGCCTCGCATTCAAGGAAAACACCGACGATGTAAGGGACTCGCCGGCCATAAAGGTCATAGAAAGGCTTGCAAAAAAAGGCTGCACAATACGGGCTTACGACCCGAAAGCGTCCGCAAACATGAAGAGCATATTTCCAGAGATAGAATACGTCGGAAGCGCAGCGGATGCCGTAAAAGATGCGGATGCATGCCTGATACTGACGGCATGGGGCGAGTTTAAGAACTTGACCGAGAAGGATTTTTCATCCATGAGAGGCAGGATTATTGTGGAAGGAAGGCGCGTTCTTGACAGGAACATGGTCCGCGGAGCGGAGGGCGTTTGCTGGTGAAAGCCGTAATACTTGCGGCAGGCAAGGGCTCACGACTCAGGCCGCTGACTTACGGGATTCCCAAGCCGCTTCTGCCGGTAAAGGGCAGGCCGGTGATAGACTGGGTGATGGACAACATAAAGACATGCAACGAGATAGACGATATAATAGTCGCTATATCGGGAACAAAAGGGGATGATTTCGAGGAACGCATCCTCTCTCACACACACGGGATATGCGTGGATTCCTACCTGAAGAATTCCTATACGAACATTCGGACGGTGCCGACGCCCCAGAGGGAGACGTCCGGTGATCTGAAGTTCGTTCTGGATGAGATGAACATCAGAAAAGGCACCGTACTTGTTGCTTACGGCGATAATCTAACCAAAGCCAACATAATGGAAATGCTCAATTACCACAGGAAATGCCGGGCTCTGGGAGCTTCCGGCACAGTCATGCTCTTCGAAGTTCCGGAACACGATGTCAGCAGGTTCGGCATAGCTAAAACCAAGGACATGAAAGGCGTCACCATGATAGAGAGTTTTGTTGAGAAACCAGAGAAGTCAGACTCCCGCATGGCAAACGCCGGCTATTATATTCTGGAGATAGAGGATGTTTACGACATCATGACGAAGGAAAAAATAAAGATAGAGGACAGCCTATTCCCAAAGCTGGCTGCGGACGGGAAGCTGGCAGGATTCGTGGCAAAGCTGCCCTACTGGATAGACATAGGGAGCAGGCAGGCATACGAAGAGGCGAACAGGATGGCACATGAAAACCTCATTATACCGCCGTCAATAAACGGTGATTGAGATGAAAACGATTGTCACCGGCGGCGCAGGATTCCTCGGTTCGTGGCTGTGCGACGCCCTTCTTCAGCGCGGCGACGATGTCATGTGCATTGACAGCCTGATTACCGGTTCCATGGAAAACGTAAGGAACCTTGAAAAGAACAGCCGGTTCAGGTTCGTCCGCAAGGACGTCACGTCTGTAAAATCCCTGAAGAAATTCGATGTCGCATTCCATCTTGCGTCACCGGCAAGCCCGAAGCACTACCAGAAATATCCGGTAGAGACCATGCTTGCAAACTCTGTCGGGACAAAAAACCTCCTTGACAACGCAAGAAAGCACAATGCCAAATTGGTATTTGCATCCACATCCGAAGTCTACGGGGACCCCAAGGAGCATCCACAGAATGAGAGGTACTGGGGCAACGTGAATCCTCTGGGCGTGAGGTCATGTTATGACGAATCAAAAAGATTCGGTGAAGCGCTGTGTATGTCCTATTACAGGATGAATACAAGCGCAAGAATAGCGCGCATATTCAACACCTACGGGCCGAGGATGCAGAAGGACGACGGCCGGGCGATACCGTCGTTTATAGCAAATGCACTGAAAAACGAAGACATAGTTGTATACGGAAACGGGAAACAGACGAGGTCATTCTGCTATGCCGCCGACATGACAGAAGGCCTGATAAAGATGTCGGAAGCAGACGTCGCCGGCACTGCAATAAACCTCGGAAACCCCGATGAATGCAGGATAATAGACGCCGCGCGGAAGATAAGGAAGCTCGCCTCGAGCAGTTCGAACATAGTTTTCGCGGAGATGCCGCAGGACGACCCCCGGAGGAGAAGGCCGGACATATCCAAGGCAAAAAAACTTCTCGACTGGAGACCCAAGACCGGAATAGACGAGGGGCTCAAAATTACAATCGGGCATTTCATTCCCTCCCGTATATAGAAATCTTTTCATTCGACCACAGAAGCCTGAACCCCGACGGCGGCTCAAAATCGGAGACGCTTCTTTCATATTCGCCGGCCATCATATAATCAATCCTGTATTTCTCCATGTCCGGCGTGAAGTTTCTGTAGTAGTCGAGCATGGCCTTGTATATCCCGGCTTTGTCCATCTCCCCCAGGAGTTCCGACTGAATTATCCTTTCATTGATGAACTTTTCGTGGAACGGGTAAAGGTTCCAGTATGCGCTTTCAAACAGGGCCTGGTCGGACTCCTCAAGCCTCTCCCGCATCCCGTTGTACCTTCTTGCCGAATCCCCGTTTTCCATAAGGCCCTCCAGGTATTCCGGTGTCACGCCGAAGAGCCTGTAGACAATGAAAAGCCTCTCGAGTATCTCCTCGTCTGAATATGGAGAGAAGAATCCATTTGGAATAAAAACATTGTTGTGCGTATAGACAGGTATAAGGGAGTTCTGCTCGACGCTCATAGTAAAAACGACGCTGTCTTTTTCGGTGTTTTCGTTAAGCCAGTCGTAAACCTCTTTATATTCGCCTTTGAGCCCGAAAGCCCTGTAAGCATTGAATGCGTAAGCGGCTTGCGAGTAGAAGCTGACAACGACAAGAAACAGCGCAACCACAAGCGTTATATTCCTGGAATTGGTCCTTATAAAATCGGACATCTGCGACAGAACAGGCCTTTTATGGTCGCCTATGGAGAGCTCCCTGAATGCGTAAACCAGAGCCATGGCAGAAAGCGGCGCCAGAAGAGTCGTGTCGTAGTGCCTGCTCTGTATGCCGAAGCCCGTCAGCACAGGCATGATGATAAGGGCGATCCCGGCCATGAAAGCCGACGACACAAGCCAGAAAAAATTATTCCTTTTTCTGGTCAGCCCGGCGAATATCAGGTAAACGGCCAGGTATTTCACGGGCAGGAGCACTTCAAATCCGGACTCAAGCCCCAGCCTGCTCCCTATGTCTGCATAACTCTCTGATGATGCCATGACAAAAAGATTCGCTATGTACGGCGCTGCCAGAACAGCGCCCACAACGGATATCACCACCATGTTTCCGGCTGTTCTGAAGTCCCTTTTCGCCATGGAAACAAGGAACAGAATCCCTACCGCGGCCAATATCGCAGTCCAGTAATAGAAATACGAATAGAAAAGCACCCCAAGCATTATGCCTCCTGCTGCTGCATACGATACCTTCTTCCTTTCAAGCGTAAGGTAGATGAATATCAGCGAAAGGAGCAGCAAGATGAAGGTAAACTGTATGTGCGGCAGCCTCCCAAGATAGTTTATGGGCTCTATAGGATTCAGAAAAAGCCTCCCCAAGTAAAACCGTATGGTTTCCGCCGTCACCGGCATATTGGCTATGAAATTGAATCCCAGAGAAACGCAGAAAGACGACAGCAAAGAGGCGTTCCTGCTTTTCGTGGCCTCGTAGAAGAGGAAATACACCAGAATAAATGCTATGAACGGAAATACGAAGCTCCCCAGCATAAATGTCGCCTGAACGGAACCAGCAAGCACCGACATAATCCCAAGAAACAGAGTCGGGAAGAGCGGCGCCAGAAACGACAGCCTGTCCTTGTTTTCAAAGATGGCCGGATCATTGGCGATGAGGTGCCCGTCCATCACGTCCCTTATGCCCGGAGCATAGAGCATGGTCTGGTCTACTGCATATGTATTGACGTCCTTCACGAGAAGCGGGGTATATGCGCCGTCACCCCTCAAGACAGGCATAAGAAAATTAGGCAATGAAAATATCACGGCGCACAGCAATGCCGACAGAATCACTTCGCGAGATTTAAGCATATGATAGTTATATAGTGCTCCAATGAAATAAAAAGGATATTATATCATTGGGCACTATATGTGAAACAAGCTATAATGTCGGTATTATTTTCTTGTTTCACTATAAAAATGGGAGCGATTTAAGCCTTTTGCCGCCAGTAGTCCAGAAGGTCTTCGAGCGTTTTTTTCAGGGGAATTTCGGGCTTCCATCCTGTCGCTTTCCTGAACTTTGAGCAGTCGCCTACGAGCAGGTCGACGTCCGAAGGCCTCATCCTTTTTGCGTCCTTTTCGACTGATATCTCCTTCCCGGACATGGAAAGAAGCATATCCAGCATGTCCTTTATTCTTACGGCCTTCTCGGAGCATATGTTGTACGTCTCCCCTGGCCTGCACTTTTCCAGCGCCATCACATAAGCCTTTATAACATCCCTGACATCGGTGAAGTCCCGCTGGGCTTCCAGGTTTCCCACATATATGACAGGCTCTTTCCCGTTCTCTATGTCAGCTATCTGCTTCGCGAAATTGGACTCGACGAAGACGTCCCCCCTTCTAGGGCCAGAATGGTTGAACGCGCGGGTTATAACGCTCCTCAGAGAATAAGAGCGGAAGTACTGGAATCCAAGCATTTCCTCCGCCACTTTGCTGACGCCGTAAGGGCTCAGCGGCCTCAGCTGGTTGGTCTCCTTTATCGGCACCTCATCCTGGGTTACGAGCCCGTACTCCTCGCTGCTGCCTGCTATGTGTATCTTCGGGTCGATCTTTGACGAGCGCACCGCCTCCAGAAGATTCACCGTCCCTATCACGTTGGTGTATATGGTGTCCTGGGGCGCGTTCCAGCTTGTCGGAACGAAAGACTGGGCAGCCAGATGAAATATCAAATCAGGTTCTGTGTCCTTTATGAGACCGACAACGCTGTGCGAATCTCTCATGTCTGTTTCTATGAGCTTTATCCTGTCTTTTATGTGCACTATGTTGTCCAGCCTGCTCCTCCACCTTATGCTGCCGAATACTTCAACTCCATTTTCTATGAGATGCTCGGCCAGGTGTGAGCCTACAAAGCCGCTGATGCCTGTTATTAGGGCGCGCATGTATTTCCTATAAAGTCAAGATTTAAAAGGGAGGAGGATTCTCGGAGAAGAGCCGTATTTCCAGCACCCATATAAAACGGAGGCTATTATTACAAAGGAACCGACGGACTGGAGAACGGCAAATTTAACGAAGTCCGCGGGACCGGCGCGCCATCCCCTGTCAACGAGCTCGGCCGCCGCCACCAAGAAAAGCCCTGCGAGGAAAAGCGGGCTTATGAGCGAGGCTACTGCAAAGAGCATGTAAAACGGCGTGAATTTCTCGAAGGGGAATCTTATATCCCTCTTATACAGAGCCGGATGCTTCTTATAGAGCAGGGCGTCGTTCATGAAGAACTTCTTTCTGCGCAGCTTTGAGCAAAAGGAGCCGCGCGTTATTGAATGCTCCACGGAAGCTTCTTTGCTGAAAACCATCTTCCCACCATTTTCAATGACGGAGAATGCGAGGTCGCTGTCCACCCTGTTTGCATATAGAAGGCGCTCATCGCATCTTATTCCCTTTATGAGCCGTGCCCTGTACGACATGTTGCATGTCATGTATTTCCCGCCGTGAAGATTCTCCACATAATTGTCAAAAGGCCCCTTAACACCCACAGCGAATGTTTTACCCTCGACTCCGTCCACGTTCTTACCAAACGAATGGTTAATGGAAGAGAGCCATCCCTTCCCGGCAATGCAGTCGTCGTCAATAAACGCTATTACATCGCCTCCGGCGGCCTTTATTCCGGTGTTGCGGGCTCCGGCCTCGCCCCTATTTTCGCTGTGCGACAATACACGAATATTTTTATGGCTCCTCGAAATACCATCCATCACACTTTTCGTGCTGTCTGTCGAGCAGTCGTTCACGACTATTATTTCATACATGTTTCTGGGATAATTCTGGTTAATGACAGAATTCACACATTTGAGAAGCTGCGGCGCCCTGTTGTACGTTGTTATGACGACGCTGATTTTCTTCCTTTTCATTTCAGAAGAGTATTATACTACGGCTTTAAAGCCGTAATTCTTTCCAAGACTGTTCTAATCAATTACGGTTTAAATGGGTATGCTTAATAGTGTATAAAATGCAGGTCTGCTATGTGCTCGATTCCAATCCGGACAGGTATAATGGCGGCACGCCGAACGTCGTGAGAAACATAAGGAGATATGTCGGGGGGCACACGGTTTCCGGCTCAAGGAGCGCCGTGAAAAATATTTTATTGATGCTGGCGGCACCTCTGAGGGTCGCGGCAAGCGGATGCGACATCGTCAATATTCATGACACTCACGGATATTTCTGCACCTTCCGACCTTTCATGAAAAAGACGGTGTACACATGCCACGGACTGTGGAAAAACTACTACAAGATATCGCCCCCGCGTACAGCAACAGAGAAAATAAAGTCCAGGATGGCGGTGTTCTTCCAGGGAAGGCTATTGAGGAAGTCGGACCATATAATAGCGGTTTCCAACAGCGTCAAAAGCCAGATAATCCAGGAATATAGGATAGATTCAGAGAAGATAACAGTGGTGCATAACGGCGTTGATACGGGATTTTTCAGCCCCACGAAAAGGGGCAGGGGTTTTATCTGGGTCGGCGACAACCCGGCGCTGAAAGGACTTGATGGTGCCATAGAATACGCCAAGAGGCACAAAGGCGTGATAACAATAGTCGGCGTCGAAGGCCAGGATTCTGACGGCATCAGGTATCTTGGCATGATGAGGCATGAGGATATGCCAGATTTATACAGGGCTGCCAGCACTCTGCTGTTTTTTTCGAAATTCGAGGGACATCCGCTGGTGCCTATGGAGGCGGCTGCATGCGGTCTGAACATAATCGCCAGCATGGAGTCTAATTTAGAGATATTCCCCATCAGGAAAGGCGTCTATAATGTGAAGGGTAAAGATGCCGTCGAGGTGGCGAAAAAACATGACTGGAAGAACCAGGCAAAACTTTATTCGGATGTTTTTTCCAAGGTGATGATGGAATGAAAGTATCTATGTTCACCACAATGTTCAGCCTCGGCCATTCGAAATTCGGCATATCCAATGCTGCGTATTTCCTAGCGAGAAATATGGCTGAAAAAGGCGACGAAATAAGCGTCTGTTCCATAGTTTCCGGCCCCCAGAAAACATACGAAAAAGAGGGCAACATAAGCGTGAAAAGATTCGAAGCCGGAATGAAAAGCTTTCTTTTCGCCAGAAAGATGCTGACGGAGCCCAGATCCAGGCCTGACATATTTCATTCGTTCCATTACGGATACTTTCCGGCAACGGCCGGCTTCGTATCGTCGATAAGGATGAAGAGCCCGCATATTTTCACCCCGGCCTTCCACCCCCCCATTTACACCACAGGAAAGAGGATGCTTTCTTGGCAGTACGGGATTTTTCAGGGATGGCCGCTCCTGAAATTCTCAAAAAAGACGCTGGCCTTCAACAAAGACGAGAGGACAAGGCTTTCCAGGTACGTGAAAGGGAACTTCGATGTCGTGCCGCCGCCGGTCGACAGCAGAACATTCTATCCTGACAGGAAGGAAAGCGGAAAAACACGCATAGGTTTCATAGGCCCCATGCTTCCGTGGAAAGGGGCTCTGGTAGCGGCCGAGATTTTCGGCAAGATACAGGAGGAGAGGAAAGACGTCGAGTTTGTTTTCATAGGGTTCGGCGAACTTGAGAGCGAGATAAGAAAGAACGGCAGGTTCAAATTCCACAGAGAACTTGCCCCAAAGAACATAGCCTCGCACCTGAATTCCATGGACATATTGGTGGCACCAACGAAATACGAGTCGTTCGGATATGTGCTTGCCGAGGCAGGGATGTGCGGCACGCCCGTAGTGAGCACACGCGTCGGTGCCGTGCCTGAGACAGTTGGCGAAGGCGGAGTCCTAGTTGATTACGGGGACTGGAAAGACATGAAAGAGAAGATAGAGAATCTCATCGACGACAGCAGAAAAAGAAAGTCTCTTGGAAAGAAAGCAATAAAGCACACAACGCAGTTCAGGGACGGCGAAGTGTCGGAAAAAGTTTACAAAATATATAAATCGCTTCTATAGTGAACCAAATAAATAAACAGGATATAACTTATTTGGTTCACATATAGTGCCAAGAAAACTAATAATTATGATTGTTTTCTTGGAGCACTATATGAACGCCTAGAACAAAGATAAAAGTTTTTCATGTTTTTTAAATAAATTTACCACCTAAAAAATCTATGCAATATATTTCTCTCGGAAATGGACTGGCTGTTGCAAATTTTGTGGACGGATTTTCTTTGCCGTACAGAACACTTTCTGAGCGGGCGGATTCAGGAGCCAATTTATGGAAAGGCTATAGCCACAACAATTTTGACAATCCCATATGCCGTACGGACGATGAAAGAGGCAGAGAAATGAGATATTGGTCTGAGATAACAATGGATGCGGCAAGAATACGCAAAAACGGGTCCGACAGAAGAGGCAGGATTCATTTGAAGTATGTTCTCAATACCGGTACAGAAAGAGAAGCAGTCATTGATACGTGGGCGCCGAGGAGCGGCTGGTATGTGCTCACAGAAGACGGATGGTTCCGTAAAGAAACACGCGGATGCGAGACCTTTGAAACACTCATACCGCTCGAGACAGTTGACAGCAAAGAAGAGGCGATGAGAAGGCTGGAGAAAAAAGGCGTGCCGCCTGGCCAGGTTTCATTCTTTTTTCAGCCCAGCAGCGCCTCTAGTGATGATAGATTTGTAGGGCGCACATACCCGCTTAAAGGACACGGAAAATTCAACATCAGCTTTGACTGGCGACATGATTTTGAAGGGCTTGACAATGTAGGCTCCCGTCCCAGATACGATGGCGTTGGAGACCTGATAGAAGTGAACGGATTGCAGTAAGACAATACGACCAGTAAAACCCCTATTATTCATTCTTTTTAAACGTTTGATTAATCTTCTATAATCAGAGGATAATTAATGGAACCGAAGCCTATTGCCACGCCGAAACTTCATGAAAAGGTCATGGAGATATTTCTGAGAAATAATATAGCCAAGAAAGCCGCGGTACTCGATGCCGGCTGCGGCGAGGGGGCGCTTCTCAATGAACTGCAGAAGATGGGGTACAAGAACCTCCATGGAGTCGATATAGAGAAGGAAAAATTCTTTGCCGATGGAGTGGAATTCAAGAAAGCCGACCTCAACGAGAAAATACCTTTCAATGACAATTCATTCGACTTCATATTTTCAATAGAGAATCTGGAGCACCTTGACAGCCCATATACCGCGATAAAAGAGTTTCATAGGGTGCTAAGAAAAGGCGGCCAAGCCATAATCTCAACCCCGAACCCGAACAACTGGTACCAGAAACTGTACTTCCTTTTCACTGGCGGCTTCCACGGCTTCTTTGCCGACGAACCGGAAAAGAAAGTGCACGTTACGCCTGTTTTCCTGTGGTACCTGAAGAAGATGCTTCATGGCATGTTTGAAATAGAAGAGGTGCACTACCACAGGCCAATGATACCGTTCTTCAGGTTTGAGATGCCATTCAAGAACGAGTTCTTCTGTGAAGGCTACATAGTGAAATGCAGGGCTCTGTAGAAACCCTATGATTATCCTTGAATTTCTTTCCTGTCAAATTAAGGAGTTAATAAATCACTCTGTTTATTACAGGTTTTGGTAGGAGTGGATTTTGCGTTAATTTATATATCCTTGTCGATTCTAGCTGAACTTTAGAGCATTTCTACAAAGCCAAATGCAGAAAGATTTAGGCCAGTTCTCTTACAAGCCTTACAGAGTGGTCCGGATGCCTGTAGCGCGTGCTTCTGGACGCTTCTATTACTAGGCCTTTGTCTGTGTCAGGGCCGGCATCTTTTATTACAATAACCGAGTCACTCCACAACGGCCTGAAATTGAATCTTACCGAAAACGGATACAAACTTTCTGCAAGCGGTCCGGTGACTTCCGGAAGTCCCGACTCTTTGTCGAACCGATAGACAACGCCGCTTTCAGGAACCATCACACCTGTCTCGCTGTCTCCTTCCACAAGCATCCTTCTCCAGTGTCTTCTCCCGCCCCGTGTTTCGTATTTCTCCGGGTCATGGCCGTGCGGAACGCGAAGCCTTGTGGATAGCATGAGCCTCGCTCGCTCGCTGCTTCCGATGCCGAAGACTTCTGAATACGGCTCGTAAGAAAGGGGCCCGACATCTTCTCTCATCTGCTGTATTATGTACCCTTCATGTCGCAATGAGGATGCAGCGAATCCTTCAGGCACTTGCTCCATCGAACGGCCATAAGATTCGCCAGTTCTGAAAAGCACAGGACTGTAGCTGAAAAGCGCCCTTCTTTCCGTAACGAGCCTGTCGGATACATCAAACATTTTCATAATAAATTGGCAAGTTATTTAAGCTTGACTTTATTTTTTGAAGAATGTCCTACTTGCTTTCTTCCCACATGGGTATTATCATGTTGTCCTTGAGTTCCTCGCGCTCAAGGAATGGGGACATGTCTTCCAGCGGGCTCGAAACGAAAGTGCCGTTAACCTTTCTCGACGTTATCTTCGGCAGGAACCTGCAGTCAGGGTCCATCACGACTTCGCATACAATTGGTCCCTTGTGCCCCAGAACTTTCATTATTTTTCTCTCCATGTCTTCATGACTTTCTATTATTTCGGACTGTATGTTGTAGGCGGCTGCCACTTTTCTGATGTCCGGGAATCCTACTCCAGAGTTCTTGTCGCATCCTATGTACCTTTTGTCAAAAAAGTTCTCCTGCGTCTGCCTCATGGAGACGTATCCGTTGTTGTTGTAGACGAAAATCTTTATCGGCATTTTGTGATAAGAAATAGTTTGAAGCTCCTGGATGTTCAGTTGTATGCTCCCGTCGCCCGCGAGGCATATTATGTCCTTTCTTCCGCTTGCGACGCACGCGCCTATCGCAGCCGGGAGGTCGTACCCCATTGCCGAGCATCCGGTGTTCCATATAAACCGCTGGTTTTTCTTCACTATTGCCGACTGATAGACAGCAAAGAATGACGTGCCGACGCCGGTCACAATGATGTCGTCTTCTTTCAGGCATTCCGTGACCTTCTGGTTGAAATAATATGGGTTGACAAACTTTCCCGGCTTTTTATATTCGGGAAGTACCACAGGATACCGCTTTTTCCTTTCGATGCACCATTTAAGCCATTCAGAGAAAGAAGGCATTTTTTCCTTCGCCATCTGAGATTTGAGCTCCAGAAGAAAATCCTTGGCGTCGGAATGTATTGCGATATCGGGGCTTATCGTAGGCTTCTTCAGCTCGGACTCGTCTATGTCAACAAAAACCTTTTTTGCCTCCCTTGCGAAGCATTTCCAGTTGTAGCTCACCTGCTTCACGTTGTTTCTCGAGCCTATTGATATCAATAAATCGGAATTCTGCAGCGCAAAGTTGCCAGACCTGTCGCCGTATATCCCTATCCTCCCTACTGACAGAGGATGGTCCGTATAGATTACGTCGTAGCCGTTGTGGGTGGACAGGACTGGAATCCCCATGCTCTCTGCTATGCCCAGGAAAATGTCGCGCGAGCCTGAAATCCTTATTCCGCGGCCCGCTATGATTACAGGCCTCTTGGACGCCTTTATAAGCGCAACTACCTTCTTTACGTTTTCCTTCAAACTGTCCCCATTGAACTTCATCTCATCTTCCTTTTCGTCATACCCTTCCAGATTTGTTTCGTCTATCAGCGTGCTCTGCACATTTGTCGGTATGTCAAGCCAGACAGGTCCAGGCCTGCCATGTGTGCAGATGTATATCGCTTTCTCAAGGAGTTTCCTGATATCTTCCGGGTTCTTTACGACAGCAGCGAATTTGGTTATTGGCTTCACTATTTTCACAATCCTGGCTTCCTGGTCGCCCAGCTGCCTCAGTCCTATATCTAGGCACGATTCAACAGAAGTCTCCAGCTTCACCTGGCCGGAGATATACAATACTGGCACGGAGTCCGTCCACTGGCCCAAGACCCCGGTAACCGTATTGGTGCCCCCCGGGCCTGTCGTCACCTGGACGACGGCCATCTTTTCGCACGCCCTCGAGTAGCCTTCCGCGGCCATGGCGCACGCTTGCTCGTGGTGGTTACATATGTATTCTATTTCCTTGCATTTCTGCATGGCATCGTTAAGGTACATGGCGCCGCCGCCAGTGATAGTGAAAATATGCCTGACCCCGTATTCAACAAGCCTCTTCATAATGTAGTCGGATAGTATCATCATATTTATTACCACCTACTCTTTTCATCCAGAACCAACAGGTCTTTGTTGATTTGGCTTATATTTTCTTCATACCATGCAACAAGGTTCTTTATTGCATCGCCTATTGGCGTGAATCCGATGCCTGTCTCTTTCTTCAAGCGTGAATTGTCTCCGCTGTACTCGTCTTCCATGCCTTCATACCTCACTTTGATACCCGCGTCCTTTCCGGCTATTTCAGATACCTTCTTTGCGATGGTCAAAAGCTCCATAGGGAGCCCGTCCGTGACGTTGTACGACCTGTATTCACCATCCTTTTTGATGAAGTGCTCCATTACTTTCATCAGGTCATCAATGTAAACATAGCTGAAAACCCTGTTCTGTTTTATTGCTATCGGCAGACCTAGAAGCGCCCTGCAAATTGCATTTGAAATAAACCTTATTTCATAATCCTCGTATTTCCCGAAAACCCCGAATACCCTGAGCTCCGTCACGTTTGGCGAGTGGTCGATGTGTTTTGATATTATATACTTGGAAAAGCCCAGGTCGTCTGCCGGGACGCGTTCGCCGGCGAAATCCTCCGTCACTTTCTGTATCGGATACCTCATGTCATAAATGGCGCCAGAACTCGTGAATATCATCTTACCAAACCTGTCGGAATTGCGCATTATGTTGAAGAACATCCTGACGTTGCTGTAAAATCGGTTGGAAGTCTCTTTTGTATTCCTGTTTCCTGGCTTTATTGCAGCGTGGACTACAACGTCCACTTCATTCTGCCTGAAGAAATCCCTTACCTTGTTTTCCTCAAGCAGGTCCAGTTCCCTGTGCGTTGGCGCCAGGACTTCGTGTTTTTTCCCGAAATGTTCCGCCGCATTCCTGCCTACGAATCCGCTTCCGCCAGTCACAAGTATACGCATATTTACACCAAAGTTTTTGGTAACATAACATGCCCAAATAAATTTATGAATATATACAGGAGTTTCGAATAATGTCCTACTTGATTTTTCCCAGCCTGAGAATAATTCCGCTCATGCCGGCATATGTCAGAAGATATACGGCATAGACGGACAGCCTGAACAGGAAGCCGTCATACATGGAAGAAGCCGCCAGGACGTATCTCCTGCCGTGGGATTTTCTTCCCTTCTTTATCAGGGAAAGGCCCCTGGATATCTGCTCCATCGCAAGATTCTTATAGTATCTTCTCCCGTTTTTCAGGATAGATTCGTCGCTTATCATGGAGAGGATTTTTGTCAGGCACATGTACATCTGGAAGCCCGATATGTCATGAACCTCATACCTGACGGTGCCTCCGCTATGGCGGTATACCCTGTATGATGCGGAAACACAATTGCTGTACGCGACGTCATATTTCATGGATATCCTCATCCACATGTCCCAGTCATTGCAGTACGGTATTTCACCGTCGAACAAACCGACCTTCCTGAAGCATTCGGCCCTTATCATGACAGAAGGAAACATTATATGGTTGCCATTGAGTAGCTCGGCCAGTTTCTGCTTCCCCGGTATTATGAGGGCGGCGTCTCCGGCGGAGAAATTTTCAATGAAATCCCCCTTCTCGTCAATAAGCTTCACCGGGCTGTATATGAAGCCGGCTGCCGGCGCGCTTTCCATCGCTTCCACCTGCGTTTTCACGGCATCCTTTTCAAGCATGTCATCGGAATGTAGAATCTTCACATACTTTCCTTTTGCAAGCTCTACGCATGTATTGAGGTTCCTGTTATATCCCATGTTGGACTTATGCCTGAATTTTTTTATCCTCCTGAAGGATTTTATTATATCCCACGAGCCGTCCGTGGATGCGTTGTCCGTCACGATGATTTCAGTCCTGCGGTATGTCTGCGCCAGGGCGCTCTCTATGGCGTGCCTTATATACCTTTCTCCGTTGTAATTGGGTATGCATATGCTCACGAGAGGCTTCATCTTGAACCACCAATAAATTTTCCAAACGTCTCGTATATATGGCTTATGTCCTGTTCGGTAATACCGGGCCAGACGCCTATCCAGAATGCGTTCTTCATGGCGTTGTCCGACTTTTCCAGATTTCCTGAGATTCTGTAATCAACATTTCCGTTGAATAAATAGGGCTGTTTTGTCAGGTTTCCGGCGAATACAAGCCGCGTCACTATCCCGTTTTTTTCCAGGAAGCCTGTCAGATGCTCCCTGCTGAAGCCGCACCCCCCTTTCAGTCTTATGATGAACCCGAACCATGACGGCTCCGCGCCAGGCTCGCTTTCAGCGAATGCAAGGCAGTCGAACCCGGAAAGCGCCGACTTGAGAGCATCAAAGTTCCTTTTCCTGGCCTCGATGAACGAAGGGAGCTTGCCGAGCTGGGCAAGGCCTATGGCAGCCTGCATGTCCGTTGCCTTAAGGTTGTATCCGAGCCTGGAATACGTATATTTGTGGTCGTATCCTTCCGGGAGCCCGCCGAGCTTCCAGGAGAAGCGCTTTCCGCATGTGTTGTCCACGCCAGGCATGCACCAGCAGTCCCTTCCCCAGTCCCTTATGGATTCGGCGCACTTTTCAAGTATGTCGGAGTTCGTGACAACCGCCCCTCCCTCCCCCATTGTTATATGATGGGCCGGATAAAAGCTGAAAGTCGCCAAATCGCCGAATGTTGATACGTATTTATCCCTGTATTTTGAGCCGAGGGCGTCGCAGCAGTCCTCTATAAGGAACAGGCCGTGCTTTTTGCATATTGACACAATTTTATCCAAGTTGAAAGGATTTCCCAGAGTATGGGCCGTCATTATGGCTTTTGTTTTGTCTGTTATGGCATCTTCCACAAGACTTTCGTCTATGTTGTATGTGCCCTCTTTTATGTCGACAAACACTGGGACACCGCCATTCTGTATTATAGGGTTTGTCGTCGTCGGGAAACCGGCTGCGGCCGTGATTATCTCATCCCCCTTCCTGATGCTGTTTTCCACCTCAGCGGAGAACAGTACAGAGGCCGCGAGAAGATTAGCTGACGACCCCGAATTGGTTATGACGCAGTGCCTTACGCTTAGAAATGAGGAGAGAGCATTTTCAAATGCAAGAGCGAACCTTCCGTGGGTCCAAACACCGTCCAGTACAGCGTCAACGGCATTCATCATTTCGTTCTCGTCAAAGACCTTTCCCGATGCCGGTATCTTGTGCCTCTGCCTTTCCGACAGGACTTCCCTGTAGTATTCTGCAACCTTCTTCCTTATTTCCTCCCTAAGTTCTTTCTCCATTTCATCCACCCAGGAATGCTTTGTACCATCCCACGGTTTCCGGCAAAGCGCCGGAAAATGAGAACGAAGGCGACCATCCAAGGATACGCCTTGCCTTTCCCGTCGACAGGAACTGCGTCTGTATCTCGTTCCTTGCCGAATCGAGTATTTTGGGCTGCCCTTTGTATCCCATGAAGTCCGAAATCCTTTTCACCACGTCCAGGACAGACATTTTTTCGCCGCTGCCGAAATTGAAGGCTTCGCCAAGAACTTCCTTCCTGTGCATGTTTTCCGCCAATGTGAGATAGGCCGAGACGGCGTCCTTCACATAGAAATATTCCCTGACCAGAGAGCCGTCGCTTCTTATTTTCACGTCGCCGCCTTCGATTATGGACTTTATAGTTCCAGGCACGATACGGTTGAAGTTCGTGTCGCCCGGGCCGAAAACGTTTCCCAGGCGGGAGATGCATATCGGCAGAGCATAGTTTTTTCGGTACGACTGTGATATCAGGTCTGCGCACGCCTTCGACACGTCGTATGGAGACTCGCCTCCGAGGGGCATGTCCTCAGTGTAAGGCGGCGCCTGGCTGCCGTAGGACTTGTCGCTTGACGCAACGATTATTCTCTGTAGCTTCCTGCTTTCATACGAAACGAGGCGGCAGGCTTCCAGTACGTTCCATGTCCCTTCTATGTTTGATTCGAATGTCTTCCTGGGCTCTACTTTGGATATTTCCACTATCGGCTGGGCGCCTATATGGAAGACTGTGTCTATCTCATACTCAGCAAGGACGCGCATCACAGCATCCATGCTTTCAAGCTCTCCCCTCGCTATGTTAACGTGTTTCATGTTTCCCGACAGAGTGAGAAAAGAATCCTTTGTACTATCCCTTTCCAGCACCGTGACATCAGCTGTTCTGCACAGAGCCGAAGCTACGTGAGAGCCTATGAACCCGGTGGCTCCCGTTATAAGCACTTTTTTACCCTTCCAGAAATCTAGTCCTGCCATACCTTCCACGGCCTTTCATTTTTCCATATATCATTAAGGTGCATATAGTCGCCATAGGTGTCCATGCACCCCCAGAAGTTTCGATGGTGATAGAATCCTATCTTGCCTTCGGCTGCAAGCTTCGGCAGAAGAGAAGTCTCAAGCATCACATCCGAGCCGTCCATGTAGTCGAAGACGCCTTTTTCAAGGACCATGAATCCTATATTCACGAACTTGTCGGCATCAGGCTTTTCCCTGAATGCCGTGGCAAGGTCTTTTTCTATGTCGACCACGCCGAACTTTGATTTCGGAGTATGGAGAGTTACCGTGCCCAGGACGCCATATGTTTTCCTCAGGTATTCATGCCTTCTTACAAGGTCTCCGATGTCTATGTCGGCGACGCCGTCCCCGTACGTGAGCATGAACCTGTCGGTTTTTATGTGCTCCTTCACCAGATGCAGCCTTTTCTGCGTCTTAGAGTCGATACCGGTGTCGACAAGCGCCACAGACCAGTCTTCCCTCGGCTTCGGCACCGACACGGAATGCATATTAAGCTCGAAGTCCCCGCTTATCCACGGATATTCGACGAAGAACCTCTTTATCTCATGTCCCAAATATCCTAGAGGAAGAACAAACCTCTTGTAGCCGTAGTGGAAATACAGCTTCATTATATGCCAGATTATCGGCTTCTCCCCTATCGGAACGAGCGGCTTCGGCATCACAGAAGTCTTTTCAGCAAGCCGTGTTCCGCGGCCGCCGCAGAGTATCACAACGTCCATTTTATCAGATACGCAAAAACCCTTTTAATATACAAAAATTGGTTCAAAATATGTCCTAATGAAACGATGGCGATTTTTAAGCATTAAAAATGAAGTTTTTAGAATGGACCTGAGAGGCAAGGAGATTTGGATTGTCGTTGTTGCATACATCCTTGTAAACAGCTCGATATACCTGAATACAGGGTTTACTCCGGACGAAAGCAATTATATTTTCACTTCAGAAAAAATGCTAGAAGGTTACGCCCCCTACAAGGACTATTCGACGGACGTAAAGCCCCCCCTCAATTACTACATCTTTTCCGTTCTGGCGTATTCAGGCCAGATTCTGCAGCTCATAAGGATGCTGGCAATCTCCATGAATGCCGCCGCCTCCTTGATGATATACACGATCGTTACAAGGATGTACAGCAAGAGAACGGCTCTGGCGGCCGCATCAATATTCCTCTTCATATTCACGATGCCCTCGTTTTTTGGTTATGCTCTCAATGGAGACAGACTTATGATACTGTTTTCCGCCGCATCCTTGTTCTTTTTTACCAAAGAGAAAAGAGCAAAATACATAGCCGCCTCTGGAATGCTTGCCGGGCTGGCCCTGCTTTCAAAACAGACGGCAGCGATGCTTATTCTATTTTATTTCATATGCTTCGCTGCCGAGAGAAAAAACATAGCCGCCAAAATAAAGCCGGCAGTGCTTATAGTCGCTTCCCTGCTTATACCGCTCATCATTGTTGCAGCTCATTTCATTCTCATAGGAGCCTTCGCCGAGATACTCAACTGGACCACCGCGGAGGCACTGAACATAAGAAAAGATGATACCTGGCTGAGCGACCCGTCGAAATTCACATCACTGGAGACCATATATAATCTCTCCGTCATGTCGCCGGTACTTTTCCTTGCCACGGCCTTTTTCATAGCTTTCCTTTTGGACAGGAAAAGGGACATGGGCAGCGACATGTTTTTCGCCATCCTGCTTGCTGTAACGTCGTATCCGTTCGTGGCGGTTCTCAAGTACATGAGCCTTATGGTAATACCACTTTCCGTCTTGTCTGCGATAATGATTCAGAGGACGATGTCGGCTAAAATTGATAGCTTATACGCCAAAATACTCATCGTCTTCCCGATAGCCGTGCTCCTGGCACTTTCACTTGGTCTCAATTCCTACAGCGTCTACAGGCTGCATAGCGCATCGTCGGATTACTACACACATATGGAGGACGTGTCGTCTTACCTGAAAAATACCATGGAAGAGGAGGAGATGCTCTACGTGTTCGGATACAACCCCACCATATACCATCTGTCGGAAAGGGACCCGCCGCCCGGCATGTATTACCTTTATCCTTACAAAGAGCACGTGAACGACACTGAGCAGGCAAGGACTGTGGAGATATTACGCTCAAGCGGCGTAAAGACAGTCGTGGTGGACAACACACAGCAGTCGAGATATTTCAATCCCATAACATACGAATATCTGGAGAACGAATACCGAAAAAGCGCTTCGGTCGGGCCTTTTGATATACTCACGAGGAAATAGATTTTCTGTACCATTCCACAGTCCTTTTCAACCCGTCTTCCATGCCGGTTACAGGTCTCCATCCCAGGATGCGCTCCGCCTTTGAGATGTCGGCCCTTATTTCCCATATCTCAGGTTTCCTGTATGGAATGGCCCCGAACAGCGGCTTCGCGGAACTATTTGTAATGGAAAGTATTGACGCCACGACATCCGTTATTCTACGGCTCTCGCCGGTCCCTATGTTTATCACCTCGCCTATGGCTCGCTTCTCTGCCGAAGCTTTCATGAATGATTCGACGGCGTCATCCACGTAGTTGAAATCCCTTTTCTGCTCCCCCTTCGTCAGCCTGATGTCATTCCCCGTCATCGCGGAGCTTATGACGTAGGGTATCAGCATGCTGGGCTTCTGGCCCGGGCCGTAGCATGTGAACTGCCGCAGAGTAAGAATCGGCAGAGCGTTTGTTTCGTACAGCATCCTGCATATGGAAGTCACGGACGCATTGGCGGCCGAATAGTGGGATATGGGCCTTGGAGTCATGTCCTCCCTGAAAGGCGGGTGGTTTGAGCCGTATTCCTCACACGTTCCCGTGTTGATAAAGCAGTCATAATCGATGCCGTCAAGAGCATTCAGCAGGTTCAGCGTCCCGTTTATTTTCGTTTCCATCACAGGCTTCAGGTCCTTCATTTCCCTGCTGAGGTTGACCATTGCGGCAAGATGGAAGATTTTTTTTGGCTCCGCTTCGTTTACGACGTTTTTGACGGCCCCGTAGTCCCTGATGTCGGCTTTATGGAATATGACATTTCCCATACCCCTGATATTAACGTCGCTTCTGGAAAGAACGTGAACTGCAGCGCCTTCATCGGCAAGTCTTTCCACGAGGTGCGAGCCTATGAAGCCGTTGCCACCTGTCACAAGAACACTGGCGCCGCCGAGCGATGACATTCTTGACTAGTCTACGGAGTCTTTAAATTTCTTGAGCCCGCTGAACCTGAATCTGAGGATATTTGAGAGGAATTCCATCATGACGTAGAACTTTACTTTGGACTTTCCCTTGCTTCTCTTGTTGTAGGCAGCCTTCACTTCGCCAACCCTGCCGCCCAGGACCTTCACTTTCACCATGAGTTCCGTGTCGATGAACCAGTCGTTTGACTCCAGGCCCAGCCTTTCGTAAAGCGCCCTCTTCATTATCTTGGGGCTTCCGTTTATGTCGTTGCTTATCTTCCCAAAAAACAGCGCCAGAAATATCCTGTTGTATGCGGCGGATTCAAGCTTCCTGAAAAATCCGTAATCCCTTGCGGCGCGCCTTATCTTGCACAAATCCAGCCCCTCTTTGGCGAGCTTCCTGTAAATCTCCGCGACGACGCCGGCGGAAATCTGGTTGTCCCCCCACATGTAGCCGAGATATTTGCCTTTCGCCGATTCCAGGCCCTTTCTGATGCCGTAGCCGAATCCGATGTTTTTTTCCACTGTCACGATTATTATTCTGCTGTTTTTCACCTCACGGAGCACGGACGCCGTATTGTCTGTAGAGCCGTTGTTGACGGCTATGATTTCGTAATTTATATCATCCAGGGCGTTGCCGAGGCCGGATAGAACTGTTTTTGCGTTGTCCTGCTCGTTGTAAAACGGGACAACCACGGAAAGCTCTGGTCTGGACATAAAGACACTATTTTAGCACGATTCTTAAATGCTAAAGCCCCATCCTGAGCTTCAGAATATATGCGGACATTCCGGCTATCGTCTTCGCTCTTGAGCGTATGCCGGTCGCCCAGCTGGACTTCCCATGAAGCCTTCTCTTGAATTTCACCGGGAAGCTTCTGACGGCAAATCCGTTCCTGAGGGCGGTGTACTGAACGTAAAGGTCCAGAGAAAACCCGTTCGGCGGCTTCTTCATCATTCCCAGAAGGTCTTTATGGAATATCTTCGGCTGGCCGTTGACGTCGTCGAAATGCTTCATAAGGACGGCAGAGGATGCCGCATGGAAGCATGACGTGAAGAAGTTCGCCCTCCCCTCGCGGTTGCCCTTTACCAGCGTCCTTTCCGGGGAGACGGATGATATGAGAATTTTCCACCCCTTCTCTATGTCTCTGGGGTCGCACTGCATGTCGGCATGGGAGAACGCCAGATACCCGCTCTTGGCGGTTCTGAGGCCAGAAAGGATGCCGAAGCCGTACCCTATGTTCTTTCCGACTTTCACAGACCTTGCGAACTTGTATTTCGGGAGCTCCTTTCTGAGGATGCCTTCAGTCCCGTCCGTAGAGCCGTTATCGACCAAGACGAGCTCCATAGGCACCCTCTTCGCAACCTGCGAATATCTCTCAAGAATGAGCGGTATGTTCTCCCCCTCGTTGTAGCACGGGAGTATAACGGAAAGCTTTGTCATCCAAGAGAAATATTGATGCTATGACTTTTAAATTCATACTACATCCGGAAGACCACTTTGGAGAACTCGAATCTCTTGTGATGCATGTCCTCTATGACGTTCTTGGCCTCGCTCACGTGAAAATTATGGGTTATCACCGGCATTGCGTTTATCTTTTTGCTCGACATGTGCTCCAGGGACTGGCTCCATTCGTCGGTCGAGATAAGCGAGCTCCATGAGCCTATTATACTCAGTTCCCTTCTGAGCACCATCGAATAAGTTTCCTTGTTCAAAACAAGGTCGTTAGTCGGGTTTCCAAGGAGAATAATCCTGCCACGCTTCGCGGCCGATGAGATAGCTTCCCTCTGAAGGTCTATGGAGCCCGAGCACTCAAATATCACGTCGGCTCCCTGACCGTCCGTAAGCTCCTTTATTGCCTTTGTAATTTCCTGGTCCCTGGAGTCTATGAATTCGTGGATGCCGACCTTTCTGGAGATTTTGAATCTCTGGTCGTGTCTGTCCACACCAAAAATATGGTTCGCTCCCAGAATCTTTGCCCATTGGGCCGTAAAGAAGCCTATTGGGCCAAGGCCCATTACGACCACATTCACAGCCTTTCCGGAAACTCGGCTGGCATGAAGACCGACAGACGACGGCTCCGCCATACAGGCTTCATCGAAGCTTATGTTTTTCGGTATTTTCAGCAGGTTTTCTGAGGGACACTTGACGTATTCGGCGTGCCCTCCGTTGGATCTCGAGCCCAGAAAATCGTACGTGTCGCACAGGTTGTGGTGTCCTGCCATGCACGGAACGCATTTCTTGCACGGTATGAGGGGGTACACGACCACGTTATCCTCTATATCAACGCCGGCGACGTTCTTCCCTTTCTTGACCACAACCCCGCAGAATTCATGGCCTGGCACGATTGGGTAGCGGTAGAATCCGGTTTTCATCGACCTTATGACGTCGGTGCTGCATATCCCGGACCTTTCGGTAAGTATGATGACGTCGTTGTCGCCGCATTCAGGAAAAGGTATTTTCTTGCATTCTATATTCCCTATCCCCTCAACAACGACAGCATCCATCGAGCTCATTTTTACCACATCTTAGCCAATTTCAGTTGGCTTAATTCCGATTTAGGTACAATCCTTTTATATGGGTGATTCGGATTATTTATGAAGTAGTTTTCCCAGAACTGGAACACAAGCAGGTCGTGCGGCGTTCCCCAGCATATGTATTTATCCAGCTCAAATGGCATGACTTTCATACCCTTCTCTATGAGATGGTTTATGGCGGTTCCGACGTAGAACTCGCCGTTGACGGTTATGTTTTTTTCTATCATCTCGTTTATGCAATCTATCAGAAGCTTGGCTGTCTTGAAGTAGAAAATGCCCTGCACTATTGGATCCTTGTGCGGCTCGTCGCTTATCGGAACCTTTTCCGAGATTCTTTTGACACGGCCGTTCTCCACTACCATGTAGGCGTATGCCATTGGTGCTATTCTGGCATCCGGATACCCCCTGAATGTCCACACTACTGCATCAGGGTCCTCGTCCTCAATCAGCCTCCTGAGATTTTCGTCGTTGTAGACGAAGCTGTAGTCGCATGACGAGACGAAAACAGGCTTGTCCTTGTCCAGAAGATGCTTGGCCATGAGACACGAGCGTGCCATGCCGTCTGTATAGTCATTTACTATGACAATATCGCATTCCGGGAAGTTTTTTTTCAGAATTTCGTCGAGCCCGAAATTTTCTACATGCTGCCTTAGGCAGACGAAGACGTATCTGGCCGTTTTTGGAAGCGATTTTGCACATTTCACTATCATATGCTCGCCAAGAACATCTATGAACGGCTTGGGAATCTTGTACCCAGCGTCTGCAAATCTCTTTCCGCGGCCTGCGGAAGGTATGAGATTTACCATATCGTACATTCCCCTTTCCTTGCCCTGCTTGGTCAGGGACGCAAAATATTCCGACCAGAACACATACTCCTTCAGATTCTGCGGTTCACCCCAGTAAATTAGGCCCTCAGCCTCGAAAGGCACGACCTTCAGGCCGTCTTTCAACATCTCGTTGTATACCAGGCTTATGTAAAACATCTCGTGTTCGACGTTTTCTATCATCCTTTCAGCGTATTTCTTGAACACATCCCACCTTGAAAAATAATACACACCGGCGGAAGTGTAGTTTTCAATGTAGCCCTTTGTTATGAGCTCCTTTTCCTTTATACTGACTACATAGTCGTTGTCGTCTGTTGATATGGAGGCATAACGCACCCCGTTGAGGTGTGTCGGATGAAAGCCTATGAACGTTGAAAGGGCGCCATCGGCTTTTCTGTCCTTTATTTTCTTCAGGAACACGCTGAAATCCCAGTCCGATATGGCGTCGGAATGGGCTATTATTACTTCCTCATCATCTCTCACAGCCCCGTCAGCGAGCAACACAGTTTCCACCGGCCCTCTCGTGTCGTTTTCAACTACTATTATCGTGGAATTCTTGACTATTTTCTGGAGATGTTCCATAAGGCCTGAATTATCCAGATGCGCCTTCCTGCAGAGAAATATGAAGCTGCTGTTCTGGGGGAACATGCCGCATACGTGCTCTATCATGCTCTTGCCGTCTATATTCATCATGTGCTTTACTTCATCCATCCCTTCCCGGCGGAAGTCCTCGTTATTCCCGGCCATCGGTATGATAACCTTCATTTATTTGTATTAAGGAAAAACGCTTTTAAAACCGAAACCGTTCTATTCTTCATAAACAATGCAACAAAACGACGTTTTTTTCATACGATACTGTTATAAAGACTTTTGATTTAGGACTAGCATGAAAGCCGCCCTTCTTGAAAGCCCCAAAAATATGAGGGTCGGGGATGTCGAAACGCCTGTCCCGAAAGAAGGTGAGATACTCCTTAAGGTTGGCGCATGCGGCGTCTGCGGCTCAGACCTCAGGTTCTACGAGTACGGCGACAGGATAAAGAAATTCCCCTTTGTAATGGGGCACGAAATCGCCGGCACTGTTACTGAAATTGGAAAAGGCGTGGAGAATTTCAGCATTGGAGACAGGCTTGCCATGGGTAATGAGATATCATGCAGAAACTGTGAGGAATGCCGGAGGGGCCTGGACATGCTTTGCCAGAATGTTATCTCCATAGGCTCGACCGTCCCGGGAGGCTTCGCTGAATATCTGCTTTTGCCGAAGGAAGCGGCGGAACGCGGGCCGATTAATTTCATGCCGAAGAACCTCGACTTTGTCGAGGCGTCCTTTGCAGAGCCGCTCGCATGCGTATACAACGGGCTGGAATTCGCCGGCATGAAAGAAGGGAAAAGTGTGCTCGTGATAGGGGCTGGGCCGATAGGAAATCTCATGATAAATACGGCACAGATAATGGGCGCCTCGATGGCTGTTCTTGTTGACAGGAATGAGAAAAGGCTTGAGATGTCAAGGCCTACAGGCGCCGACCATTATATCCATTCGGAGAACAACGACTTCCTTGAGGAGTCCATAGAGCTGACAGGCGGAAGGGGATATGATATCGTTGTTTCGGCGTGCAGTGACATAAATGCGCATCGCGCCTGCATCCAGGCTGTGGCAAAGGGCGGTTTCGTGAACCTTTTTGGCGGCGTGCCGAAAGGCACCGACGACACCGTGACATTCCAGAACAACTACATGCATTACAGGCAGTTCGCCGTCGGCGGCTCATTTTCCTCCACAAAAGATCACCACAGGAAGGCCCTGGAGCTGCTTGCAAACGGAGACATAAAGACGAAAAATATCATAACTCACAAATTCCCACTTGACGATATTTTAAAGGCGTTTGAAACAGTAAAAAACCGTGACGGCCTGAAGGTCGTCGTGGAACCGTGATGTTTATGGAGCACGAATACAGCAAGTTCACAGTGTCTGTCCTGGACGAGATATACAGCGTAACGAAAATGGTCGATACAAACGAAGTGGATGCGCTAGTGGAAGAAATACTGAGAGCCGAGAAAGTATTCTTCATAGCAGTCGGCCGCGTATTCCTTTCCTTGCAGTGCATGGCAAAGCGCTTAAGCCATTTGGGCATAGACTGCCACGTCGTCGGCTCCGTCGCAGAAAAGGCCATAACGCCGCGCGATCTCCTCATAGTCGCCAGCGGCTCAGGCGAGAGCAAGGTTCCTGTCACAATATCGCAGATAGCGAAGAAGCACAACGCCAAGCTGGCTCTCATTACATCTTCGGAGCAATCCACAATAAAATCTCTTGCAGACATGTGCGTCCACCTGAAATGCCCGACGAAGACCAATATGCAGGAAGGCGTGAAGTCTATACAGCCCATGAGCACGCTCTTTGACCAGTCACTCCACGTATTCGGGGACATAGTATCTTTGATGATACAAGGCAGGAAAAGCATTCCCGGCGAAGAGCTGTGGAAATACCACGCGAATCTGGAGTGAGCATGACAGACGTTTCATAGGCTTTGAGCTATTCGTCGGCGTAAGGCTTCCAGAAGTTGACCGACTGCCTGAGGTCACTGATTACGTTGTTGTCCTGCGGCAGGCGTTCGCGGAATGAAGGCTCAAGGTAAAGGTTGACTTCCTTCGCTCCGCTTTCTTCAAGTGCTTCCACGACTTTCTCCGGTATTATCATTCCTTCCTTGTTGTTTTCGGGCGTGAACGGCTTGCCAGACGAGGCGTTGCCTCTTATTCTCTGTTTGAGGTGCAGGATAGGCGCGTCTTTGCCGAATTCCCTGAGCCATTCGTACGGGTCGCCATCCTTCGGGTTTCCGGACATCACATTTCCTTGGTCGGTGTCAAGGCACAACAGGATTGGAATTTCGGAGCCCTTTGCCATGTCAAGCACCTGTCTTGCGCCTTCTATCGTGTCGGCAAGCTCCCTCGGGATTGAGAGATGCTCGAATGTCAGGCAGTCAAGGCCGGCCTTCTTCGAATAAGATGCCCATTTCTTCCAGAAACTCATTATCTCCTTTAGAATGAACTCCTTCCTTGTTGAAAGGTCTTTCATGCTGTATATGCCGAGGCGGCTTCCTGCGCTCCGCGCACCGACTTTTGCAGCAATATCAGAATAGCGCTTCAGCCACCAGTGCCAGTATTCCCTTATTTTTGCGTCAGGATGGCCGCAGTAGGCCCATCTCTGGCTGGTGAACGCATGCTCCAGCCTGATTCCGTATTCCTTGCATGCGGCTCTTACCCTTTCAGCCTGCTCATTTATTATTTCATCGGAAAAATGCGGCTGGATGAGGTCGGAGCGGAACTGGGCATGCCTGACGCCAAGCTCTTCCGACAGGACGCGTGCCCATTCCTCAGGCTCCGGATACCTGTTAACCGCAAAGTCAAGGTCAGTGCCGAATTTGATTTTTGTCATTAATTTCACTCTCTGACGAAACTCCTACAGTAGTCCACCGAGGTCTCGAGGCTGTCAATGGCTGCCGAAGGCATATCCAGCATTATCATGTTTTCCCTAGAGCCACCCGTTCTCAGGCTGTCGATAACCTTCCCGAGTATTGCAATGTCTTCCTTCCTCCTTATGATTATCATGGCGTCCTTTCCTATAATTCTCGACATCTCGTAGATGTTATCCGACTCGAGAGAGAGTGCGAGCTTCACAGGAATGGCAGACGTCTTGCTGATGTCTGTCAGAGTCCTTTTACAGTCTTCCATACCGATGCCTGCAGGTTCCCATATCAGATAATTAAGTCCTGTGCTCTTGGCGCTGTCCGAAACGGCTCCGATAAGGCTTATGTCATCCAAGGCTATGCACAGTGCCTTCGCTCCCACGGCTGCCGCCAGCTCCGCGAAATTATCCGAGCCGCCGGTGCACACGGCCTCGATTGTGATATTGAATTTTTTGGCGTTCTCCATGTAGGCACCGGCGTTGTCAGCATTCAGGAGAGATGAAGGGATGTTCACATGCCTGACCCCCATTTTACTTATCGCTTCCACGGATTCTGGGCCCGAAAATGCGGTTACGCCGAGCCTGAGCTTCGGGAGCAGTATCATATTCCAAAGATACGCAAAAAATTTACTTAAACCTATCCGCCGCCTGCAGGATTTCCACGAGCCTCCCGGATGCAAAGATGGAAGGGTCCGCCTTCACCGCACGGATGCCTGCATTTTCCGCGCCTTTTATGTCCTTTTCCTCGTCGTCCCCCACCATAACAACATCCTCCTTTTTCATACCCATCTTCTCTAGGGCCATGCAGAACACCTTCGATGACGGCTTATCTTCACCCACCTCCTCAGACGACACGATAAAATCTACATAGCCTTCTATCCCGAGGTGGATTATTTTCTTCATCTGGATTTCGGCGGTGAGGTCCGTGACTATGCAGATTTTCATCCCGGAATTTTTTGCATGCTCGAGAAAATCCGCGACGCTCTCGAAAAGCTCCATTTTCTCGAAATATTTTTCCCAGAAAAAATCATGATAGCGCACCGAATGGAGTGCGCTTATGCCAAGGGCCTCTAGCGCCTTCCCTATGTAAAGAAGGCGCGAATGGCCGGCCGCCGTCTTCTCAAGAGACTTCTTCACGGATTTTCTTGCTTCGTCGAACGCCTTTTCGGCGCCGGCAACGCCCATATCGCCCTCGATTTTGCGGAAAAGCTCGTATTTTGCGTATTCATTGCAGGTTTCATAGTCATAGAGGGTGTTGTCAAGGTCTAGCATAATCCCCTTTATCATGAGCCCCACCTTTTCCGTACGGATGCCACGGGCATTTCCTGAAGAACGATTCCCAGTATCCTAAGCTCCTTTCGTCGAAAGCCTCCGGCAACCCGTTCTTGCCCGAGAAGTACCCTGACCACTGCGTGTATTCCTCCAGCTCCTGCGGCGTGCCCCACTGGAGGAAATGCTCCACCGGATATACCATCACCTTCAGGCCCGCCTCCACCATCGCCTGCGTCACGACGCTGATGTAGAATTCACCGTTCACTACGAGGTTCCTTTCCTTTATATCACTGAAGAACCTTTTCAAAATGCTTCCGGTGGAGAAGTAAAACTTTCCAGTCTGGTGGAAGCTGTCCATCTTGTCCTCCGTAAAGCTGTGCTTCTCCCTGCATTCCAGCATCCAGCCGTTTTCCACTTTCATCGAGGCGTATAGGCCGGTGCCCAGAAGGTGGGGGTGGAATCCGGTGTACGCGGTGACGGCCGCGTCGCATCCGCTTTCTTTCACTGTATCTTTGAAATGCTGATAATCCCACCATTCGTAGAAATCGCAGTAGCAGACCATCACAGGCTCATCTTCCTCTATGAGGTCAGAGGCGGCAAGAACGCTGTGCACAGGGCCGAGGGAGTGGGGCTTTATGGAAACTATGCGGCCGACGCTTTCGACGACGCTGCGCATCTCCGTCGTTTTCAGGTGCTCTTCATTGCACACGAAAACAAACTCATCGCTAGGGGAAAACATATTTGCCACATGCCTGGCAAACGGGATGCCGTCGGCGAGTATCAGCGGCTTCGGTTTTTTATATCCGGCATCCAGAAATCTCTGGCCAATCCCGGCCGCCGGTATTATCACTTTCATAATCCAACCATCTTTCTCCTGTATTTTTCAGATTCCATGCCTATTATGTCGCTGATTTCCATTTCCGTGAGGTATTTCAGCATGCCGAGCTTTGCGGCATTTTCCTTTATGTATGCATGAGCCGCCAGCACGCCATCAACGTTTACAGCATTCGCATAATCCATTAAATACGTTACGCCCTTGGCGTCAGCTTTTATCTTTTCCGGCAAGGAGAAGACGACGGCGTCAGGGAAAAGAAAGCCGGAGAAAATTCCCGACCTGCCGCGCAGAACCGCTTCGGAAGTGCTGACATAGCAGCCTTCCGCTTCCCTTGGTATCGTATATGAAAACGGCTCGAACGGCCGGATTTTTGACTCTAGGTATTTTCTTACACGCTCCTCGACAGACGAAAGAATTTCTGTGCAGTCCTTGGGGCTGTCTGATGATATTATCACACCGTGATTTTCCAGGAATATAATCCCTCTGTCATGGCCGCGGTCTTTTATCTCTGCTGCCAGTCTGTGGCCTACCTTGGTATAAGGAACCCAGGTGAATTCGTCCGGCGAGAAAATTTCGGACATAATTTCAGCGCTTTTTTCACAGCACAGAATGACATTAAGATGGACAGGGTGGACGTGAATGACGTATTTTTCAAGAAACGAGTGAAACCCCGTCTCTATCGAGGGCTTTGAGCCTTCGATAATGGCTTCTTCCAAAACCCTCCCGGCGTCTTCCTCTGTTAATCTTCTTGAATATATGCCGGCTATCTTCCCGTGGTCGACGACGCTCCATCCGCTGCCGTTACTGACAGCATCCATTCTGACCCCGGAGGATTTTATCATCATCTTTCCGCCGAGCTTCACTGACAGGTTGCCCCCGGTGCCCTGGACAAGCCTTGGGTCGCTTCCGATATTCCCTGAGGTCTTTACGAGCCATTCAAGTTCATTCATCGCCGCCACCACCCAGCACCTTGAGCCTTTCGTTGAGGCAATAAAGGAAAATAACCTGTAAAATGCCGTCGAACCCGCCCCTGATTCCGTTCCTGTCTATTTCGTACGTTTCGTAATCTATGTCAAGGGAGTTCAGCAGATTTCCAATATCTTCCACCGAAGCGCCGCCCCTGAACACCATGCGCTGGAATCTGTGGTCATGGTATTCCATCTCTATGCCGAGAGATTTTATTCCGGACGCAGCCTCCAGAAAACCTTCGAGCGGTATGTCGTTCTTCACGTCGATCTGCAGCCTTACAGGAACGTCATTTTCAATGTCGGAAAAGCTCACCTTCCCTTCAGGCATGTAAGAAATCACCATGTCGGCATACATCTTCTGCGGCGCGATGAACCTGTCTGAGTCGCGCCTTCTTTGCCCAAGTTTCTTCATTACCTCCTTCTTTGAGTATCCCCTGAGCTTCATATCACGCCTGAGCTTCCACAGAACTCTTAATGATGGATCGGGGTCAAGGAAAGCCTTTATTTCGTAGATGCTATTGGATTCGCTGATGAAAAACGTATGGAGGCCTTCGGAGATTATTATGTCTCTCGGCTTTATACTGGACGGGGAAGTGAATTTCCCGGTGCCGTGGTCGTAATGCGGCCTGCTTATCGTGGCGCCGCCCTTCAGCTTCCTTATCTGCCTGTAATTCAGGTAAATTCTGTTTCCGGCAGGGTTGAGATGCGTATACTTTTCCCAGTTACTGTCTTTTCTCTCCCATCTGTGTATGTCATCCCCGTATACAGTCGTCACGCGCTCCCTGCCAAACAGTTCCGAAAGAGTCTTCGCAAGGGTGGTCTTGCCGGAGCCTGAGTCGCCTCCTATCCCTATTATCGGTATTCCGTTCTTCTCCTGGAACAGCAGACCGCTTCTGACGCCCCTCCTGTAGATTATGTACGTAAGGTAAAGCAGCGCCGACGTCATGGCGGTGAACAGGACGTTGACCAGTATGTCCGATGGGATTCCTGCGGAAACCAGCATGTAGTACGGCGTCATCAGTGATGATATAGATGGCCACACCACCTGGAATACGCGGAACACGTCCGAGTCCGGAACGAAAAGGAAGTAAAGGAGGTACGCGGCATTGAAAGCCGAGTAAATCCATACGCTTATCCTCTCCTTCACCAGAAAATAGATTACGAACGGGATAGCCCACATATACCAGCCGCGCTCAGGATGTATGAACGTGACAAGAAATGTAAGGGTCATGCCCAGAAGGACGAACAGCATGTCACTCGTCATCCTCTTGAAGGAGAATGCCTTGAAAAGTATGTATGCATAGGCTGCAGGAACTATGTAATAGACCAGGCCAAGGGTTAAATCCACCGAAAGATTGAACAGCCTGAACTGCTCCTCGGCGCCGAATACCATGCGGACGAAGCCTTCGCTGAAGACAAAGGGCACGAGGAAGGCGGCATACATCCCCAGGGAAATGGCGAAAAATGCAGCCGTCCCTATCCAGCGGATTTTTTTCTTTATCAGGTAAGCGAGGTAAAGAGGAAGCGCCACGAAGACAAACGACTTCGCCGCGATGCCGGCGCCCAGGAGGGCCGCGGATTTCACGTACTGACGGCCTTTGAGGAAATAGGCTGACAGGAACAGGAGCGCCACGGGTATTATGTCGAGCTGGCCGTGGATATACGTTATGTAGAACACCACAGGGGACGCCCAGTAGAGGAGCATCACCTTCTTCCCGTCCAGAATCCTGTACAGAACGTAGAATATCGCTATGTCGGCCGCCAGAAGCGGTATACGCATCGCGAAAAGCTCAAAAAACGGCCCGCTGAAGACGCCAAACAGCATGTACGGGACGGAGACTACCAGGAGCATGAATGGGGGGTACGGGAACGCCTTCACGTTGCCTATGTCGATGAAATGCTGGTAGGGATTTGAAAGCGGGTTCCCGACGAAATATTGCACAAACGGTATGAAGAGCTGCGTCATGAAGTCCGAGGCTAAAAGAAAGGCGAAAATTATCTTTAAGGCAAGCACAGACAGGAATGCCTTACTTTTGAATACCGAAGGTATTTTCAGGCCGCCGAAAACCAGATACCTGCACCCCAGGAAGTTGGCCGCCGCCGTGAACGCTATTGAAATCACGTTTGAAAACAGCGGCTCTATGCCGGCCGACACAGAGAAGAACCTCAGCACCCCAAGACCCGCCACCAGCGAGAACAGGTATACGGCAAAATAGGGCATCACGCTGAGGCCGGGCCTGCTCCTGAAGGTCAGGCGGGCGTTGAAGTAATATCCAAAGACGGCGCCGACCACGTAGCCGGCGGCTGACGCGACAAGGTAGTTTACGGAAAGCATGGCATACAGGACGAGGAAAACGGCGTAGTTTATCAGCGTGCTTATGCCGCCTATGACGACGAACCTTGAAAACTGGCTTCCTATCCTGTCGCCCGCTTCAAGCCTTTCCACGAGCCCCATTTGACCACATTAAATCAAGTTTATTTAACTTTTGGCAGGGCGCTCATCTTATCATGTTTTTCGTGAAATAATCCTTCCAGAAGCCGTAAAAATCGGATTTCCTGTCTTGCTCTGAGGCGCCCTTCAATATGGCAGATTCCCAATGCTCGTACTCGCGGAGGTCTATGGGGGTTCCCCATCCTATGTACTGCTTCAGGTCGAATATCATGACCTTGCCGCCGTTCGCGATGATTTCCATGGGCACAGAATCGACATAGAACTCGTTGTTCGTGCGCTTGTTGGAGGCTATCATCTGCTCCGCCGCGTCAACGAATACCTGGCCGGTGCGGAACCAGAACGAGCCCACGACGGCGTGGTCGTTGAAAGGGTCGTCGCTCACAGGCACTTTTACAGATATATCCCGCACAACGCCATTGTCATTAACAACCCAGCCCCACGCCTTGGGATTTCTTGTCATGTTGGGCTGCCTCGTGAATGTCAGAATTATTGCGTCTATACTCTTGTCAGAAGTAAGCTTTTTCCATTTCTCCCTGTCGAATACCATGCCGTTGTCGCACGCGCCTATGAAAAGCGGCTTTTCCATGTCTATGAAGCCCTTTGCGAGGAGGCATGTGGATGCCTGTCCTTCTGTCGTTTTGTCAACGGCAATGATTTTACAGGAAGGCGCTTCCTTCATGAGGATTTTGTCAACATGATATTTTTCTATGTGCTCCTTCCTGCACACGAAAACCCAATCCTTGTCAGAAGGCATGCTCCTTATTGCCTGCACTATCATCGGCCTGCCTGACACTGGTATCAGCGGCTTCGGCAAGCTGTAGCCTTCGTCAGAGAAGCGCTTCCCGAGCCCTGCCATCGGGACGAGGTTTGTCATTTGAACGGCCTCACAACGCCGCTGTTCTCCCACTGTTCTGCATACGGGTCCTTGGTCATGACAGCGTCTATCTTTATGCCTTCTTTCTTCATCTGCTCTATGAACTTTGGTATGTCATCAGGACGCTTCCAGCGCGACGGGCATACGATGCAGGTCCTGAAGCCTGCTTCATCAAGCATATTGCATATTTTTTTGTCGAGCGGCAGGCGAGTGTTGACGTCGACGAATACCCAGTCAAACCTGCCTTTGAGCAGCATTGCCTGCTCCAAAGGCTCGGCCTCTGAATAGCGGATGGCGATGCGTTTGCCGATGTTTGGCACGCCGCCTTGAGCGGCACGATATATGAAAGGGAATTCAAGGTCGAGAAGGAAGTAGTCCTCAATGCCGCGTTCCTTGGCAGCTTCTATTATTCGCTGCTCAATGCCGATTTCTTTCGGGTTGAATATAGCGAAGCGGTTGCCCTGCTCCGCGAAAACATCCAAATATTCAAAGAAGTCGTCGCCCTCTCCCGGGTCATGGTTCAGATACAGGCTGCCTGTCCTGTTGTCGTGACGGATGTCTATCTCCACGCCGTATTTTGGTTGTATCTTGCGGAGCGCGCCTATATTGTTGACGCGGTGCTGTATTATGAGACCTGGCATGCTTTACGTATGAGAAAAAGGCTTAAATGATTAGTCGCAGACGCGCTGCATGCCGGTGTTGTTATGGCCGCTGTAATCATGCAAAGCTTCGACAAATTTTCCTTTAAGCCTACTTGCATCTTTGCTGTATGATGGCGATACGGAAAGCATAGCGCATGCCTGTGAATGTATCGGTCTGCCGTCGTTTGCTATGGGATTCATACCTGTTTCCTTAAGGAACAGATAGCAAAAATCCGCCTGATGCGTAGCCGCGATATTAATCACGACCTGTCTGTAATCCCTTATACCGGAAATTGTCTGGAAGATACCGGCAGTCACCGTGTCGCCTGCGTTGAAGTCAAGTTCCTCGTAAAATCCGCTTCTGTGAAGCGCTTCCTCCGCCTTTCTTGTGTAAGGAGTCCGCCATCCTGACTGTATAAAAGTATTTGTCTGGGCAGGCTTCTCAGGTACCGTCAATTTTCTTGACTGAAAATCTCCATCAGTATTTGTTACTCTATAGACTCCTTTTCCCCATTCCGTCACGTACAAGGCATCGTCATCAAAAGGCAGACAGGCTGCCGCAGCAACCTGTTCATCATCGGGCTTTTGGTGAATAGCCCCGCCCACTCCGATGTAGTGCAAGTTTGTCCCGCCTATTCGTGGATTTATGCTTCCGTCCAAAGGGTCTATTATTGCCCCATATTCATATTCAGACGGCTGCCTGAATTCCATCCCTTCCTCTGACCTGAATCTGCAGGCTTCAGTTGCAGGAGTAGAATTAAGATATGCTGCAATGGCCACATCGCTTGTTTTGTCAAGAACGCCAACCATCGAACCGTCAGGTTTCATTTCAAAATCCTCTGAAAAAAGATGCCTATTCGCGTCCAAAAGCGATTGGCTTCCGATACTGACAGCAGTGCCCAAATATATTGTCAGGTCTCTGAATCCCAAAGAAGACAGATAGTCTTCCATCCTTGCAGCTTGCATTTTTCACATATCGCAGATAAGCTTAAAAGAAGGAGGCGGAAAGCCTGCCGGGCACCAGTATGCGGAAATCATGGGAATGTTTGGTCTTCCGGCTGAAAGGGCGGAAGAACTGGCAAGAAAATACGTATCAAGAGTTACTTCGAGAATATATCCCCTGTACGACGACGCCGAGGCATGCCTAAGGAGAATGGCAGAAGGCGGAAATCATGCATGCATCTCGACAGGAATACCGCAGGAGCATCTTGACAGAGTTGTAACATATCATAAAATTGCCAAATACCTTCATTTCTGGCTCGGCGCTGACGAGAAATTTCCAGACAAAGTCATGCACAGGGAGGCGGCGAGAGAAAATTTCGGCATAAGCGAGGACGAGTTCATGACAAGAACATACCTTGTCGGTGACGCATTCAGGGACATCTTGCTGCGCCCCAGATTACAAAGGGACCTGAGGAAAAGAACGTTGATCCCGAGCGCGTAATGATAATTCCATCGCTTTCGGTCTTGCAGGCAACATAGCCACCTGCAGGGCGTGAACTGCTTTTACAAGTTTTAAAAACTGTGAAATGCTAGTTCTTGTATGGAGCAGCTTCTGAAAGAGCACGAGCCGGGACAGGAGGCGAAGGCGGCAATATTGGCGAGAATACGCGAGATATTCGGCGGAAAAAAAGCTAGGAAGGTGCTTCTCGTCAACCCGCCGGACATCGCATCAGAGGAATTCAACTTTGAGGCCGCATTGCAGAAAAGGTGTTATACATATCCGCCTTATGGCCCGCTGCTTCTCGCCGACGTTTTGCGAGAGAATGGCCACGAGCCCGAGATTGTCGACCTAAATTATCATGTGATAAAGAGGGCCGTGGAATCAGGGGGCAAGATGGATTACGATGCCGAATGGAAAGGCCTTCTGGCCAGAAAGATTGACGAATTCAGGCCTGACGCGGTCGGCATAACATGCATGTTCACGATGACGCACGACAGCTTTGTGCGAGTATGCAGCGAGGTCGCCGGAAAGGAACTGCCGATAATTGTCGGAGGCGTTCACGTGTCTAACGACACAGAAAGGGTTCTGCGCTCAATAGACTACGAAAGGCTCATAGCATGCTCCTACGAGAGCGAGGTGGCTTTCCAGAAGCTTCTTGAGGCCGCGAACGGTCATGGGGATGAGATTTATCAGGTGTCAGTGATTGCAGGCGGCAAATATTATTCGCTGGAGGAAAGGAAGGCACCGGAGACGGATGATTTGAACAGGATACCGGCGTACGATCTTGTCGATATATCGAATTATTCTTCCGTGGGCACCATCGGCTCCTTCACTGCGCTGCTTGAGCCAGGAACCAGGGTCGCGACCGTGCTTTCCAACAAGGGATGCCGGGCGATGTGCACGTTCTGCAGCGTCCGCAGCTTCAATGGCATGGGTGTCAGGCAGAGAAGCATTGAAAGCGTTGCGGACGAGATAGAACTCCTTGCCAGGAAATACGGCGTGAAGCATATAATGTGGCTTGACGACGACCTTTTCTTCAACGAGAAGAGGACAATAGAGCTTTTCCAGGAGATAAAAAGGCGCAACCTCGGCATAACATGGGACGCCTCCAACGGCGTCATAGCTGCTGCGTGCAAGCCTGCTATAATAGAGGCTACGGCCGAATCGGGATGCATAGGGCTTTTCTTCGGCATCGAATCCGGAAACCCGAAAATACTTCTGGACATAAAAAAGCCCGGGACAGTGGACAATTTCAGGAATGCGGCGGCCCTTCTAAGGAAATATCCCAAGATATTCTCCCGCGGCTTCCTCATGCTGGGCTTTCCCCATGAAACGCTGAGAATGATGCTCGATACCATGAACCTTGCACTTGAGCTGGACTTGGACTGGTATGCACTGAACATACTGCAGCCTCTGCCCTCTACCCCGATATACAAGGCGATGGTGAAAGAGGGCCTGATAGAGGACAAGCTCCAGACGAATGAAACGCGGTTCATGATAGGCCCCCACGGGAAGCAGAACACCGTCGAGCACAAAAAGGAAGTGAAAAAATTCGCCAACCCATTCGAAAGCGGCAACCTGGATGCGGAGCCGACTTCGGAGCAGCTGATGGATATATGGTTCTACATGAATTATAAAATAAATTACGAGAGGGTCATGAACATAAAAGATCGTGATAGGCTGTCTAAGATCGTCAGGCAGATGAGATACATATGCGATGTGGTCACTTCAGGCCACGCGCTTGCAAACATGACGCTTGCCGCATGCGAGTTTAATTCCGGCAACGTCGGCGGGGCGGCTGAAAGAATACGGCTTGTAGAGAAATATCTAAGCGAGTCGGAATACTGGAGAGACAAGTTCGAGGCGTTCAGCCTTTATCCGAATCTTGAAGAGACAAAAAAATCCGTGAACGAGCAGCTCGTTGTTATTGATTAATCAAGCGTCTTGACTACCATATTCATGACCTTGTTCTGCATCTTTATGTCAAGCGGCATCCCGTAGTAGTTCCTCATGAACCTGAACTTGGCAATCGGGTGGTACAGGTCGAAGAAAAACCTGAAAGTCTTGTTTGATATCTTGTATTTCGAGTTGCGGTTCCCTAGGACCGACATCCTTTCTATGCCCTCTATCCATCGCTTCTCCTCTTCTGTGTACCAGCTGGGATAGTGGTCCCTCCAGTGCTCCAGGTCAAAATTGCCCCAGCCTTCGAGCGTTGTTGGCGGCACAAAGCCTTTTTCTATCGCGGCATGGTACATTTCAGTGCCCGGAAAAGGCGTGTAGGGGAAGAACGGCGTATACGCGTTCTTGTTCTCCTTTATGAGCTTGAATGCGAAGTTTATCGATATCTTCGGGTCCTTCTCCATCGGGAGGCCGGCTATGAAGGAATATTTCACCTTTATGCCGTAATCCCTTATCTTCCTGTTCACGTCCAGGACGAGTTCCGGCGTCAGGGCCTTTATCATGGTTTTCATCACTTCAGGGTCCCCTGATTCGACGCCCATGTCGCAGTTCCTGCACCCGGCCTTGTACATCTTGTCCAGGTCCATCCTTGCGACATCGGTGGCGCGTATACCCACCAGGCTGAACGTAATGTCGAGGCCGTCCGCTATAATCCTGTCAAATATCTCGTTGCATCTCGGTATGCTGGTCGCGAAGTTGTCTTCCTGGAACAGTATTGTCTGCGCGCCGAATTTGTTGACAGCTTCATGTATCATTTCCATCGTCCTGTCCACGGAATAGCCGCGCCATGTGAAGTTGTAGTATGCAGTAGCGAAGCAGAACGTGCATCGATATGGACATCCCCTCGATGTCAGGAGCGTGAAGGCTTTCCTTCCTGATATGTATGTCGGATTATATTTGCTTGCGTCTATCAGGTCGTATGGAATAGGCGGCAGCTCATCAAGATTTTTGATAAGCTCCCTTTCCGGATTCGTTTTTATGCTGCTGTCCTCCTTATACGATATCCCTTTTATGCCTGAAAGAGGAGCGCCTTTTGAAAGAGCCTCGACAAGCTCGAAAAACGTTATTTCGCCCTCGCCCGACACGATTATGTCCACATTTTCATTTTCCAAGACCTGGACAGGGAATAATGTCGGATGCGGCCCGCCCCAGACTATTTTTATGTCTTTGTCGATGCTTCTGATGAATTTCGATATCTCAAGGGCGCGGAGTATCTGGCCGCCAGTCATAACAGGCAGGGCGATGCACAGCGGCTTTTTTCCGATTTCCTGCTCCAGAAGATGCTTGAAGTTTTTTTCTATCCTCTGGTCAAGTATCTTGACCTTGTAACCCCTCATATGCGGCACCGAGGCTATTGCGAGCAGAGGGTCGGGGAATCTGGTGGCTAGGAAATCGTGTATGCCTATATTTGGCTGGATGAGAAGAATTTCCGACATGGTACCTGAATTTTTATTAATTTTAATAGTATTTAAAAGTATATTGCAAAGACGGCTTCACAGTATAAAAAGCTCATTGCAACATTAAACTCATGAAAAAGATAGTGCTGGCCGCGGCGCTTCTTTGCGGCATCTATTTTTCCACAGCCAATATCCTGATGCCCCTCTTCAGAGGGGATGACAGCTACACACAGCTTGCCGTCAACGGCGTTTTTGCGTATTCCAGGGACCAGACTACGTACGCATCCCTTGCGAGGGATTTTTACGAGGGCAACATACCAGGAGACCCGACCGTTTACGAATACAAGGGCAAAATAAACCCCTTCGTGCCGCTCGTTCCGACGGCTCTACTGGCAGCGATGTCGCTTCTTTCAGGCTCGGTTTCCGGCGCCTTCGCGGCCGGCAATTTCATCTTCCCAGTCATAATATTTCTCATAATCTACATGCTCATCTACAGGCAGACCGGAAACCTTCATCTGAGCATCCTGGCGCCGGTTTTCATGCTGATAGCCTTTGATTATATTGTGACGCCGCCTGTCACATTGCGCAACATATCCTATCACGCGACAAACATACTGGACGCATCCGGGCCTCTTAATTATTTCGGCAGGATACCGCACATACAGATGACTTTCATCTTTCTCGCCATTTCCGTATTCCTCCTCTACATTTCCATGAAAAAAAGAAAGGCATTTTATTCTATCCTATGCGGGCTCGTTTCAGGACTCCTGTTCTATACGTATTTTTTCTACTGGACGATATTCGCAGGCGTTCTCGCGCTCCATACCATCTATTTTGCGGCAAAGAAAAATCCCGGGATTCTGAAGCACGTTGTTATCATACTCGCGGTATTCGCCGCGGTTTCGCTGCCTTTCTGGTTGTCCTATACGTCCTTCGACAAGAGCTTTCTGGAGGACATATCGACAAGGAACGGAAAAACTTATTCGTCCCCTCTTCCTATAGCAGAGACGGCAAAATATGCGGTTATCATCGCCATTTTCTACGCGTTTTCAAAAAAAGACTATTTTTCCCTCCTCATGGGCTCCATAATAATTTCCGGAATTTTCCTCATGAACTCCCAGATAATCACGGGATTCTCGATACAGAAAAGCCACTACGAGTTTGCAATGGCGCCATTCGCCTCCATCATGATGATTTACGCGCTGTGGCAGGCCGCGGAAAAGCGCTTTGATATGAGGAAGATAGGCGCTATTCTGTTCATATTTCTCTTCTCGATAGGATTCTACTCGCAGTATTCATTTGCCGACAAAAAGCACAGCCTCTACGCCATAGACGACAGCGACAAAGAGCTCTACGAGTGGCTCGATGAAAATACGGAAAAGGACGATGTCGTGCTGACGTTGAGCACGGAGCAGAGCTATCTCATACCGCTCTACACCCATAACAACGTATACCTTCCTTACGGCCCGTATTCCCTTGCAACGACGGATGAGATATGGGAGAGATTCTACATATCATACTCGATGCTGGGCATCAACGAATCCCATGTCAGTGGAATGATAAACAACGAAGAGACAAGAAATTCCTATATAATAGACCACAGAACCAATACGTTCAATAAATCGTCCTTCGAAATAGCATTCTGGGACCTCTACCTCTTTTCCCTCGAGTACGGAAGCGGAATACCCGAATCCAAGAAAGCTGACATACTGGAAAACTACAGGAGGTATTTGGAGGACGCAGCCAACCGGGAAAAATACAGAGCAGACTACGTACTTATAGGCCCCTACGAAAGAAGCGCCGGAGCGGCGGCTTCGGGCGACAAAGTGTGGGGGAACGGAAAGTTTGACGTTTACAGAAGATGATGCCATGAAGAATTCGTATTCCATCGTGATACCGGCCTACAACGAGGAGAAGAGGATAGAAGGAACGCTGGAGTCTTATTTCAGGCACTTCAAGAAGTCAGGGATGAAGTTTGAGATTATAGTGGTATGCGACGGAAGCGACACGACGGCTTCCATCACGAAAAGCTTCATGAAGGCTCATAAGGACGTGAGAATCATCGAGTCCGGAAACCGGCTCGGAAAGGGAAGGGCGGTGATGGAAGGGCTAAGGCATGCCAGCGGAGATATAATAGGCTTTACGGATGCCGACGGCTCCGTCGGGCCCGGCAATTTCCGTTCCATGATGGAGACTTGCCGGAAAAGCGCGGACTGCATTGTAATAGGCTCCCGCAACATGGAAAAATCATTCGTGACGAAAAAACAGCCGGCCTACAGGCGGCTTCTCGGCAATGTCTTCAGCCATTACGTCAACATTCTCTTCGGCCTAGGGATTACGGACACCCAATGCGGCGCCAAGGTCATGACGAGGAAAATGTTATCATGCCTGGCCAGCATGAAATCCGGCGGATTCGAGTTCGACGCCGAGATGCTGTGGAGAATAAAAAAGAGCGGAGGAAACATAATAGAATTCCCTGTAAAGTGGTCCCACAGCGAATTCTCCACTTTCAGGATAAAGTCCGGCCCGCGCATGGCGCTAAGGCTCATGGCCATCAGGCTCATGGGATGAATTCGTATATCTCGGTGCCGTCGCTGTACACCTTTCTGAGATAATCGGGGCTTCCTAAATCTCCCAGGCGTTTTTCAAAAGTCCCGTAAAACACGTACCTGATGCCGTACTTTTCAAGAACGCTTCTGTCCGGAGACGAATAAAACTTCCTGTAATCCGAAAGCTTTTCGCCCACATTAAGGACTATATCGCCCCTGTTGGTGCCGAACAGAAGGGATTTCTTCCCTGAATAATACGGCAGGTAAGTTCCTATGGCCTGAGATGATATCGCATTCCCGGCCGGCATGCCCTTCAGGAAACCAAGAGCCTTTATGTCTGGTTCAGTGTAAAAGAAGTTCTGCTCCTTAATGGTGCCGTTATCGTAGATATCCCTGGCGTCCATCTGCTCGAACGAATAGAAGAAGAATATTGACAGTGCAGAAACCGCTACAACGGCAATAAAGACTTTACCGGATTTCTTCATCCCCTCGTAAGCCAGGAAAGCAAGCGGAAAATAAAGGAACACCGTCACCTTCGGCGGCAGAACCGAGAATATCTTGACTGGAAACACCACAATGAAGAGGAATACAACGAACCACGCATACATGAAAACAATGCGCTTTTCATGCCCGCTTTCCAGCATCTTCTTTGCAAGATATCCAAGAAAGGCGAGGAATGGCACGCTGAAAATGACGAACAGTGGATTAGAGGGAAGAGGCGGCGCCCACACCGAGCTTGATATCTGGTAGTACGACATGAGCGCGAAGGATGCAAGAAAGAACGCCAAATGCCTCCTTTCAGAAACAAACGGAAACCTTTTCTTCATGTCGTACAGGAGAAATATGAACAGAGGCCCCAGTCCCAGGAGAACGGAAGGCAGGACGTTGACGCTCACCGTGCCTACCGCATTTGCATAGTTGTCAAACAGAACCGGCTGGAAAAAGTATGAAAATGCCCATACAGACGAAAAGGCCAGCAGGGCCGCGAACACCTTTGATATATGAGACGCTCCAAGCGAAAAGACGCGGCAATAAATGGCCATTACTATGAAGAACGATATGCCGTGAAAAGGATACACGAGAACCGTAAATCCGAGGAACGCTGACGATAGAAGAATCCTTTTTTTCACGAAAAATAACAGGGACATGAGCCCCAGGGCAAGCGAGAACGCCTGATAGGATTCCACAAAGCGGAAGATGCTGACGCCGAATCCGAAAAGCGACTGTGGGTACAGAAGGCGGTCCGGGTAAAAGAAGGATGACACGAGATGGATTAATCCGCCGAACCCTGCAGAAAGCACGAGTAGGATAAAAATCCTATACCTTGATTTGAAATCGAAATGCCTGACAAGCAGGTATATGGCTGCGAGCATCAACGCCGCCGAAAAGAGCTTGAAGAGCGCAAATAGCCCCAAGGCACTTATGCCGGAAGCGGCGTAAAAAACGGATATAGGGAACAGCATGAAAACCGGGCCGTTAGCCGGGTTCAGGAACGCAAGCCTGACAACGCCGTCGCTTTCCAAGGTCCACGGGCTTTCGTAGCCGAACTCAGACAGCTTTATGGCAGTGACGAACAGGGCCTCGTCCTCGCCAAGCGAGTTGAATACCAGACCTTCGGGATGGAGCCCGAAGAAGAGGGCATACTGCACCATCGAGGCAATCAGGAGGCAAAGCGCCGCCGCCAGCGCGTATTTTTTCATTGAACTGCATATGGGTTACACGTTTAAAATACTACATTAGGACATTATTTTGAATATCAAAATCAGTTTTTAAAAAGGCTTTCACAAAGATTATGAAAATGACAGACAGGATAGTTCTTGGAATCAATGACAGCCACCCCTCTTCAGCGTGTATCATGGTAAACGGGCGCACAGTTTCCTGCATAATAGAGGAGAGGCTGACGAGGATAAAGAACGACCACAGGTTTCCCATAAATTCCATACAAAAAATGATGTCCGATGAGGGAATAAACGGCGAACAGATAAACCTCGTCGCCTTCAGCTCGAAGGATATAACCCCCGCCGACCTGAACGAGATAGCGAAGATGAGGAAGGAGAAAAGGAAATCCATAGTCGCGTTCTCCCATGCTGCGAGGATATTTCCCATGAAAGTGACGGAGAGCATATTGTGCCCGGCCGCGACGAGGTTCAGGCGCTTCTACAAGACAAGAAAATTCCTCCCTGCGTACATGAAAGCCCTCAGGCAGATCGGGATAACCGCGCCGATAGTCATGTATGAGCATCACAAGGTCCATGCGGCGACCGCTTATTATTTCAAGGGCACGCCAAAGGGCAGGAGGCTTGTATTCACATCCGACGGAGAGGGCGACGGCCTGTGCGCAACGGTCAGCATAGCGGAGAACGGAGACATCCACCGCACGGTTTCGATACCCTTCGTACATTCCATAGCGAAGATGTACAACGAGGTGACATGGTACCTTGGGATGAAGCCATGGGAGCATGAGTACAAGGTTATGGGCCTTGCTCCATATTCATCAGAACATTACGCCAGGAAATCCGTCGATGTGTTCGAGCGCATGGCTGATGTCAGAGGGGTCAAATTCAGGAACAGGACGAAGAGGTGGGCGCATTCATACGGCCTCTACCTCAGGGACAGCCTGCACAAGCACAGATTCGACGCCGTCGCATATGCGTTGCAGAACATGGCCGAAAAAGTGACGGCTGGATGGGTCAGGAACTGCATAAGCCGCTACGGAATAGACGATATAATGGTATGCGGCGGGTTCTTCATGAACGTCAAATGCAACCAGCGCCTTATGGAGATGCCTGAGGTCGGCAGCATTTTCGCGATGCCTTCGGGCGGAGACGAGAGCAGCTGCATCGGAGCCGCGATGCTTGGATACGCGGACTTGTGCAAGGAAGACGGCTCCAAACCAATATTCGAAGAGATAAAGGACATATATTTAGGACCCTCCTACGACGACAAAATAGATGAATTCGTGAAGGGGATAGACAGGAAGAAGTACAGGATAGAGAGCCACAGGGACATAGACAAGGCTGTCGGCGAGATGCTGTCAGAAGGGCGAATAGTTGCCCGCCTTAGCGGCAGGATGGAGTTCGGCGCCCGCTCCCTCGGCAACAGAAGCATACTAGCGGACCCGCGGGACATGCGCGCAATAACTGAGATAAACTCCCAGATAAAGCAGCGCGATTTCTGGATGCCTTTCGCGCCTTCCATAATGAGGGAGGACGCGAGGAAGCTCCTTGAGATGCCCAGAAAGTCCGCCAATGACCAGTATATGATACTGTCCTTCAATACGACGCCTCTCGGCAGGGACGCGTTGCGCGCTGCCCTGCACCAGTCAGACTTCACCGCAAGACCGCAGGTGGTTGACAGGGAATGGAATCCCCGCTACCATGCACTGATAAAAACCTTCAAGAAGGAGACGGGTCACGGCGGCATACTGAACACCTCATTCAACCTGCACGGCGAGCCCATCGTATGCACGCCGCACGACGCTTTCAGCACCCTTGAGAGAAGCGGCCTCAGGTACCTTGCAATGGGGAATTACGTGATAGAAAAGAAATAACTTAGAACAAAAATCTAAAGATAATTTCACTTTTAAAAGGGTCTTATTGAAATATCACCAATGGGCTACGCCAACAGGATAATAAAAGGCGCTTCAATTGCTTTTGTACTGTCCATACTTGGAACCGGGATGGGATATCTTCTCAGGATATTTGTTGCAAGGAGCCTCCCTGTCGATGATTTCGGCCTCTTTTATTCCATACTGACCTTTTTCTCGCTGTTTTTCGTGATAAAGGATTTCGGGCTCGGCTCGGCTCTGGTAAAATACATACCAGAGTTCATGGTAAAGGGAGCCTATGCTTCCATCGGAAGAGCCATAAAGTCATCATTCCTGCTTCAGCTGTCAATAGGGGCTGTGATAGGGCTCGCAACTTTCATGATGTCCGACTACATAGCATTATCTTTCTTCCACTCGGAGAAGGCATCCTTCCTGATAAAGCTTTTTTCAGTCGAGCTGGTGCTTGCAGTATCGTTCCTTAAAATGCTCCTCCAGGGATTCCAGAAAATACTTGCATTCTCGCTCATAGAAGCGATAAGAATAGCCGTCATTTTCTCCTTCATATTGGCATCAGGCGACGCCACGCTCATCGGCGTTGCCGTGAGCTATTTCGCGGCGTCAATGATGATACAGGTTATGATGGCGCTTTATGTTGCAAAGCATGTGAGGGGTCTTGGGAAGGGGAAGGCACTCATGGGTTCGGAAAAGAATGTCATAATATTCGGCTCCTTCGTTTTTCTGGGGAGCATATCGACTTTTCTCATAGGCTCTGCCGACACAATGATACTCACGTATTTCAGGTCGCTATACGAAGTTGGACTCTATCAGGCGGCCGTTTCAACATCGCAGATGCTCCTCGTGTTCGCCGGCTCGCTGTCGGTTATACTGTTTCCTGTGGTGTCGGAAATGTGGGCAAAAGGGAATAAGAAGGAACTGACGACGCATGTGGAATTCATGATAAAGTCCGTTTTCCTTTTCATAGCGTTCGCGGCCGCCATATTCATAGCATTCCCCGAGATTATAATGGACCTGTTTCTTAGCAGAAAGTACATAGATTCCGCCCTGCCACTGCAGGTTCTCAGCTTTGGCATGATATTTTTCAGCATGAACATCCTGTTCTCTGTCATCCTGAACGCGATAGGACAGCCCAAAAAAAGCACGCTTACTGTCATTATAGTGTCGGCGTTCAACGTGGCAGCAAACATAATCCTGGTGCCGGCTTTTGGCATCGCCGGCGCCGCCGCATCGGCCATTTCTTCATACGTCATAGGTTTCCTGATATTTTATTTGCATCTCAGGAAAGAGATAAAAATATCGGCGCCAGTGAGGGACATATCAATCATCCTGTCCAACTCCCTCGCATCGGTTGTCATAATCTATTTCGTGAAGCAGGCTCTGTCGATGAACATACTGGCCGAAGCCGCGATATGCGCATCGCTGGCGGGCCTGTTCTACGCCGGCATATTCCTCAAAGTGAAAATATTCACCAAAAGCGACATGATGATAATCAGGAGTTCGTTCCCTGAAAAGCTTGCAGCCGTGGCGGAGAGGTTTTCTTCATGATAAACGTCCAGATGATTTCGGGCGGTATCGGAAGCGAATACAACTGGGGCATAAAGAACTACATACTGAGCCTTTCGAAGAACATCGGAAAAGGATTCCGCATAACGGTAAAGGAGACGGAAAACGGGTTCCTCAGGCACATGCGGCCCCCGCATCTTGACGGTGGCGACATCATCCATTTCAGCTCCCAGACGTTCGGGCACCTTTCAAAGTCTGCCACGGGAAAGCCCACGGTAATAACTTGCCATGACATGATGGCGTTTTCAAGACCAGAGCTTTTTGAAAGCAGGAGGCATGCATTCTTCTCAAGGCTTGCTATAAAGGGCATGGAAAAATGCGGCAAAATAATATGCGTATCAGAATTCACCAAGAACGAAGTGATGAGATACACACAGGCCCGAGAGGATGACATACGGGTGGTGCATTCAGGGATATCCGGGGCTTTCAGGCCGCGAAGAAAGAAGAAAGAGGCAGATTACATAGTTTATTTCGGTTCCGAAGAGAGGAGAAAAAACATCCCGGTCCTCATAGACGCCTTCGCGATGCTGAAGGCGGATTTTCCGGGACTGAAGCTGGTCAAGAATTACGACAATCCGGCAATACGTGAGAGGATAAGGTCCCTCGGACTGGAGAAGGATGTCAAAATAACGGGGAACCTTACTGAGGACGGGATGGCCGAGTACTATTCCAATGCAAGGGCGTTCGTATACCCGTCGCTTTTCGAGGGGTTTGGCTTCACGCCGCTCGAGGCCATGGCATGCGGCTGCCCGGTGGCTTCAAGCAATGCTGCGGCAATGCCAGAGATACTTGGCGACGCCCCCACATACTTCGATCCGGAAAGCCCCGCAGACATATGCAGCAAGGTTTCGTCCATACTTGCCGACAGCGGACTTTCCAGAAAGATGTCAAGGAAGTCCCTGAAGAGGTCGAATAATTTCACGTGGAAAACAGCCGCGAAAAAGACCGGAAATGTCTACGAGGAAGTGCTCCAATGAGAGTTGCGATACTCCACGATTATTTCGGCAAAAAGGGAGGCGGAGAGCGTGTTGCACTGGCCCTTGCAAGGATGTTCGATGCAGACCTCTACACGGGGTTCGTGGATAGCGGGAAGACTTACTGTACGGACGGGATAAACGTGAAAACCTTTATGGGCAGGCCGCCTGCCGGACGTTCCAGGATAACCAAGCTGTCAAGGCTCTTCAAAAAACTTGACATAAAATATGACCTCTACATATTTTCCGGGACATGGTGCATGAGCGCTGCGGAGAGGCTGAAGCCCAACATACTTTACATGCACACCCCGCCGCGCTTCCTTTACGACCTGAAGGCTCATTTCGAATCCGGCATTAATCCGGTAACAAGGCTCTTTTTCAGGAGATTCTGCAAAAAATATATGTATCTGGACCAGTCTGCTGTCAGGGAATTCAGTTCCATCGCTGTCAATTCTAGAAATACCCTGAGCAGGGTCATGAAATATTACGGGCCTGACGTGTACAAAAAATGTTCCATTGTGAACCCTCCTGTAGACACGAATAAATTCCTCAATAGGAAAAGCGAGGACTTTTACCTATCCACGTCCAGGCTGGATAAACTCAAAAGAATCGATATGGTAATAAACGCGTTCATAGAGAATGGCAGGCGACTTGTGATAGCCAGCACAGGCCCGGACGAGAAAAGACTCAAGGCACTGGCTGCCGGGCATGACAGCATAGAATTTACCGGGAGCCTGGATGAAAAGGAACTGATAGACATATATTCCAGATGCAGGGCCACGGTTGCAGCTGCCGTTGATGAAGACTTCGGTCTTGTTGCTGTCGAAAGCATGGCGTCAGGCAAGCCGTGCATAGCTGTCAATGAAGGAGGTTTCACCGAGACAATAAAGGACGGAAAGACAGGAATATTCTTCCAGCCTGACGAGGATTCGCTCAACGCCGCTGTAGAGAGGTCGGAGAAGACGAAGTGGAATGCCGCATTGCTAATGAAAGAATCGAGGAAATACGACACGTCGCAATTCGAAAGAAAGATGAAGAACATGGCAAAGAAACTATTGTGATAGCATATCCCTTATGCCGGCTTCCAGTGTGAACTCTGGCTCATATCCAAGCTCCTTCCTTATCTTCGAGATGTCCACCCTTTGTGCTGATATATAATTTTTGACATCGTTTCTCACGTACTTGGCTTTTATCTTCTTTCCCAGAACACGGTTAAGGATTTCCACGAGCCCGTTGAGCGAAACTTCCGTTCCGGTGCCTACGTTGAACACGTCATTAAGGTGTTTTTTGGATTCCATTGCGAGTATGTTGGCTTTGACGACATCCTTCACGTAGGTGAAGTCGCGCGTCTGGGTGCCATCGCCGTATATAACAGGACTCTCCCCCCTCTTCATGGCCCACAGGAACTGCGACACCAGATTGGCAAAGATTCCCTTTGGCTCTTCCCCCGGGCCGTAAACGCTCATATAGCGGAGGCCTATGGTTTCGATTCCGTTTTCCATGCCTAAAAGGAGAGCTATATGCTCATTCATGAGCTTCGTTGATGCGTACATATTGACCGGAACGCACTTCACGTCTTCTGTAAGAGGGGGCTTCATGTTACCGTAAATAGACGACGTCGATGCATAAACAACGCGTTTCACGCCGTTTTTCACAGCCGCGTCCATCACGTTGATGAACCCGTCGACATTGACGGCGACGCTGCGGCGAAGGTCCTTTTTGAACATCGGGGAGGATGATGCAGCAGCTTCGTTGAATATCACGTCACATCCTCTAGACGCTTCTGTAACGGCCGCCGCGTCCGTTATGTCGGCCTTAACGAGCTTTATGCGGCTTTTGATGTCTGCGATGTTATTCTCTGCGCCGAGGAAGAAGTTGTCAAGGACGGTCACTTCATGGCCCTTTTTGACTAGCGCCTTGGAAAGATTGCTGCCTATGAAACCCGCGCCGCCCGTCACCAATATCTTCAAAGGAGGTGCCTCCTTTGAGATCCTGAAAAACTTTGTTTTTCAAGGATTTTCATGGCTATCCCTTCCCCAAATTCTTTTTAAGCCTTGGGTCAAAGCCTTTCAGCTGCCCTCCTAAAGTCATCTTCGCTGAGGCCGCGTCCTATTCTCCACTCCTCAGGGGGCGCTTCTTTGTCCAGGTAAACAGTTGCCAATCCCGAGTCGCCCCCATTTGCATAAATTGCCTTCGGGCCGTTATCCGTCATCATGATTTCCGTCCTTCCCGGATATGCTCCTATGGACACGACCCTTCTCGCCCCTACCGGAATATCTCCTACGGCTTCCATAAGTTCCCTATATCCATCATTCATCTCAACACCTCACTTGTTTACTTCCCATGTCTGAAGCCCGTCGTGGTCGAACGTGAAAGTCATGGGCTTGAGCCCCGATTTCTCCAGCACGTCTGTTAGGACATGCTCCTTGTTGGGTTCGCAGAAAAAAAGGAAAAAGCCGGATCCACCGGCTCCAGTAATCTTCCCTCCGAGGGCGCCGTTCCTCCTCGCCAGGTCGTAAATATCGTCTATATACCTGTTGCTGATGAGCGGCGAAAACTTCTTCTTTGCCTCCCAACCCTCATTGAGGAGTTCGCCGAACCGCATCAGGTCGCCGCCGAGGAGGGCATATCTCATCTCGACAGCCACTTCCTTCGCCTTGTCGAGGCCCTCCACAGTCCTCGTATCGCCGGATATGTAACGGTTCGTCTGGTCGTCTATGATGTTGCTGCTTTCGTCCTGCCGCGGCTTTATGTACGCGAGGATAAGATGCTTTTCAAGCTCAAGCAAGTGGTCCTTTTTCATCCTCAGCGGGTTGACCTTCACCCAGCCTTCCCCGAATTCTATGAAATTCATCCCGCCGAAAACCGTTGCATACTGGTCCTGGTTCCCGCGGCCCACCTTAAGCTCCTCCCTCTCAAGCCTGTATGCCAGTTCCGCCACTTCATAATCCGTCATCCTTCTTTCCTTTCTCATGTGATTGAACAGCCCTATCATGGCGGCAAACGCGGCCGCGCTGCTGCCCAGCCCGGATTTCGGCGGGACATCGCACCTCATGAATATGTTCATGCCGGCAGAAGGCGCCATCTTCTTTATCACGGCCTTGAGAAGGTCGAGTTCGTTATTGTATTCGATTTCGGCCGTGTTCTTGAAAGCCAAGCTCTTCAGGAAATCGGCGGAATGTATGTGTATGTTGCTGTCGTTGCGCTGCTCCAGCGTCGCGTAGGCGTATTTGTTTATCGTCGCTGAAACGACGCACCCGCCCTTTTCATCCCTATACGGGGGCACATCTGTCCCCCCTCCGGCAAAGGATATCCTCACCGGGGACCTGCTCCTGATTACCATCTGCAGAATATGGGACTACCGCTTAAATAATTTGAGTTTCATACTTTTTCATACTATTTCAATACGGTGGTGTGATGGTAGAGCGCGTGACGATAACTGTGAAGCAGGATGTCCTGAAAAGGCTGGACAGCATGGTTGACAAGAGAAACATAAGAAACAGGTCCCATGCCATAGAGGTCATGCTGTCCAGGGCATTCGGGAAAACCGACATGGATACCGCGCTGATACTGGCCGGAGGCGAAGGCGTTAGCCTCCGTCCCATAACCTACGAGATACCCAAGCCGCTGATACCGATAAACGGACGGCCGATACTGGAGCATCAGATAAGGATGCTAAAGAAATATGACATACGCAACCTCGTGGTTTCTGTCGGCCACATGAAGGAGAAGGTGATGGAGCATTTCGGCAACGGCTCCAACTTCGGGGTAAGTATAGAATACATAGCCGAGGACAAGCCTTTCGGCACAGCCGGGTGCCTCATGCCGGCCAAGGAGCTGATAAGGAACAGGTTCGTGATGGTAAATGTCGATACGCTTCTCAATCCGGACCTATACGAGATGCACGAATTCCACAAGAGCCAGGGGACGCTAGCTACCGTCCTGCTTTCCACATCCAGCGAAACGAGGAATTACGGCGTGGCCAAGATGAGGGGAAACCGCGTCGTGCATTTCAAGGAAAAACCGGCGAGGAGCACTTCAAACATAATAAACGCCGGGCTCTGCATATTCGAGCCCGGAGTGTCGGATTACGTCACTCGCCAGAAGTTCATGATAGAAGACCTCTTCAACAGGCTGGCCATGGACGGCCAGCTTTCGGGATACATCTATGACGGCATGGTGCTTGACGTCGGAAGCCACGACGGATATGAGAGGGCCATAAGGGCCATGAAGGGTGGCGGAGTATGATAGGCGTCATAGTGGCCGCCGGCAAAGGGACGCGGCTTCTTCCGCTCACCGAGAAGGTGCCCAAACCGATGATAGACGTAGGCGGCAAGCCAATACTATGGCATATAATAGAGCTCCTGAAAAAGCACGGCATAAAGGACATAGTAATAACGACCCACCACCTCGCCAGCTGCATACACGAATACTTTCGTGACGGCACGGATTCCGGCGTGAACATACTATACACGGTGGAGAAGGAGCTTGTCGGAGCGGCCGGAGGGGTGAAATCCCTCGAAAATTTCCTTGAAGGCACATTTGTCGTCATTTACGGCGACAACATGACAAACGCCGACCTGAGCGCCATGGCAAAGCTCCACAGGAAGAAAGGCGCGGCGGCCACCATAGGGGTCTACATGGAAACGAACAATCCGCAATCAAAGGGCATAATAGAGACGGACGGCAACGGAAGGATCGTGTCCTTTGAGGAGAAGCCCAAGAAGCCCAGGTCAAATCTTGCCAGCGGAGCTGTCTATATACTGGAGCCGTCGGTTTTCAAGTACATAACAAGCGGCTTCTGCGACTTCGGGAAGGACGTATTCCCCTCCATGCTGAAGGCCGGCGAAAAGATGTATGCCTTCGAGGTCGAAAGGCTTGTGGATGTAGGAACCTTTGAGGCGCTTGAGAAGGCGAGGAAGGACTTCTCCGGCATATAGAAATTTTATTTACCGCTGAAACCAAATAACTATCATGAGAGTAACGAAGAGCCTCGTGAAAGATGACGATTCTACAAAGCTCGCCTCGAAAATATTTGACGAAGTCCTGACAGGGTTCGGCCTGCCACTGAGGTATTCATCAATGGAGTTCCATGTGAGGGACTCAACATCCTTCTTTTCGTCGGGCGACACAGCGCTCATATGCATTGATTATGACAACATATTCGTCCGCGAGAAGGACGAGCGCGGGATAAAGGCCTTATTGACAAGGCAGCTCTTCAAGGCCGCCCTGGGAACAAGCGACGACGACCAAGTGAATGCGGAAATGTCAAAGAACGGGCATTCAGACGATCTCTTTTACATATATTACAGCCAAATAGCCTCCTCCGGCAGGCCCGAGGACATAGAGGAATGCGCTCCGGCGCTGAAGGCATTCCGAAATCTTGACGACTCGGATTTCATAAGAGCCGCGGTTGAGGCGGCAAAGAGGAGAGTCCGATGCAAATAATGAAATATTCATGGAAGCAGGAATCAGGCTCCTACGAGCCCTTCATATCGTTCTCCGACGGCTCTTCCATTAAGCTTTTCGGCCGCTACATAGACATGGTTCTCGGAAAGAAGACATGCACCGGGTACAAAAAAAGAGGAAAGCACTTTGAATGCCCCAACTCCTCACCGACCGACAACAACTACATGTGCAACTACTGCTGCATGCAGGACGATTTTTTCAACTGCGTCCAGTGCACTGGAAAGGAGTGCATAAACCCAGTCAAGAGAGACAGCTGCATGGAGAACAAGTATTTCATCTATCTTGCCGCTTTTGACGGGATGCTGAAAGTAGGGATATCGTTCGATATGAGGTTTCTCTACCGCCTCATAGAGCAGGGGGCCGACTTCGGCGCGAAAATAGGCCACGTGAAGGACGGGAAGGAGGTCCGCATAATAGAGCAGGATATAAGGAGGCATCTCGGCATAGTCGACAGGATGGTCTCCAAGGAAAAGCATTCCAGGCTGTTCTGCGACCCCAATGTCTGCATCGGCTCCATATCCTCAGCCATAGCACGCCTTGGAGGGAACGGATTCGACGCGCATCTGATAAACCCGGAGATATACGACCTGCGAAGCCACTACAGGCTCGACAGGATAATATCGGAGCCCGAAGTTGTCGAGGTTGCAGACGGCATCAGGATAAAGGGCACGGTAACATCGGCCAAAGGGAACATAATAGCCTTAAAGGACGGGACGCGCTTCTCCGCAATAAACGCCCACAGGCTTATCGGGAGGCATGTCCAGCCCGAATCCCTATAAAAAATTTCACTGCATATCTAAAAGATGCAGGTCTTCAGAAACATACATGTCCTGCCCGGCGTTGAGGGCGACTGCAACGTCTATGTCGTGGATGACGAGCTTATAATCGACACCGGCACAGGGAGATTCTTTTATGAGATGAAAAGAGAGATAGAGTCGATATCCGACATAATGAGCCTCAAGAGCATAATAAACACGCACCATCACTTTGACCACACAGGCGGGAACAAGAAATTCAGGGACTGGCTGGGCTCCGAGATATACATACACCAGAAAGACAAGGACTGCCTTGAAAGCGGCGAGACACTTGCGGAGGTTTTTGGCGAAAGGCCGCGGGTGACAACTGTTGACAGGCTCCTGAAGGACAAGTCCGCCATAAAGACAAAGAATTTCAGGTTCGAAGTACTGCATACTCCGGGGCACACGCCAGGCTCTGTGTGCCTCTACGAGAGAGCGAAAAGGATACTCATATCGGGCGATACAGTATCAGGCAGGACGGATTTCCCGGGCGGCAGCAGGGATGACATGGTCAAATCCCTCCAGAAGCTCTCGGAACTGGGCATCTCATACCTTTTTCCAGGCCACGGCGCCGCGAAATCGGGCGGCGTCGATTTCGTCATAAAGCAGGCGATGGCAAGCAGCCAGAAGAGCGCTATGGTGTGAAGAAAGATATTTCATGGGCGAAGCATTCATACGCAAAACCCTTTAGTAATCACCACGGAAGACATATTTATGTTCCAGGAAATGACGCAGATGTATATCAAGGCCCTGAATTCCCTGGAGCATCAGAAGATAAATGAAATCGCGGATATCATGCTTAATACTTACGGGAGCGCCGGAAGGGTCTTCATATGCGGCAACGGCGGCAGCGCCTCCATAGCGTCCCATTTTTCGAACGACCTCGTCACGTATACAAAGCCGAAAAAGCAGTTCAATGTCATACCACTCACCGTCAACATATCCCTCATGACAACAATCTCAAACGACATATCGTATGACGACGTTTTTTCAGAACAGCTGAGAATCCATAACGTGAACGGACATGACGTTCTCGTAGCGATAAGCTCAAAGGGAAACTCTCGTAACATTGTCAAGTCTGTGGAGTACGCGAAAGAAAAAGGCGCAACCACAGTCGGATTGACAGGCTCTACCGGCGGGATGCTCAAGAAAATCGCCGGGCACTGCATTGTAGTGGATGACAACGACTACACAATAATAGAACCGGTCCATTCCTTCATATGCCACGCGATAGCAGAATACCTGAAAATGAAGTTTTCCTCATGAGCCCCGGCATGAAATGATATTTTCACCTATTGAGAATTTCACTGGAAGGAATTTCTCTATCACATGCATGTTGGTGCGCGTGTGCGGCGTCAGGTGATGATAACTGAAGCTGCCGCCTGCAAGGGCGATGTAGGGAAGGAGCTGGTCTTCCGCATGCTCGTCCAGGGCGGCACCGGCCTTCAGCAGAGCGACGAGCTTTTCGGCCGCACACTTCCCGACATCCTCCGCGCGCATCCCTTTTTCTCCAAGCCCGTCGGCGCCAAGAAAAGAGTTCTCCGTTCTCGCCCAGAGGTCGACGGCGGAGCCCTCGCATACTGTGTTGAAATAAGAATCGAATATCCTGCATTCAAACCCGTTCTTCTCCATGTGTTCCACGCAGGATTTCTTCTGCCTCTCGGCTACATGGGATTTCTCCAGAAGCTTGGATGCGTGGGAAACCCCCTCAACTGACAGCACCTTCCCCCTTTCAATGAGCTCAAGTGGTTTCAGCTTTTTCGGGGCAAAGTTGCAGGACACGCTGGCGCCGCCCTTTGGATAGTAGCCGTACTTCTCCACATCTATGTAGCCCTCATAATCCATCTTTGAAAGGAGCGGCAGCAGGATGTTCTTTGCATATACCACCGAGGGCGCCCACTTTCCATGGGTGGCGCCTCCCTCTATCCTCACGGAAACTCCCTTCTTCGCGCGAAGGGACGCTATCATGATTCCCTGAAGAACGAGTGCAACTGAGCCTGCAGTGGGGATGAAAATACGTATATTGCCGCCCTTTATGTCATGCGGAACAAATTCAAGTTCAGATGAATGAAGATGAAGGCCACTTGTTTCAGCATCGCACAGTTGGGCCAAGGCTTTTGCAGCCTCCACATGCTGCGCCTGCATGCCCGGGTTCTGCCTGCCTTTCCTTATGTTCAAGATTTTACACGGCTCGCCGGTGACTGCGGACAATGCAAGCGAGGTCCTCAGTATCTGGCCGCCCCCCTCACCATGAGAGCCGTCGACAACAATCATATCCTTACCTCTTCGCCGTTTCCGGGGGCGAAGGCATTTATCCCGTATTTCTCATGTATCTCCCTGGCGAATGCGCCGCACGAATCGCTGTGAATGCAGAGCACGTTCTTCGGCTTCAGCCTCTCTATTATCGAAAACAGGCCCTTCCTGTCGGCGTGGGCGCTGAGGTTGAACTGCCTGAGCTCGCAGTTGACATCGAATTTGTCCCTTCCGTTCTCGAATATCTTCGTCTTGATGAGGTTGCTTCCCGGGCTCTCCTCCACCAGGAAGCCGGTGAAGAGCACCTTGCTTTCCTCCCTGTGCGATATTTTCGAGAGGTAATCAACGGCAGGCCCGCCGCCGAGCATTCCTGCACTGGCTATTATTATGGGAAATTTCTTCAGTATCCTGCCCCTCTCGGCCCCTTTCTTCACGATATGGACCTTCTTCAGGACCTTCCTAAATTCCTTCGGGTTCTTCAGGTAGGAGCCATATTCCGCGATTATCTCACTGGCGGTGCGCGTCATCCCGTCAAGCGCTATCTTGTTTGCGTAATCCTTCAGTATCATGAGAACTTCCTGTGCACGCCCGACCGCGAAGACCGGCATGAGGGCCGTCTCGTCCTTGCTTATGGCCTCCTCGACGGACTCTATAAGGTTCCTCTCCTCCTGCTCCCTCAGTGGATGGTTCCCCAAACCGTAAGTGCTTTCCATGACAAGAGTCTCGCATTTTTCCGGCAGCTTCGCCGGCGAAAGAAGCCGGCTCTGTATCGTCTGGATGTCCCCGGTGTAGAAAATCTTCTCCTTTTCCATCATGATGCCGGCGCTCCCGGGGATATGCCCCGCGTCGTAGAGGCGGCACGACATGAATTTCTCCCCGTAATTGACTGGCTTTGAGTTCTTCATGAACCTCTTGAAGTCCTGGATTCCGTAGGGCGTGCCGTATCCCTGCATCTTCGCGACCTTCATCGAGTCCTTCACCAGCAGCGCCGCAAGCTCCATCGTAATGGCGTTCATGAACACCGGAATCTTCCTGTTCTTCATCAGAAGTGGCATCGCGCCGCAGTGGTCCAGATGCGCATGGGACAGGATGGCGGCGTCAATGTCCCCAATCTGCTCTACAAGCGGATACTGCGGAGGCTCCGGCTGCAGCTTCACGCCGCAGTCAAGAACAACCTTTCTTTCGCTTTCGACAAGTATGCAGCTCCTGCCAACCTCGCGCCCGGCGCCGAGAACTTTTATCTTCATTCTGTTTGCCTTTAAATTATTCCTATCGAATAAGGTTAAAAGGTGTATACATGGACATAGAAGAACGGTTAGAGTTGATAAAGAGGCCGCCTACGGAGGAAGTCATTACAGAGGAAGACCTAAGACATCTTTTAGAGACCAAGCAGAGTCCAATGGCTTATGACGGCTTCGAACCCAGCGGATTTTTGCATCTTGGGAGCGGAATTCTGCGCGCGATAAAAATAAAAGACCTTCTCGAGGCAAAGATAGATTTCACCCTATGGATTGCTGACTGGTTTGCTTACATCAATAACAAGATGGGCGGCAACCTGGAACTCATAAAAAATGTAGGCGAGTATTTTATCGAAGGCTGGGAAGCATGCGGCGTTGATACCAAAAAAATAAAAATATTATGGACTAGTGATGCCGTAAAAGACCAGAATTACTGGAAAGGCGTCATTGATATTGCAAAAAATGTTACAGTACAAAGAACTATAAGGGCAAGCCCTACGATGGGCAGAAACGAGACTGAGATGCAATATACGGCGCAGCTTCTGTATCCTATGATGCAGGTGTGGGACCCTTTTTATTTCAAGGCCGACATCTTGCAGCTTGGAATGGACCAGAGGCATTCAACAATACTCTCAAGGGAACTGTCAAAAAAAATTGGCAGATCCCAGAGAGTCTGCGTCCATCACCATCTTCTAATGGGATTGCAGGGCTCGAAAGGAAGAATGGGGCAGGAAACAGCAGGGATTGAAGACAAGATGAGCAAGTCGAAGCCGCAGACGGCGATATTCATACATGACACCAAAAAAGAAATAGAAGAAAAAATAAACAAGGCGTATTGTCCCGGAAAAACTACAGAAGGAAACCCGATACTTGAGATGTGGAAATACATAATCTTGAGGAAATTTGTCTCGAGAACAATATACAGGCCGGAAAAGTTTGGCGGGAATTTTGAAGTGCAATCATACGAAGAACTGGAAAACAAGTTCATAAAAGGCGAGCTTCATCCACTGGACCTGAAAAAAGAGACTGCAGAGGCGCTGGATGAAATATTGTCCCCGGTGAGGAAGCACTTTGAGAAGAGCGAGGCAAAAAGGCTTTATGAAATAGTAAAAAATTCCAGGGTAACACGATAGGATTCCATACCCTTACATCTAGCGTCGTATTAAGAATACTCATGATGAAATGAATAAATTATAGTTAATGTCACGCGCTAGAACTTATGGGCGAATTTCTCGAGGTCTATCCTGCCGCCAGCGACTTTCACTCCGTCTTTCCTGAGAAGCGAAACCTTCTTCCTGAGCTTTGCGCCTTTGATGCAGCCGCCGTATCCGCCGATTTCTCCTGTGGACTTAACGACCTTGTAGCACGGGCACATTTCAGGATGCCTGTTCGAGCGCATCAGCGCACCGACAGCGCGCGGCGACGTCCCGCAGGCCCTAGCCAGAGAGCCGTACGTGGCGACTTTTCTTCTTGGGATTTTCCCGAGCATGCGATAAACTTTGTGGAGCATTGAAATAACATTCAACCAATCTTATTTAAATTCCCTTCAGACATTCTTACCATATGCTCGACATAAAGCTGATAAGGGAGTCCCCTGATGCCGTAAGGAAGGACCTGGAGAAAAGGCAGGACACTGAAAGGATGAAACTTCTTGAAAACTTAATAAACATTGACAAGAAAAGGCGCGCGCTGATAAAAAAAGTCGAGGAGACGAAGAAGACGCGGAACGAGATAACAAAGGACATATCCAAGGCGAAGGCGTCCGGAAAAAGCGCCGTGCGCCTCATGAAGGAAGCAAAGAGCCTGCCGGCAGAGATAAAGAAATCGGAGGAGAAACTGCTGCTTATCAACAAGCAATGCGATGCGATACTGAAAGTGCTGCCCAATATACTCCACGACAGCGTGCCGGTCGGCAAGGACGATTCGGAGAACGTGGAGATAAGGGCATGGGGCAGGAAAAGGGATTTCGGCTTTGAGCAGAGGAGCCACGTTGACATTGGCATGCAGCTCGGACTCGTAGACCTTGAGAGGGCTGCAAAGATATCCGGCGCAAGGTTCTACTTCCTGAAGAAGGAACTCGTCATACTTAACCATTCCATACTGCGCTTTGCTCTGGACAGGCTTGTGAAGAAGGATTTCATCCCCGTGCAGCCGCCGTACATGATGAGGAGGGAGGCCTACGAGGGGGTCACTGACATGACGGATTTCGAGACAGTCATGTACAAGATTGACGGCGAGGACATGCATCTCATAGCGACTTCGGAGCACCCGATGGCGGCGATGTACATGGGGGAGAAGATAAACGAAGAGGAGCTTCCAATAAAGCTGGCAGGCATATCGCCCTGCTTCAGAAAAGAGGCCGGAGCCCACGGGAAGGACACAAAGGGCATCTTCCGCGTGCACCAGTTCGACAAGGTCGAGCAGTTCGTTTTCTGCCACCCGGACGACTCGTGGCGCATGCACGAGGAGCTTCTCCTGAACACCGAGGAGCTCTTCAGGGAGCTCGGAATACCTTACAGGGTCGTCAACATATGCACCGGCGACATAGGGAGCGTGGCAGCCAAGAAATACGACATAGAGGCGTGGCTTCCGGCACAGAACAGGTACAGGGAGATGGCCTCGTGCAGCAACTGCACCGATTATCAGGCCAGGAGGCTGAACATAAAGTACGGGAAGAAGGACGCACCGGCCACAGGTCTGGTCCACACGCTCAACAACACAGGAGTGGCGTCCCCGCGCATCATTGTCGCCATCATGGAGAATTTCCAGAAGGAGGACGGCACGATTGAGATACCGAAAGTTCTTGTGCCTTACACCGGATTTGACTCCATAAGAAGTTCTTAAGCTTTTTGACAATATTATAAAAGTTAAATCCGGAATAATAAAGAGTGGTCGAATGGGATACACGCTAATAATCTGCGAAAAGCCTTCCGCATCGAAAAGCATTGCGGAAGCCCTTGCCGAGGGGAAGCCGTTGAAGAAAGGCGAGGGAAAGGTCGTGTGGTACGAATTCGAGAGGGACGGAAAAAAATACGTCACGGCGCCAGCCGTCGGCCACCTGTTCACACTGAAGCAGCAGGGAAAGGGGTGGTCCTATCCCGTTTTTGACGTCGAATGGATGCCTTCCTACAAGGCGAACAAGATGGCCGCATTCTCCCAGCCCTATTTCATCAACATGGAAGCCCTCGGAAAGGAAGCTGAGGACGTTATCGTAGCGACCGACTACGACGACGAGGGAGAGGTCATAGGCTACAACATACTGAGGCTGATATGCGGAAGGAAGACGGCGCCGCGGATGAAATTCTCCACTATGACGAAGGATGAGCTGCTTGAGAGCTTCCTGAAGCCGTCAAAAATAAACAACAACCAGGTCGAGGCCGGGTACGCCAGGCACTATCTTGACATGTACTGGGGTGTAAACTTCACGAGGGCCCTGACGCTTGCGATAAAAGTCTCGGCGAAGAGGTTCAAGATACTCTCCACCGGCCGGGTGCAGGGGCCTGTGCTTCATATGGTGTCAAAGCACGAGAAAAAAATAAAAGATTTCGTCCCAAAGCCCTTCTGGGAGCTGGAAGCCGACGTAATCATGGGAAAGCAGCAGCTGAAGGCCTTCTACGAGAAGGACAAGATGTGGAACAAGGCCGATGCCGAAAGCGTCCTGAAGAGCGCGTCGGGAAAGAAAGGGACCATAGCTGACATAAAGAAGAAGCTCATGATACAGAAGCCACCCAAACCCTACAACACGACCTCCTTCCTGGCGGACATATACAGGTTCTTCGGATACTCACCGCACCAGGCGATGAACATCGCCGAGTCGCTTTACCAAGCCGGGCTTATGTCGTATCCTAGGACCAGCAGCGAAAAGCTGCCTCCTGACATAAATTATGCCAAGATAATCGGCAGCATAGCGAAGAACCCCAAGTATGCGAAGGACGCCGGAAGCCTGCTGAAGAAACAGAACCTCAGGCCCGAGGAAGGGAGCAAGACGGACCCGGCGCACCCCGCCATATATCCCACCGGGGAGCAGAAGAAGATGGGCGACCAGCAGCAGAAGGTGTATGATTTATGTGTAAGAAGGTTTCTCGCGTGCTTCGGCGAGCCGGCCAAGAGGGAGTCTCAGAAGATAATCATAAACATAGGAGGCAACGCGTTTTTTGTCAACGGAAAGAAGACGATAGAGGCTGGCTGGACAGAGCTTTACGGGAAATACGGCACCAGGGATGAGGTGATACTTCCACACATGGAGAAGGGAGTTGAGGTACAGGTCAAGAAAGTCTCCATGACGGACAAACAGACATCCCCTCCGGCCAGGTTCTCTCAGGGCTCTGTCCTGAAGGAGATGGAGAACCGCGGCATCGGGACAAAATGTCTTACAGGCGACTGTAAAATAATTACCCCAGACCTTGACGATATCAGGCTTGATGAGCTTTGGAAGGCTTCAAAACATATCGGGTATGAGAACGATGTTGAAATAAGAAAACTTAATACGCCGACAACAGTTTCACTCAATGAAATGCATGCAGGTGTGGAGTTCAAAAAACCCCAAATAATATCAAGAAGAAGGCTGAATGAAAACGAAAAACTTATCATGATCAAAACGAAAGGTGGTGAACTGAAAGCCACTTCGGAGCACCCTATCTACCTACATGACAATGAAAAAATAATCATAAAGGAAGCCGGAAATGTGTCAAAAGGCGACAAAATATTGAGCGTTATATCCAGAAACAAGCTTGGCGATGTTCTGGTTGACAATAACTGGTTTTTAGAAAGAAATTTCAAGGCACGAAATGGAATGTACGTTTCCAGATTTTCATCCAAAAATGCGCTTGGAATCGGAATGGATAAACTTCCCCTAAAATGGTCGGGCGATATGGCGTGGATTCTTGGATATTTTTACGGCGACGGCAGTTATAATCCACCAAAATACAACGGTTCTCACCAGTTATATTTCACTACGACCGAGAAAAAGGCGTTAGACATCCTGAAAAATCGCATAAAGAGGGTTTTTGGCGCCGAGCCGAAAGCCTATCTGGTAAAGAATGGAAGATGTTTTAAAGTACAGTGCAATTCTGCAGTTTCCACAATTCTTGCATTTTTATTTCCTTCGATAGCCAGCAAAAGTCAGTTTGAAATACCGCACGAATTTGTAGGAGATTTCTTAAGAGGATTTTTCGACGCTGATGGGAATGTCCATTTGAGAGATATTGGAAATGTCACTATAAACGGCAAAGAGGTTGTCGCTCATGGGGTGCCAAGAGTAAAAATTACTCTGGCAAATGAAAAACTAATTATATGGATAAAAGAACTTCTCGGAAAAATCGGCATAAATGTTGACGTTCATGGAGAAAATGTAAAGTTGAAAGGTAAATATTTTAAATGCTTCACGATACGCATTGGAGGCAGGGACAATGTGGATAATTTTGCATGGAAAGTCGGGTTTGATGTTCCACATAAAAAATCAATCCTTTACAAGGGCTTGACATCAGATTCTCCTCATTACAAAAGACTGAAAGCATGCTATTCCGTTGTCATTGCCCTGCAAAAACAAGATATGGATATAGTACAATTGTCCGAAGCTACAGGTCTTAACGGCCATGAAGCCGAAATGGCGTTAAAACGCCTGGTCAAGCTTGATATCGTAAGAAGGAAAAGGCTTTCTCCTTATAACAGTCCTCCAAACAGAGTTATATACCGTTTTATAGACAAAGATTACTATTTTCATGCCCTTAGATCTGTCTACCGACATATATCAGGAGAATTTTACGCGGCCGAGGTTGAAGATGTCAAGGTTATTGAAGATAAAGATGCATTTGTTTACGATATCTCTGTATCTGCAGATTCGCCAAACTTCATAACCAATGGGGGAGTTCTTGTTCACAATTCCACGCGTGCCCAGATACTGCAAATACTTTACAACAGGGGCTATATCATAGGGCGGAGCATAGAGGTCACGGAACTCGGCATGCAGCTTGCCGACATACTCGAGAAGAACGTCCAGGACCTTGTCTCCGAGAAGCTGACGAGGCATTTCGAGCAGATGATGGAGGAGATAGCTGCCGGGAAGAGGAAGCGCGAAGAGGTGCTGGACGAGGCCAGGAAGAAGATAGAGAAGATAGGCGCCGCGCTGAAGAAGAAGGAGAAGAAGATAGGCGACGAACTGACAAGCGCCGTCATAGCGACCCAGGACAGGCAGAGCATATTGGGGAAATGCCTAAAGTGCGGCGGCACGCTGAAGGTCCACAAGAACTGGAGGACGGGGAAGCGGTTCGTCGGCTGCAGCGGATACAAGAAGGGATGCAGGGTCGGGTTCCCGCTGCCGCGCGAGGGTGTCATAATGTCCACCGAGAAGGAATGCGAGCACTGCAAGACTCCTATAATACATGTGAGACCTTCCGGGAGAAGGCCGTTCAGGATGTGCCTGGACCCGGAATGCAAGACCAAGGAGGAATGGCTGGACAAGGCAAAGCTGAAGCAGGTTCAGGATGAAAGCAAAAGGAGCACGAAATTAGCAGAAAAGCTGAAGTGTAACAAGTGCGGAAAATCCCTGAAGTCGCAGAGGTCGATGAGCCTGCATATGAAGAAGCACGGTGACGAGAAATGAAATGGATAATTATTTCAATTTTGGCGGTTGTATTGACAGCAGGGTGCGTGCAAGACGCGGGGGGCGATAGAGTGGATGAAATAAGTTTCAGCGGGACAACAGTAAGATGGCTCGGCCACGCATCTTTCGAGATATTCGATTCCGACACGGTGATATACATAGACCCATACGTGCTGCCGCAGAAACCCGAGCCGGCCAGCTACGTTCTGATTACTCACGACCACTACGACCACTGCGACCCCGTAAAGATATCGTCAATACAGGAAAGTGAGACCAAAATAATAACAACATTTGCCTGCATACAAAAAGGCCTTACTGGCAGAACCAATACCCTCGTGCCCGGGGAGTTCTTCGAATATGAGGCCGATGAGCTGAAGATAGAGGCGGTTCCGGCCTACAACCTGGAGAAGGAGTACCATCCCAAAGGCTCCGGCATCGGCTTCGTGTTCGCCTTCAACGGCAGGAAGTTCTATTTTGCCGGCGACACAGACAACATACCAGAGATGGCAGGGCTGAAGGACATCTACATGGCATTCCTTCCAATAGGCGGGACGTACACGATGAACGTCGAAGAGGCCGCAGAAGCGGCCAAGACAATAAACCCAAAAATAGTCGTGCCGATGCACTACAATTCGGACAGGTACGGGGTGAAGGGCATCAATGCCGATCCTGAAAGGCTCAAGGAGATGCTCAAAGACACTGGCATACAGGTCGCCGTCCTGAACCCCCTAGTCTGATTTTAATCGTTTCATGCGTTAATTCTAGTCATGCGCCTGAAGACAAATTCCCCCATCGACAAGATACTGGGCGGCGGGCTTGAGGAGAACGCCATAACGAACGTGTACGGCCCGGCAGGCTCCGGGAAAACCAATGTGGCCATAATATCCGTTCTCTCGTGCATAAGCTCGGGAAAGAAGGCGATATACATGGACACCGAAGGCTCCTTTTCCGCGGAAAGATTCCATCAGCTGGGCGGCGAAGAGAAGGACCTGAAGCGCGTGATGTTCGTTGATGTCCATACATGGGACGAGCAGTGCAGGGAAATGAAGACGCTCGAGGCCGAAGCGGCTTCCGGAGACGTGGGCCTGGTGATAATAGACTCCATGGTATCGCTTTACAGGCTCGAGATGAACGAGAAAAAATTCCATGAGATAAACAAGCAACTCGCTACCCAGTATTCGATACTGTCGAGGATAACCCGGAAGCACAAGGTACCTGTCCTCGTCACCAACCAGATATACGGAGTCGGCGAGCAGGTCGAGGTGACGTCCAGGACGATAGCCAAATACTGGAGCAAGACCATGATAGAGCTGAGGAAGACAGAGCGAGAGAACACACGCACAGCCATATTGAGAAAGCACAGGTCCATGCCTGAAGGCGCCAAGGCGGAGTTCGAGATAACGAAGAGCGGCCTGAAGGAGACGGGAAAATTCAGCATATTTTGATTATAGAATCCCTGCCGGAGAGCATTTTTCGGATTTTAAAAACATACCGACAAAATTTATGGCATGCTGCTGCTGAAATTCATCGGTCTTATAGATTTCCTTTCCGCCATCATAATAGTCTTCAACATCTACAGCCTGCCGTGGTTCGTAGTCTTCATCCATGTCTTCATAATGCTCGGCAAAGGAACCACGAGCCTGTTTGCCGACCCCATTGGAAAGATTTTTGGCGTTGTTGACATCCTTACCGGCATATTCATACTGTTCGCGGTCACGGGATTCGCGGAAATAAAGCTCGTCATGGCCGCAATACTGATATACAAGGCAGCGGTCAGCATGTACTAGGTTAGGAATACTACAAAGAATTATGTCTAATGCAACAGAGTTAGTGTTCCAAAGGTTTAAATATCTTTGTGTATTAGGATACACTAAAAGTGATGTGATGAAGATAGACATAAGACGCGGAAAGGAGGCCTTCATAATAACTTTCCACAGCAAGTCCTTTGATTCGGACTACGAAAGGAGCAAGTTTTTCAAAGAACTGCATGGATGGAAGCAGATAATACCCAAAGAGGAAAAAAGCTACGAATACCGGAGAAAGGGCGTGCTTGACGAGGTGCCGCACGTCAAGATAGCGGACTCAGTATTCATGATTGCGGCCGAGCACATGAAGAGGATGGAGGAATTCTTCAGGCAGTGGGAAGACAATGTCGAATTCGAGATGGTGAAAATCATGATAAGAAACCAGAAGATAATGAGAAAGCTGCTTGCGGAGGAAGATATATAAGCCACCGGCAGGAGATGATAATTATGGCACAGGAAAAGAGCGAGATACAGCTTAAAGTCGGGGAACTAACCGAAAGAGGAGACTTCGGCCGCGGCATAGTCAGGATTTCTTCAAGAGACATGAAAAAACTCAGCGTAACCGAGGGCGACATAGTCGAGATAGAAGGCAAAAGAAAGACGGCTGCCGTGGCCATAAGGGCATATCCGGTGGACGTCGGCCTTGATATAGTAAGAATGGACGGGCTCGAGAGGAGGAACTCCGGGGCCGGCATAGGCGACATCGTCAGGATAAGATCGGCTGACGTGAAGGAGGCCAAGTCGATAACGCTGGCACCGGCAAGGAAGGGCCTGATTATACACGTCGGGAACAACATCATAAAGCAGAATCTTCTCATGAGGCCCTTCATGACTGGCGATATTATAATTCCCAATCCGATAGTCCAGGACAGGAGGAACCAAACTACGCTTTTTGAGCAGTTCTTCGGAGTCGATTTCGGCGAGATGTTTTTCACGCCTTTCGGCGAAGAAAAATTCGTCGTGGTGAACACCGAACCAAAAGGAATAGTCAGGATGACAAGGGCAACGGATGTGGAGCTTCTTCCCCAGGCAACGAAGGCAATGGATGAAGAAAAGATACCCGAAGTCACTTACGAGGATCTCGGAGGCCTGCATGAAGAAATAAAGAAGGTAAGGGAGATGATAGAACTGCCCCTGAAGCACCCGGAGCTCTTCGAGAGGCTCGGCATAGAGCCGCCTAAGGGAATACTCCTTCATGGACCACCTGGCACCGGGAAGACGCTGCTTGCGAAGGCAGTGGCGAACGAGAGCGGCGCAAAGTTTTTGGTTATGAATGGTCCTGAATGCATGTCAAAATTTTACGGCGAGTCGCTTACACCAGATGAAAATATATTCACGATAGAAAATGGTTTGGCATCTGTGAATGAGATAGGAGAAATCGTCAAGTCAAAATCAGCCGATCATGTTGCAGAATTTGACGACATTGGTATGATAGAAAAGGGAAAAATAAAGAGTTTTATTGAACATCCATTCCAAGAAGGCAAAAAAATATTTGAAATAACAACATCCACCGGAAGGAAAATAAAGGTTACGGATTATCATTCATTGTTCGCGTTAAAGAACGGCAAAATTGTAGATATCAAGACAAGTGATATAAACACCAATGATACATATCTTGCAATACCGTCAAGACTGCCAGCTCCGGAAACTTATGATACTATAGACATACTCAGAGAGCTTGCAGATAGCGAAGATTTGAATGTCAGGAGCCCCCAGATAAAAGAATTCATAAAAACGATAGGTATACAGAAGTCTGCACAAATCCTTAATGTAAAGGAAAAATATGTTTATGATATTTACGGGAAAGATGTATGCATAAGCATTAAGGACTTTCTTAGGCTTGCAGATGAGAGCAATGTCCATGTTGATTACAAAGCTGTTAATATTGTCGCGAAACAGAACGCTGGAAAACTCCCGTCTTTAATAGAAATAGACGAAGATATGGCTACTGTCATCGGACTGTTTCTGGCAGAAGGCTCTTATACTACAAAAGATGCAATAAGGATAACAAACGAATTAGAAGAATCCAAAGAAATTGTCAGACGATTCTGCAAGAAATATGGTATATATCTTACAGAATATGAAGACGATATGCTCCTAAATTCGAAACCGCTTAAGATTGTCTTTGAAAAAATACTTGGCATCAGGACAGGCGCCGAAAACAAAGAAATTACGCCAAAACTCATGTCAATGCCGCTTAATCTCATAAATGCCATGATGCGGGGATATTTCACAGGAGACGGGAGTGTATACCCTCCTAAGATGGCACATACCATTGAAGGAAGCACTCACAGCAGGAAACTCGCAAACAGCCTTATGTATACTCTTCTGTATTTCGGAATAGTCGCAAAATGCAATGTATCTAGAGAGAAATATAACGGAAAGCTGAAATACAGGATACTTATACAAAGCCCGGAAGGATTCAAAAAATTCTCTGAAATTGGATTTCTTGATGACAAAAGAAACCAGAGAATAAACAATTACCTTATCTCAAAGAAATTTGACAAAACACAGAAAATACCTATCTGGCCCGAACTCAGAGAAATGATAAAAGCAAGGCAAAATCTTCGTGTATGGTCAAACTCCAAGACCATAGGAAAGGATATACTAAAAAACGAACTGCTGAAAGCCGACCCTAAAAAGGAAGTGTATAAAGATACATGGAATGTTATTGATTCTGAATTGGTGTGGGACAAAGTAATCGGGATGAAAGAAATTGAATACAATGGCAATGTCTATGATGTCTCCGTCAATCCAAATGAAAACTTCGTGGCGGGCTTCGGCGGAATATTCGCCCACAACAGTGAGGAAAACCTACGCAAGCTGTTTGAGCAGGCGGAAAAAAACGCGCCTTCCATAGTATTCATTGACGAGATAGACGCCATAGCCCCGAAAAGGGAGGAAGTGAAGGGAGAGGTCGAGAAGCGCGTCGTATCGCAGCTCCTGACACTTCTTGACGGCCTGAAGTCCAGGGGAAAAGTGATAGTCATAGGCGCCACGAACCTTCCGAACTCCCTTGACCCGGCTCTGCGAAGGCCGGGCAGGTTCGACAGGGAAATAGAGCTCGGCGTGCCAAACAAGGACGGCAGGAAGGAAATACTCCAGATACATACGAGAGGAATGCCTCTCTTAAGCGACGTCAATATAGAAAAAATATCCGAAATAACCTACGGTTATGTGGGCGCGGACCTGCTTGCGCTGTGCAAGGAATCAGCAATGCATGCATTAAGAAGGGTGCTTCCAGATCTGGGCGAGATAAAGGAGGACAAGCCGATAGACGAGAACATACTCAAGAGGCTCGTCGTGACTGGGGAGGACTTCGAGCATGCCCTGAAGATTGTTGAGCCTTCCGCAATGAGAGAAGTCCTTATCGAAACCCCCAAGGTAAGATGGAGCGACATAGGAGGGCTGGAGGAAGTGAAAAACGCCATGAAGGAGGTCATAGAATGGCCCCTGAAGTATGCCGACTCGTTCAAGAAGCTGGGGATAAGGCCGCCGACAGGCGTGCTGCTCTACGGCCCGCCCGGATGCGGTAAATGTGTAACGGGAGATACAGAAGTATTACATGCGGATGGGTCATTGCTTACCATAAAAGATATGTATGAACATGCCGAGAAAAACGGAATTAAGCATGTAAACGGTACAGAGACTGTGATTGAAAATTCACAAGGAGAAATAATTTCACTTAACCCAAAAACCCTTAAATTGGAAAAAAAGCCTATAAAATACTTCTACAGGCAAGCATATAGCGGGGATATAATAACACTCACTACGAGATCAGGGAGAAGTATAAGAGTCACTCCAGAACATCCATTATTTATAATAAAAAACGGCATAACAAAAAAAAGGTCCAAAGATATAACAAAAGGAGATTATATAGCTACCCCGAGAAAAATAGAAATAGAGGGCAAAATAACCGTAAATAACGGGCTAGTAGGATTTAATACTGTCAAAAATTCTAATGGCACTCTAACAATACAGTCGATATCAAAATTCCATCCGCACACCAAAAAAATTAACACTATAAATTCTATCTCACCCGAATTTGGAGAATTGATGGGCTATTTTTTAGCAGAAGGCAGCAAGGTTCCGGGCGCTATTAATTTCTTTAATTCCGATACCAATCTGATTAGAAGAGTTTCTGAACTCTCAAAAAATCTATTCAATATAGATACAGCCATAGAAAAAGACACGTCTGAAGGAACTTTCAGGGTAGAATGCAATTCAAAGACATTGGTCGAATACCTGAAACAGGCACTGGATTATGACCCTAAGAACGCCAGACTTAACAAAGTTCCGGATGTAATTCTAAGATCCACGGATAATGTAATAGCCTCTTTTCTGAGGGCATTTTTTGACGGTGAGGGGTGTGTTAGAAGCGGTGTCCCTGAAATAGAAATAACTACAGCATCAAGAGATATAGCAAACAGCATTGTTTATATGCTTCTAAGATTTGGAATTGTGTCAAGAATAAGACCTAAAAAAGTCAAAGGATATGACCATACATACTGGAGACTTTTTATCATAGGAAAAAATAATTTAATTCCATTTAAAAATTCCATCGGTTTTTCAATTAAAGAAAAATCTGACAAACTAGACTTATTATTAAAGAGCGGTAAAACCGGGGCTACATATGATATAATTCCCAATATAGAGAAAATACTAGAGAAAACCAGAACGGATGTTGGTATGTCAAAACAAAAATTCTATAGAACCAAGCACGGCAAGGGCTATGAAATAGATGGAAAGCACATAAGCAGGCGTCAAATTCAAAAAATAATCTCGGATATAGCGGATAATAAAACAGATGACTTAAGAGTTCTGTCCGAATCAGATGTAATGTGGGATGAGGTAATAGATGTTACAAAGGAGCATTTTGACGGCTACGTTTATGACCTTACAGTCGAAGATAACCATAATTTTGTAGCGGGATTCGGGGGCATAATAGCGCATAATACTATGATGGCGAAGGCCATCGCAAACGAGAGCGGCGCCAACTTCATCTCGGTCAAGGGCCCTGAACTGCTTTCCATGTACGTAGGTGAGAGCGAGAGGCACATAAGGGACGTATTCAGGCGGGCGAAGCAGGTTGCCCCGTGTATAACAGGCGACACATTAATAACTTTGGAAGATGGAAGTGAATTGACTGCTAAGCATATTTTTGATAATAATATGATCGGAACAAAGGTATTATCGTTTGATAAAAACCTGAAAGTTATACCCAAAGAAATAGTAGCTTTGCAAAAAAAACCGCGGCAAAATCTATTTTCTATAAAGACAACTGTAGGTAGCATAAGGTGCACTCCAGAACATAAGTTTCCAATTATAAAAAATGGATTAGTTGAGTGGGTCGAGGCAAAATCGCTCAAAATAGGCAATTTTGTTGCAACCCCGAGACAAATTAGGATTCCGCAGAGACGTTTTTTCACTCTTGAATTCTTGCCAAATAGTACAGTTCTTTATGGTGGCGTAGTTGATGAAATGTATAAAAAACTGGAAAAAGGCGAACTTATGCAGAAAACTATATCCAAAAATCTGAAATCTAGAACGTTTCGGACAAGGAAAGGTCACAGGTTCTTTATGAGGCTAGATGAATTGAAAAAATTCTATAACATCGAATCTATTTCATGTACAGACTTTGTACTTAAAAATAAGGGGTGGTCCTCAAGCATTTCAAAGTCAGTTAAATTGCCAAAATTCATAGATGAAGATATGATGTACGCACACGGTCTTATTTGGTCAGATGGAAGCTATGCAAGAAATACCATTATTTTTTCTGGTGACAACAAAACATTACATGAAAGCTTGAAGTCTATAATGGAAAGTAAATTTGGAATTAAAGCATCGGATTACACTCAAAAGCCTACTTGTATTGTCAGTGCATATCATTCGGAGACTGTAAAAGTTTTGTTCCAGAAAATGACCGAAAAATTGCTGGAGATGCCAGAAAGTCTTTTAGCAGCTTGGCTAAGAGGTGTGTGTGATGGTGATGGATATATATCAAACGATTGCTCTAAAATATGTATAGGTGTAACTAAGAAAGAAAACAGAAAACTTCTTCAAAAAGTTTTGCTGAGAGTCGGGATACCGACAGTTGACCACAATGGTAATAACATAGAACTTACATCACAGTCGCAAATACAAACTTTTTTAGCCAAGATAGGTTTTTCTCATCCATTAAAGGCAAAGCGCGCACAAAATTACATCGAAAGACTATCAAGATCAAGACTTGATGTCATACCTATAGGTAAACTTGCGCAAAATCTGAAGGGAGAAAGCGTATCTAATAGCACCTTACATGGCTGGGCAAACAACCTTCATAATCCTTCGAGAGACAGGCTTCAGACACTGATCGTTGAAAAGTCTGATAATACCATGTCACCTATAGCTCTATCAGTCAATTCCGACATATTTTGGGCGCCTGTTGTTGGCATAGAAGCACTCCCAGAAAAAGAAATTGTTTACGATCTCCAGATAGAAGACACTGAAAACTTTTTGGCAAATGGTATGTTTGTGCATAACTGCATAATATTTTTCGACGAGGTAGATGCTCTTGTCCCGAAGAGGTCATATTCGAACGACAGCCACGTCTCCGAAAGAGTCGTCTCGCAGCTGCTTGCCGAGATATCAGGACTGGAGGAATTGCACGACATAGCGGTCGTGGCGGCGACAAACAGGCCCGACATAGTTGACCCAGCGCTTCTCAGGCCTGGCAGGTTCGACAGGCAGATACTCGTTCCGACGCCGGATGAGAAGACCAGGCTGGAAATACTGAAAGTCCACACCAGCAAGATGCCGCTCTCCGAAGATGTCAACATCGTGAAGATGTCTAAGGAAACAACAGGCTTTTCTGGCGCAGACCTCGAGTCGGTTGTAAGGGAAGCCGCGATAATCGCGATGAGAAAGGACATAAACGCCGACCAGGTCACTTCCGCGGATTTTGCTCATGCGATGAAGGAAGTGAAGCCAAGCGTAAGCGACGACATGAACAAGTTTTACGAGAGCATACTGAAGAGAAGGAAGTCGCGCGCCCTGGAGGAAGATATAACTTATACAGGATGATACGATGAAACCCAAACGAGGAGACTATGCGATAATCGCCGCTGTCGTGATAGCCCTTGCCGCACTGTACGTATTCACGGTGCCGGAACAGCCTTTCAAGTCCGGCCAGTCTGAAATACCGGATGTCATCACGTGCGAGGACACCGACGGCACAGACATATCGACGAAGGGTACCGTGACATATACGGCGAACGGCGCCGAGAGCGTGTTCATTGACGAATGCTCTGGCGACATCCTCAAGGAATATACGTGCAATGGCGACAGGCTCGCAAGCAGGCTCCAGAAATGCAACTGCAACGACGGCAGATGTACATAGAATTGTACCAGAAATGACTTCTAATATGCGAGACAATGTGATTCAGGTGAGAGACATGAGATGCATAGTGTGCGACTATCCAACGTCCATGAAAATGAATCTGGATGGAATAGAAGCGTCTTTCTGCTATGAACATTTTCCTTTTGAAAAGGCGAAGAATATTATTACATGCACTTGCTGAGACGATTTCAGTTCTTTGAATATTTGTGGTATTTCTCCCACACTCCTATAAACTTCTCGAAGTTTCTGAGTATCTGAAGGCCGTCCTGCCCAAGCTCCGGGTTGAAGTGCACCCCGAAGAAAGGCTTTTCCAGCTCCTGTACAACCTCGAATTCGCAGCTTTTTGACGATGCATGGACCGAGAAGTTCTCAGGCACTTCCTTTACAACGCAGCTGCTGGCCTTCATGACATCGAACACGCGCTTGAAGTCCAGAAGAAGCGGCGAAGGCTTTTTCAGGGAGATACGCTCCTGCTTCTGCGAGGCCTTGGATTCGCCGACCTGGGCTCCGTAGAACGATAGTATATATCCCATCCCGGCTCCTATGCCCAGAACCGGATTCGTGGTCTTTTCCAGGAGCTTGTCTATTGATTTTTTTGAGCTCCCGTCTATACGGCCGTCGGAAAGAATGAACGCGGAGCCGTCCTTTATTTCACCAGGTTTCATGATCTGGTTCTTGGACCTCAGGAAGCCGGATATTTCCCTGCTTCCCTTGCCGCTGTCGACTATTATTATCATAATTAAATTAGTCCGCGAAACTTTTTAAGTCAGTGGTGACGACAGGCGTCTTTCTCACTATCACGGTATGCTCGGCCTGCGTGATTATCCCCTTCGAAACTTCCTTGAGGACCGGATATTCATACAGGATACCGGAACGCCTCAGGTCCCTCATGGCGAGGCGCGTGCCAAACGATGAGCCGAGCCACCTTTCCGCGAAAGGCAGGCCTTTGAAAGCCTCTATATCGCTGATTATCTTCCTCGCTTCCTGGCTGCGCACGGGCTTCTTTCTGACAAGGGAGAATATAACGGAAGGCTCGGAATCTTTTATGCGTCCTGCACCGTCCGTTGCAAAGGGCTCGACAGCTATGACATCGTCCTCCTTCAGGACGTAAGGATAATTGACTCTGACGTTGTGTATCGTGGGCTCCGCATGCCCCTCCCATTGCCCGAGGCCGTGGCCTGTCAGGTTCGCTACTGGCCTGAAGCCGCGGGACTTTATTGTATCCTCTATGACGCCTGATATCTCGTCCACAGCCTTACCCGGAATGCACAGCGGAACGGCCTTTTCCAGCGCGTCTTCCGCTGCCTTCACCAGGGCCTTGTGCTTTTCGCCGAACGACACAGTATAAGCGGTATCACCTATGAACCCGTCGACGTGAACTCCTATATCGACTTTTATCACGTCGCCTTCGGAAATCTTTCTTTCATCCACAGGAACAGGAGTGTAGTGGGCGGCCTCGTCGTTCAAGGACAGATTGACAGGGAAAGCCGGCATGCCCCCGTTCTTCCTTATAGAGTCTTCAACTTTCCTTGCTATTTCCAGGAGCGGCGCCCCCACCTTCACGTACGATCTGCTTTCTTCCCTCACCAGGGCCGCTATCTTCCCTGCAATAACGTACTTGTCGAATTCATCCTTCTCCATATATTGAAGACGATAGTCAAGTATTAAAGTCTGCAAAGAACGAAGTTCTTCGAGTCCGCAAAGAAACACAGTTTCTTTGAGATGTTAAAAGCCTTTGGCTTTTCAACAATGTCAAAAGCCCAAAAGGTTTTTGTACATTCATTTCGTGAATTTCTTGGAAGGGATATATATATAGTGAAACCAGAAAAGAATCTGGACATGAATTCTGGTTTCACATATAGTGCACAAGGAAAATAATATCCTATTTCTTTCCTTGTAGCACTATAATTCCTTCAAGATCTTGGAGAACGACGTTCTCCAAAGATTTTCAGTCCGTCTGTAAGAAAATCCTCTTCCTTATATCCGAAAACCTGCAACACGCGGAGCGCCACCGACAGGAGCTGGTTCTCTGAGTAGTATTCTATATCGTAATCCCTGATGCCGACCTTGTCCGCAGGCATGGCGCGCTGCGAAATGCTTCCACGGCCTTTCGTGATTATATAGCTTATCACCATTCCCTCACGGACATCATGGCCTTCTGCCCTGAGGCGGCGCGCGACTTCGACATGGGGACCCGTGGCCTTATATTCCTCCAGGCTTTTCCCCATCTGCGTGCGCATGATTATGTCCTGCATGCCGACCTGGCGCTTCCTCACCTTTTCCAGGGCCTCCCTTACCTTCCTCACGGCATCTTTCTCCCTCTTCTGGAGGACCAGGTGAAGGACTTCGCGCTGCAAATTCCTCGCCATATCGCACCAATCCCTCCTGACAGTCTCCAACCCGCGCACAGTCATGTTGCCTTCGGCGTCAAGCAGCGCATAGCGCTTTTTCGCCGTATATCCGCCTATTTTCTGCGGGACGAACAGCCCCCTTACATATATTCCCTGCAGCTCAAGCTCCATTATGCCAGGGAGTGACTTGTTCATATCCCTGAGGAATTTTTTGGCCGCAATCCGGCCTGAGCTGACAAAAAGCGAGTCCGTGTCGCCGTACAGGACCTCCAGGCCCTGCTTTCCGGCCGCTTCTATGGCCTTCTGTATGAAATTCCTGCCATATGCGGCGGCAGCCTGGCCGCAGTCAAAGCAGTACCATCTGGCCGAAGGGCTGCCGAATATCCCGTATGTGCTGTTGGCTACAAGCTTCAGGGCGGCCTGCTCGCCCTTGAGTCGCTCGAACTCCTCCCCCTTCGCTTTTTTCATTCTCTTCTTTATTGCCTGCCGCCGCTGCAGCACTTCCTCGAGCACGGACGGGACAAATCCTTTCCGCTTCCTGCAGAAATGATATTCAAGGCCCGGAACTTTCGACGAGCAACATTTGCAGTTAAGGGTTTCAGGCGATATGTTGAACGTGACTATTATGGAAGGGTACAGCGAGCGGAAATCGAACACCGCTATGTCATCATGCAGGCCCCCGACCGGCTCTTTCACATACCCACCCCTGAACCGCCGCAAACGCCTTTTCTGTATCTCATCCCAGTGCGGAGGATTCGGATGAACAATCTTCATCTCGGCGGCCTTGCGCATCAGGAACCACTCGACCATGAGGCCATATGTCAGGCGGGAGCAGTCGAAAGGCAGCTGACCAGACACGCGGCAGAGCTCGAAGAGCTGCGGGAGGAGCCTTTCCGACAGTTCCAGCGTCAGCATGGAGTCGTTGAGGCAGTATTCCGCCAGAGCGCCGGCATCGCTTTTCCACAACTCTATGATATTCTCGTATGACAGGCCATTCTTCGTCTTGCCCAATATCTCTTCAGACACCTCCGCGAGCGTGTAGACCTCGGACGCGAGCTGCTGGAAGATGAGGTTGTTGACGAAATTGTAGAGGTCTATGTGCACGAAGCCCGAAACGCGCGCCGAGGACATGTATGAGTGCTTCTCGAATTCGATGCGCGGCCCCACGACTTTCAACTCTTCCATCCTCTGACGAAGGATGTCGAAGTCGTATCCGTCCCCGTTGTACGTGACTACCATATGCGGCTTCTCCTTTTCCAGCACGGCGAAGAATTTCTCTATCGTTTCTTTTTCATCCTTCACACGAATTATGTTTGACGCGTCCTTGTATGTTATAACCCCTTTCGAAGCGCGCGTCGCGAACGAAATCACTACTATCTTTTTGTCGACAACCTCCATGTCGAACGCCAGGACGCGCAGCGGCGGGCTGCCGCCGGATGATTTCTCTACACGGCCGCCTTTCACGGAGAGCCAGTCCAGAGGGTAAAAGCCCCTGTCGATAAGGTATCTTTTGTAGAAGTTGAGCGAATATTCGTAGCAGTCCGCATGCCCCTTCACGGCATCCCTTACCTTCTGAACGTTCTGCGGGAGGTTGACGTATATCTTTACAAGGCTCCGCTCCTTCCCACCCAGCTTCATACCGACTTTCTCGGTCTTCACGACATTCGGAGCCTTCACGGCTTTGGTCGCATAGAAGTAAGGGAGGAAAGAGTCCTCAACGACGACGCGCTTGCCCTTTGCGTCGACTCCTATCAGCATGATGACAGGCTTGCCGGCGCGCACCCCGTAATCCGCGTCCAGGAGGCAGAACTTCATTTTATCTATTTGTCGTTCTCCGTATTTCAGGCTTTCCAGTATATCTTCGTGCGGGCGAAGGTCTTCTCCTCCTCGTAGATGTATTTCAGGAGCTGCTCCTCGTCCTTCGGCAGCCGCGAAAGTATGCGTGCTGCAGTCTCTATGCCGACGCCTATGCCGGCCCTCGTGAATATGTATTTCCTCCCGTAAGTCACCATGAGGTCCGCCGAGCGCTTGAGCTCGTCCTTCTCCTTCTTCTGGAGCTTGCCGGGCTCGACCTCCCTCCTGCCCCTTGTCACTGCCAGCAGGACGGAGTTGCACTTGGGGCATACCGGCTGCTCGTCGAAATCCTTGACCTCCCTCATGGCGGTGTAGTCCCAGCATCTGGTGCATAGTATCCGGACTCTGGTGTGCATGAGGCGGTTGCGGAAAGCCTTGAATATCTCGCCCTCGGGGCGCCTGGGCTTCATGACCTCCGAGAACTGGTGGACAAGCCCGAGCTCGCCAAGATACGACAGCCCCTTCCTGTATTTCAGCTTTATCCTGCCCTCCTTTATCCCGCCAAGTATGCGCTCCGCGCCGCCGATGTCCATCTTGTCCAGGAATATCTCCCTCATGGTCTCGTCATATACCGGCGTTCCGTGGAACTGCGATATCACCTTGCTCATGCTGAGCCTGTCGAATCTCGCCTTCTTCGATATGACGCCGAAGCGCCTGGCGACGTGAAGGAACCTGTACTTGAAAAGCGAGGACTGGGATATCGCGATATCAAGCGTTTCCTTCAGTTTCGACGAGTTCTTGAGAATTTTCATGACGTCTGACGGCTTCGCCAGCGTCTGGAGCATTATGCGGTAAGGGTCGTTCTTTATGTTCACTGCGACGCCGGTCTGTGCGGTGAGCTCCGCGGCTATGTATCTGGCTATTGTGTCGTTGATCATGGTGCCGCAGCACGAGTGTATTATTATGAAGTCCTTGTAGTCCTCCACCAGGAACTCGCTTTCAGTGGGCATGGAGCCCTGCTTCTTTATTATGGAGCGCATCTCCTTTTCGGCGTTTTTGTCTACGGGGTACTTTCCTATGTCAAGCCTGCGCCTCATCCTGCCGACTTCCTGCGCCACGTCGAAAGGCACTGGTATGAGCTCGCCCTCCCACGCAGGTATCGCGGACTCGGCGTCGTCGATGGGCTCCACTATCACCCTGCTTTCTTCCACCTGAATGACTTTCCACGCACGGCCGCCCACTATGAAGGTGCTTCCCGTCTCGCCGTGCTCCGCAACGAAAGCCTCGTCCAGGCTGCCCACAGGCTCGTTCTCCACTATGCTGATGACGCGCAGCTGCCTGGTGTCCGGTATGGTGCTGAGGTTCTCGAAATGGAACTGGAACCCCTTCCTGCTGCGCTTTATCGAATGCCCGCGCTTCATTGGCTCGAGGAAGACGAGCTTCATCGAGGCAAGGAACTTGAGGAGCCTTTCAAACGCCTCCCAACTCATGCCGCTGAAATGGTATGAGCGCTTTGCAGTCTCAAACACCTTTTCAGAAGGCACGCCATATTCCTCTATGGCCATCCCTATTATCTGCATCGCAAGGACGTCAAGCGCGCCCTCATGCACCCTTATGTCCTCCAGCTCCTTCGCTACCGCTTTTCTGGCTATGACAGAAGACTCGAAAGTGTCCTCCTCGCCGGAAAGTATTATCCCTACGCTTTTCTCGCCGACCCTGTGGCCTGCGCGGCCGACCCTCTGAAGCAGCTTGGTGACCTGGCGCGGCGAAAGGTACTGTATCACCATGTCAATGGAGCCGATGTCTATGCCGAGCTCAAGTGACGATGTGGTGATTAGGGTTTTTATCTGCTGTGACTTGAACCGTTTTTCGCTTTCCAGGCGCTTTTCCCTGGACAGCGAGCCGTGATATACCTCCTGCTTCATCTCCTTGTCGAGGATAGCGAAACGTGATGACAGGATTTCAGCGGTCTGGCGCGTGTTGGTGAACGCCAGGACGGACTTGTGCTCGTTGATAAGCTCTCGGATGCGAAGCATCCTTGCCAGAGTGCTCTTGTTTATGAAGAGCTCCTCGGCCCTGTCGCCGCCGCAATCAGGCACTTCAACCTTTATGTCGTACTCCTTCTCCGACTCGGCACGTATGATCTTCATGTCCGGCGCCAGCGTCTTCGCGATTTTCTCGGGATGACCGACAGTTGCCGACAGGCCGATGACTTGGAACTGGCCGCACAAATTCCTCAGGCGTTCCAGAAGGAGAGAAAGATGTACGCCGCGCTTGTTGCCGGCCATTTCATGGACTTCGTCGATAATAACATGTCTGACGTTCCTCAGGTGCTCCCTCATCTTCTTGGAGACCAGCAGGATGCCAAGAGTTTCCGGCGTGGTTATCAAACAATGGGGGGGATGGTCTGATTGTTCAGAACGCTCTGTTTTCGTGGTGTCCCCATGCCTTACCGCTATGTCTATTTCCAGCTTGTCTGCCCACCAGAACAGCCTGTCAAGGAGGTCACGGGACAGCGCCCGGAGCGGGTTTATGTAAAGGACGGTTATCGGCGGCGACTTCTCCGTGTGCATCCTGTCAAGAAGAGGAAGCATGGCACTCTCGGTCTTTCCGTGTCCGGTCGCCGCAAGTATGAGCACGTTGCTGCCTTTCACTATCTCAGGAATGCCCATCTTCTGGGGGAGCGTTGGCTCTATGAAACCCCTTTCCCTGATAAGCTTCTGCATCTCCGAGGAGAAGTCCTTGAACGACATAACCACCACAAAAATGTTTATATTGGACTTATTCAATAATAATATCAATGAAACCTGCAATAGTAATATTATCGTTCATTTTAATTCTAATCCCGGTAACCATGGCATTAAGCGGGACAGGAGGAGGCTTTTCCATAGAAGGGCAATCGGGTAATGTAGGAGGCCACGAGGATTCCAGCGGCCTGAACGTCTCGGTGATAAACACGCTTGCCGTGAAGGAAAGCGCCTCCATCAGGCTTTACGGCGGCATATTCTGCATAATCAACAGGCCGCCCTCCGTCGTGCAGGCGTCGATAACGCCCAGCATAGCCAATTCCAGCAACACCGTGACCGTGGGCGCTGTTATAGCGGACAACGACACGGACAACGTCAGGATGAAGGCCTACAACGGGACCGACAAGGGCACGCTTCTGTGCACCGGCGGCACGGCAGGGAGCAACGGCAACAGCTCATGCAGCTTTACCGCAAGTGCAGCAGGATGCAGCGACGGCACGTGTAACATATATCTTTATGCGGAAGACCTGAACAACGAATGCGAAGGCAGCAGCTTCTCGACACAAAGCACGGTTTCATTTTCATATGATTCCTTGGAACCTCTCATATTCAACCCGATACCCAACACGACTTCTGTAGGATACGCGAAGGCCGGCGGCAACCTCAGCGTTAACTTCTCATACATAGAAGCGAATCCGAGGAACTACAGTATAGAGGTGTACAACGGCTCGACGCAGATATGCTACAGGACGAATACAAGCCTCACCGGAGGCGTAGGCATAAACATTTCCACGTCATGCGCCATCAGCTCGGCGGCGACAGAAGGATATTACACGCTCCGCATCACTCTCATAGACAACATCCTGCAATCGGTGCAGAATACACAGGCTGATGCGGTGCTTATAGACCACACCCCACCGACAATCACGATAAATAACCCAACGAATACCACAGTATCAATATCAAATCAAACGGTCAACGCGACCTTCAACGAGCCAGTTGACAGATGCTTCAGGGAACTCAACGGAGTGAACGCAACTTTCAAGTGCAACACCAACACATCCGTGATTCTTGCTGAAGGAAGCAACACCCTTCGTGTATGGGCTAATGACACAGTAGGGAATATGAACGTTTCGGCTACTTTAGTATTATCTCTTGATACCATACCACCGACAATCACGATAAGTGTCATCGGGAATACCACAGTATCAATATCAAATCAAACGGTCAACGCGACCTTCAACGAGCCA
>CAYJVT010000001.1:0-2272 GCA_964373695.1 uncultured archaeon | reverse complement strand
GAAGCAACACCCTTCGTGTATGGGCTAATGACACAGTAGGGAATATGAACGTTTCTGCTACTTTAGTATTATCTCTTGATACAGTACCGCCGACAGGCACCCTAATAATAAACCCCACGGTGACGGTGAACGGCACCCAATATGCGAAAGGCATAATACCGCTCAATGTCACAGCCACGGACGCCTCGAGCGGCGTGAGCCGTGTCGAGTGGTACTATGACAGCACGCTTATTGGCTCTGATAGCAGCAGCCCTTACGGCATCAACTGGGACACCACCAACGTAGCGGACGGCACATACAACATAACCGCACGCATATATGATGTGGCCGGGAATGTGCTGGTTGTAGGGTAAGATTTAAATCATCCCATTCGGCAATATGCTTATCTTGAAGGCGTCCAAAACTGCCGCCTTCAGGCGGCATGTATTAAAGACGCCTTCTGGATACCATCTTCCAACAAACCCACGACTTTAGTCGTGGGTATACAAAGAAGATGGGATGTCAACTGAAGAAAAAAGGAAGGCCGAGAAAGAGCTAAACGATTTGTTTGACAAGCTGGAAAAAAGAGGGGTCTTTAAGGAAGCCAAAGCCATACATAGGTCTATTCATAAGAAGCTAAAGTAAGCCCTTTGGGTGTATTATTCTTACACCGAATTCGGCCCTGAGTTTTTCATTTTAAAGCATATGATTTACTGAAAAACCTATATATACCGCCTCTTTACATGAATAAAATAGATGAAAATGGTCAGGTATCTGGCGGCAGCTCTCATTTTATTATCCCTAGCTTTCGCAGTGCAGGCCGCCTCGCAGAACATAATAGCCCTTCAGGGAAGGGCAGTGAACTCGACTACAGGCCAGTTGCTGTCTTCCGGCGACGTCACACTGCGCATATACACGGCGCCGACAGGCGGCGTCCTGACGTACGAGGAGAACTTCACCAGCGCGATATTCAACGGAACATTCAATGTAGTGGCCGGCAACTCCTCATCATTAAACCTTCTATATAATACCCGCTACTGGATGGAGCTCCGCATAGGCAGCATATCGGTCATAGGAGCAGGCGTCGGCTCCGGCAGGCAGCCCTTCTACCCGACTTCCGGCCCCCTGGATGCCACGGAAATAAACATCTCCAGCGGGGGAACGATAGAGGCGAGGCTGAACGTGCTCTCGTCGAACCTGACTGCAGTGAACACTTCCATCACCAATCTGGACACGAGGCAGAGCGCCGACAACACGACTGTCAGCAACAGGATAGACACCGTAAACACAAATTCAGGCGTCCTTTCCTCGAACCTTACTGCAGTCAACAGCTCGTTGGCAATCCTCAACACGAGGCAGTCAGCCGACAACACGACACTGGCGCAGGCAATAGGCACGAAGTTCAATAATACAGGCGGCATCCTTTCAGGAAATCTTAACGCTTCGGGATACTTCGGCGACTTCAGCACACTCAACGTCAGGAGCACGTCCAGATTCGGGGATCAGATAACAGCGTCGGGCAACATCCTGATAGGCGGCGGATACGGCGCCGGCGGCATCACGCTCAACACGGACGGCGACCTGTTCATGAACGGCTCCATATTCCTCACAGGCAACATCACCGTTCAGGATATCACGAACATCAACATCACCGGCGGCTTGTATCCGAGCATCAACAACAATTTTGACATCGGCTTGAGCAGGCTGACATGGCGTGCACTGTATCTCACGTCAGCAAACATCTCGTCAGGCAACTACAATGCGAGCGGATGGGCAGATGTTTTGAGCCTGAACGCGCGAGGGCTGATAACAACGCAGGGCGTCAACTCCTCAAGTTACGGAGACTTCTCCGTGATGAACGTAAGAGGCAACCTCACAGCGCTAGGCATATCTGTAGGAAATAATAGAATTAGGGATTTGGCCACACCGACTGCTGATTCAGATGCAGCCACCAAGGCATATGCAGATACCGCCGGAGGGGATGCAACAATAGCTAATCAGCTTCTTGTTCTGGGTAATTTAAGTGATATGAGAGGTACTGATTTCAATAAGTCTAATGATAGTTTAAGAAATCTGACGCTGTACCTGATTAATATTAGCGGTACCGGTTTCAATTCGTCTAGTGATAGTTTAAGAAGTCTGTCGCTGTACCTAACGAGTATTGGAGTTGTATTAGCTTCTAACGCTATCGCAGCTGCAAATATCGCAGCCGACGCTATCGGCGCTTCCGAAATCGCTACTGCAGCTATTGATGCTGATGCTATAGCGACTGACGCAATTACTGCCGCCGAAA